>NZ_CAKAKL010000010.1 GCF_916619195.1 Inquilinus sp. Marseille-Q2685
CGGCCCCGTCGCGGGCGCAGAGGTCGGCGGCGGCGCGGGAGCGGAGGTCGAGCGAGCGCTGCACCGAGCGGGAGAAGCGGCCGAAGGCCATCCCGGCCTCCTGCGCCTCGGCCCGGGCCGCCTGCACCGAAGCTTCGTCGGCCTCGGGCTGGGCGGCCCGGCCTGCGCTTCAATGGCGCGGGTGCCTTCGGCCTCGGCCAGCTGCATGGCGATCTCGGCCAGGCGGGTGAGCATCCGGACCTGCTGCAGCGCGAGGCTGCGGCAGGTGGCCTGGATGTCGAGATCGGAGTCCGCGCCTGTGTCCATAGAACATATCATGAACGAGGTGCAGGCGGTTAAGCAATGAACATTGCGTGAACCATATGCGTCCGGATCAGCACACCATTGCTACCGATTTCGGGAATCGGCGCGTCCTCGCAGACCAAGGTCTCGGGACCGCCATAGCATGGATGCGCCACGCTTTCATTTTTTCCCGCGGACGGTGATTGTTCCCCCCGTTCAAAGATTGCGCGCCCGCTCGGCCAGAAAGTCGGCGAACGAGGTTGGCACGATGTCGGGATAGCGACTATTGCCGAGGTCGGTCAGCTTCGCCTTCCCCGACACCATCGCCCATTGGTACTGGGCGGCAATCGGCGCCCAGAAATCGGCGTTGGCCGACCTTGTATTCGCGATCCAGCGCTCCAGCTCCGCGACCGTGCCGAGTTGCCGCACCTCAAATCGGCGGCCGAAAGCCTTTTCAGCCGCTGCAATAGCCTGGTTCATCGTGATCTGGTCACCAGCGACAGACAGCTTGCCCCTCGGCAGATCGGGGTCGAGGGCCGCCGCCGCTGTGTAGAGCGCCGTGTCGGCTACGGTGGTGACGTCAAAAACAGCGTCGCCATCGCCCCAATAGCTGACCTTACCGGCTTCCAGATCGAAAACCTGGAAAAAGGGGGCGATTACGACTTCGTGGAAGGCGCCGTTGAGCACATGGACATGCTCGAGGCCGCTTTTGGCGATCGCTTCGTCGGCCTCGCGTCGCCAGTCCAGCATGGGATGGCTGCCGGCCTCCAGCTTGAACAGGTCAATGGCGAAGTCCGACGGAATGATGCGCCGCACGCCGTTGCGCTTGGCAGCGTCGAGCAGAGCAAGCTGGCCATCAACGATCGTCTCGCGCATGCCTTGCACCGTCGAGATGACGACATCGACGGCGCGGGTCGCGGCGACAAGGCTGGCGGGCTCGGCGAGATCGCCCTCCAGGATCGTCGCCCCGCGGCTGGTCAGGCGCTCGAGCTCCGCCTTTCTCGTACCAGCCTCAAGCGTCCGTTTGCGAACCAACACCCTGAGTTCGACCTCAGGGCGGTCGAGCAACCTGTCGGCCACCTTTGTGCCCAGCATGCCCGTCGCGCCGGCAAGAAGAACGGTTGTTTTGCCTGTCATCTGAAGGTCTCCTGGATGGAACGTCCCCAGATCTATTGGCGTTCCACGGAGTGGACAATTCCGCCGAACAGGAACATCATGTTCCCATGGGCGAACACCTCATTTCCGATCTCAACCAGGTGCGACTGTTCGCGAAGATCGCGGAGTTGAAGAGCGTCACCGCCGCTGCCAGGTCGCTCGGCAAGCCAAAATCCACGGTCAGCCGCGACCTTGCGCGGCTGGAGGCAAGCCTTGGTGTGACGCTGATACTGCGCTCAAACCGCCGGCTGACGCTGACCGACAGCGGACGGCTTCTCCTGCAGCATGCACAGCGCATTCTCGGCGATTTGGCGGATGCGGAAGCCGCCGTCGGTCGGCTCAATGCCGTACCGCGCGGGCTTCTGCGTGTCAGCGCGCCCTTTACATCGGGCCATGCGTTGGTGGCGCCGCTGCTCCCAGGCTTCCTCGAACGATATCCTGAGGTGCAGCTCTCGCTGGAGCTGGAAAATCGCCGCGTCGACGTCATCGGCGAGGAATTCGATGTTGCTATTCGCGTCGGCCGCCTGGAGGATTCGAGCCTCACCGCCCGCAAGCTCGGTCATGTGGTGTTTGGATTGTTCGCCAGTCCGGCATATCTGGCGCGGAGGGGCCAACCCGAGAGCCTCGGCGATCTCGCGCACCACGACATTGTCGATAAAGGCGGCTTGCCCGGCCCGAAACGCTGGACAGTCGAAACGCCGGAAGGAAGCACTGAGCTCGAGGTAACGCCGCGTCTATCGATCAACGATCCTGCGGCGCTGCGGACCGTTTTGAGTGGCGGTGCCGGTATCGGCTGGCTGCCGACTTTCTTGGCATCGGCCGATGTAAAAGATGGCCGGCTTGAGCGGATGCTACCTGAGGTCCATCGCGATCGAGCTGACATTCACGCCTTGTTTCGGACGCGCAAAACCCTCGCGCTGAGCGTGAAAGCGTTCGTGGATTATCTCATTGAGAATTTTCGGATTTGATACGGTGAGCCAAGTGATCGTCATCCCGTGCGCGCTGCGGCGCGCAGTGCCGCTGCGCGGACACGGGATCCCGCTGCCATCGTCGAAGAGATCCCGGTTCTGCGGTGCACCACTTCGCGCTGCACCGCCCCCGGGATGACGATCGTGACGATGCCGGAAACAAAAGAGCCCGGCCCGAAGCATGGTGGGGGGAGCCCCGGGCCGGGCCGGGCGCCGTCATCGACGGAAGGCACCTGAGTCAGCTTGGACCGAAGCGGGCCGCCCATACAGGGTTGCCAGCCCCCCTATTTGCAGGCCCCGCCGACGGAACCCCGGTCTCGCCGCTGCCGTTGCGTTGACGACGCAGCGTGGAGGCCAGCATGACGACGCCCCGCAAGCCCATCGAGGAGCGGCCGCCGCAGGACCGGAAGACCGCCAACCGGAAGGTCGACGAAGCCTCGGCCGAGAGCATGGACGCGAGCGATCCGCCCTCCTTCAACCCCGGCACCGCCGGCGCCGGGGAGGATCGCCGCTCGGCGCCGGAGAAGCCGAAACCGCGGCGCTGAGCGGTCGTCCGCGCCGCCTTGCCGATCGGCAAGCGGACAGGCAGGGCCGGCCATGGCCGGATGAGCTCCGGCGCCGCCCCTCAGCAGCCGGCACCGATGCCCGGCCCGGCCTCTCCCCCAGCACTGGTCCGGGCCGGGCGCTTCTTTGTCGTCAGCGCCCCGGCCGCAGCCGCCAGCTGCGCAGCTCGAACGGCTCGAGGTCATGCGGCCGGCCGCGCGGCGCCGGCTCCTCCAGCAGCGACACCGCCTCGCCCAGGCGCCAGCCTTCCGGCACCGTGATCGACAGCGGACCGCGCGCGCCGGCCGGCTCGTAGAGGCGCAGCACCAGCCCCTCCCCTTCCTCCGCCGGCTTCAGCGCGGCGAGCCCGGCCTTGATGCCGGAGACCATCAGCGGCGTGTGCAGCCCGGCCGCGAGGCCGCGCGCCGGCAGCGCCAGCAGCGGCTGGTTCAGGTCCTCCGCCGCCTCGCGCACCCCGCCTTCGTGCCAGTTACCCTGATGCGGCAGGATCGCATAGGTGAACTCCTGCACGCCTTCATCGGCCAGCGGGTCGGGGTAGATCGGCGCGCGGACGAGGCTGAGACCCAGCACGTTGCCGAGCGCGCTGTGGCCGTATTTGCCGTCGTTCAGCAGGGCGACGCCGAAGCCCGGCTCCGACAGGTCGGCGAAGCGGTGGCCCGGCACCTCGAACCTGGCCTGGTCCCAGGAGGTGTTGCGGTGGGTCGGCCGCCGCACCACGCCGAAGGCGCATTCGAAGCTCGCCGTTTCCGCCCGCACCGCGACCGGCACCAAGGCGCGCAGCAGCACCCGGCGGTCGTGCCAGTCGAGCCGGGTGTGGATGTCGAGCCGCGGGGAATTGGCCCATAGCGTCAGGGTCTGGGTGACGGTCGAATCGCGGAAGCGGCGGACCAGCCGCAGCGCCGCCCGGTCCGGCCCGTCCTCGACCAGCTCCGACGTCTCCAGCCCGGTCAGCTCGAAGCCCTGGCGGTCGTAATCCGCCTCGATGTCCCAGGCGTCCCAGCTGCGCGGCTTGTCGGCCGGGTAGAGCCACACCTGGTTGCCGCGCCCGGCCAGCGCGTCGCGGCCGGTCGGCTGGTGCAGCAGGCGGGCGATGGTGCCGTCGGCGCCGATCTCGGCCCGCAGGAAGCGGTTCTCGAGATGGCTGCCCGTGGTCGACCACCCGGCCGACAGCCCGGGCGCCGGTCGCAATGCCGCCCGGTCGAGCACGACGATGCCGAGCGGCGGCACGGTCAGGTCGGGCGCTGCGGCCCGGCCGTCGAGCTCCAGCCGCAGCGGGCGCGGCGACAGGTCGGGGTTCACCCCCACCAGCGCGTCGGCCGTGCCGCCCGCCGGCAGGGCGGCGGCGATCGCCGCCATCGCCTCGGCCTGGCGGTCGAGGCCGGCGTCGCGCGCCGCCGCCAGCTCGCGCTCCGCATCCTCATAGACCTCACGGATGCTGGAGCCGGGCAGGATGTCGTGGAACTGGTTCTTCAAGAGGCCGCCCCAGGCCGGCTCCAGGCTGTCGAAGGCAGGGCCGCCGAGCAGCGTCGCCAGGCTGCCGGCGACCTCCGCGGCCAGCAGCGCCCGCTCGGCCTGGCGGTTCAGACGCTTGGTGCGGCCCTGGCTGGTCAGGGTGCCGCGGTGCAGCTCGAGATAGATCTCGCCCAGCCAGACCGGCAGCTCCTCGACCGCCGCCCGGTCCCGGATCCGGCCGAAGAACTCCTCCACCCGCGCCGGGCGCAGCTCCGGCAGCGCCGGGAAGTCGGCGAGCTGGGCCTGGCGCTCCAGCATCTCCGGCGTCACCCCGCCGCCGCCGTCGCCGAAGCCGATGGCGAGCAGGCTTTCGTCATGCGCCGTCTTGCCCCGGAAGTTGCGCCAGGTCGGCAGCACGCAATCGGCCCGGATGGTGCCGTTGTAGCCCTGGATCGGGTTGTCGAAGGTGTGGGCCAGGACCCGGCTGCCGTCGAGGCCTTCCCACTGGAACAGGTCATAGGGGAAGCGGTTGGTCTCCGACCAATTCACCTTGATGGTGAAGAAGCTGTCCATGCCGCCCTGGCGCAGGATCTGCGGCAGGGCGGGCGAGAAGCCGAAGCAGTCGGGCAGCCAGCACACGGTGTGGCGGCGGCCGAAGGCGCGCTCGAAATAGCGCTGGCCGTAGAGGGCCTGACGAACCAGGCTTTCGCCGGTCGGCATGTTGGTGTCGGGCTCGACCCACAGCCCGCCGATCGTCTCCCAGCGCCCCTCCGCCGCCCGCCTGCGGATCGCGGCGAACAGGTCCGGGTCGTCGGCCTCGACCTGGGCGTAATAGGCGGCGGTCGACTGGTTGAAGACGAAGCCGGGGAACTGCTCCATCAGCCGCAGGGCGGTGTGGAAGGTGCGCCGGGCCTTGCGCCTTGTCTCGGCATAGGGCCACAGCCAAGCCAGGTCGATATGGGCGTGGCCGGTGATGGCGAGCCTGCCCTGCGGCGGGAAGCGCTCCTTGAGCCCGCGCAGCGCCGCCGCCAGCCCGTCATGCGCCGCGACGGCCGAGGCCCGCTCCGCCTCGCCCAGCGCCGGCGGCTGCGGGTCGAGCTCGGGCAGGCGCCAGATCGCCTGCTGCTGCGGCAGCGGCGCGGTGCGGGCGAGATAGGATCCTGTCGCCGACGGCCAGTCGAGCGACCGCAGCGCCGCCTCGGCCGCCGCCAGCAGATGCGGCACCGCCTCGTGCCCCTCCAGCGCCAGCGCCGCCTCCCACACCTGGCGCAGCAGCAGCGCCAGGCGGTGCACCGCCGGGTCGATCCAGACCAGCCGGGCCTCGGCCAGGCGCGGGTGGTGCACCGGCTGGCCGAAGGGCAGGCGCGGCACGCTCTCGGTCTCGATCCGGACCCGGCGGGCGCGCAGCGGGAATTCGCGGTGATTGATGTCGAGGCCGAAGCGGGTCGGCCCGGCGCCGTCCTCATGCAGCGTCAGCAGGCTTTCGCCGCCGACATCGAGATGCAGCCGGACGTCATCCAGCGGCCAGGCGGCCGGAACCTCGGCTTCGGCGGTGAAAGCCAGGACGCCTTCCTTGTGCGGCCAGGGATCGCCGAGCGACAGGGGCCGGCCGTCGCAGCGCCAGCCCCCGATCGGCTCGCTCGCCCGCTCCCGCCAGCACAGGATCTCGGCGATGCGGCTTTCCAGGCGGTGCAGACGCTGGGCGACGGACAGGCTCATTCCGATCTCTCCGATGGGCAGGGCGGGGCGGCCGAGCCGCCTGCGAAACCTTGGGAGACGCGATTCGCTTCGCCCTCCTAGTTACCGCATTCCGACGCCGCAGGCACGGGGCCGCGACAAAGGCGGCCGCTCGCGCGAAGCCTCGCCGCAGGGCTTCGTTTCGCTTGGATTTTACAGATTTTATCGCTCATCTTGTCAGATATTTTGCGACGCAAAAAAGATTTCCTATTGCTTCGAAACTGATGATAGCTTACCCGGGACTTGGTTTCGGGTTCATGCACAGGCGGTCGTCGCAAAAGCCGTCATGCCGTCGGACAAGGATCGCACGATCCGGGCACCGGCAGACCAGGGGGAGCGTAACGTCCCGACAGGTTTCGGTCCGGACGATGGTTTCCCTTTGACGACCGTGCCGCCGGTTCCGGCGGCCGGACGACAGCTTGCAGAGGAGCAGGACGTATGGCTCAAGACCAGATCCTGTTCGACGTGACCCGGCTGGTGCGCCGATCCGGCAGTGCGACGCCGACGGGCGTCGATCGCGTCGAGCTCACCTATGGCCGGCACATGCTGGAGCGCTATCCGGGCGACGTCCAGTTCATCGCCCGCTGGCGGTCGCGTTACTGGCAGCTCTCGACCCCCGCCTTCGCCCAGTTCGTCGCCAGCCGGTGGGAGCGCTGGAGCTACGGCGCCCACCGCATCCGCAGCAGCGATGCGGAGCGGATCGCCCGCTTCATCGGCGTGCCGGCGGAGCAGTTCGGCAACGGCCGGGCCGTGACGGCCCCGGCCTTCACGCCCAAGCCTTCCGCGCCGCTGCTGCAGCTCGGCATGGACGCCCTGCTCGGCGCCCGCGGGCTGCTGTCGCGCATGATCAGCATCAGCGCCCGGCGGCAGCAGGCGATCTACGTCAATGTCTCGCATGAAGGGCTGCACCAGCCGGCGACGCTGCAGCGCCTGGTGTCGCGCCGCAAGCTGGCGCCGATCTACCTGGTGCACGACCTGATCCCGATCGACCATCCGGAATATGTCCGGCCCGGCCATGCCGAACGGCACGTCGCCCGGATCGAGGCGATCTCGACCACCGCCGCCGCGACCATCGTCAACTCGCAGCAGACCAAGCGCGACCTGCTGAAGCATGTGCAGCGCCACCACGGCAGCATGGACGACGTGTTCGTCGCGCCGCTCGGGGTCGACCGCCGCTTCGCGCCGCAGAAGGTCAACGACCTGGAGAGCGAGCCTTATTTCCTGATCATCGGCACCATCGAGCCGCGCAAGAACCACCTGTTCATGCTGCAGGTCTGGCGCGCCCTGGTGCAGAAGCTGGGCAAGGCGGCGCCGAAGCTGGTGATCGTCGGCCGCCGCGGCTGGGAGAACGAGAACGTCATCGACATGATCGAGCGCTGCGAGCAGATCTCGGACCATGTCATCGAATGCGGCCGGGTGCCCGACGCGGTGCTGCACCGGCTGATGATCGGCGCCCGCGCGGTGCTGTTCCCGTCCTTCGCCGAGGGCTACGGCCTGCCGCTGGTCGAGGGCCTGTCCTGCTCGGTGCCGGTGATCTGCTCCGACCTGCCGGTGTTCCATGAGCTCGGCAGCGGCATCCCGGAATATCTCGACCCGCTCGACGGTCCGGGCTGGATGGACATGATCACGGAATACGCCCAGCCGAACTCGCCGCGCCGCCAGGCGCAGATGGCGCGGCTGGCGCGCTTCAAGGCGCCGACCTGGGACCGGCACTTCGACATCTTCGACGACGTCGTCGAAGATGTGCGCCGGAAGTACAGCATCTGCTGAGAGACCGCCTGTAAATGCACCTGGCGCGGCCGTCTGGCGGCGGACTCGAAGCTTCCGGTGCTCACGCACCAAACGTGCGCTGCGCTCCGGTTCTCGAAACCACCGCCAGCCGACTCACGCCAGCGCATTTTCCAAACGGTCTCTGATGCAGCCGGTCACATCCCCCGGAACAGGGCCGCGACGATCGCCTCGGGCGCGTCCTCCTGCATGAGATGGCCGGATTCGGGGACGCGGGTCAGCGCCCCGCCGGTCAGCTTCGCCGCCAGCCGCTCGCCCTGGGCGATCGGGATCCAGGCGTCCTCCTCGCCCCACAGGATCTCGACCGGCCAGTCCATCGGGCCGTAGGACGGCGCGATCTCCTCGAGATAGCGGTCGTGCATCTGCGCGATCTGCCGGTAGAAGGCGGGCCGCCCCACCTCCCCCTGCCAGGGCCGCATGTGGATCGCCATCGCCGCTTCGGTGAGCGGAGCGTGCGCCGCGCCCTGGATATAGGCGCACAGCAGGGCGTCATGGGCGTAGTCCGGCAGCCCGGCGAAGGCCTGCTCATGCGCGGCGACGTGGCGGAAGAAGGGAGAGCCGGAGGGCGGCAGCGCCACCGGATCGACCAGGGTCAGGCGACGGTAGCGGCAGCCTTCGAGGTAATGCGCCCGCAGCGCGGCCATGCCGCCGAAATCATGGGCCAGGACCTCCGGGTCCTGCAGCCCCCATTCGTGCAGCAGCGCGGCGAACAGCGCGGTCTGCACGGCCGGGGACACGTCCTGGCCGTCGCGCTGCTCCGATTGCCCGTAGCCCAGCAGGTCGAAGACATGGACCCTCCGGCGCGTCGCGGCCAAGGGCGCGATCCGGCGCCAGACCTGAGACGAGAACGGGGTGCCGTGCAGCAGGACGAGCGGCGGCCCGTCGCCGATCGCACCCCAGGCCACGCTCTGGCCGCGGAAGGTGAAGCGCCGATCGAGGGTCAGCATGGACAATTCCCCTGGAGTTGCTCCTCTTACGACGGATCGTGCGCGACCTCGGTTCCTTGTGCGGCGGCCTCGAGGGAGTCCCTGCCCAGCCAGGAGCGGATGAAGCGGTTGATCTGCTCAGGCCGCCATTGCACCGGGGCGACGCTCCCGCCGCTTTCCCGGGGCGCGGCGCGGCCGCAGTCCAGGATCATGAAATCGGTGCGCCGCTCGCGCTCCGGATCCACCTCCTGCAGCACCGGCGCGTGGTCGCCGTAGAAGGCCAGCAGCACCCGTTCCGCCGCCGAGTCGAAATGCGCCGCCAGCCGGGCCAGCATCGCATCGGCGTGGCCGATATGGTGCAGATACTGCTGCAGCGGCGAGTCCTTGCCCGGCACGCGGCCGGGGCGGTAGGGGTCGTGCGCCTCCATGGTGACGCAGACCAGGAACAGCCGCATCCCGTCCGCCCGTGCCCGCCGCAGCTCGTCCTCGATCACCCCGGCCACCGCGGCGTCGGAGATGTAGTAGCCGCAGCGTTCGGCATCGGGCAGGTCGCGCCGGCCGATGAAGCGCTCGAAGCCGAGCGCCGGGATCGCCTCGCGCCGGCGGAAGAAGCGCTCGTCATAGGGGTGCAGGAACACCGTGCGCCAGCCCCGGCGCCGCAGCGCCGCCGCCAGCGAGGACGGGGCGAAGCGCCGCGGCCGCAGATACGGATGGAGGCCGTCGAAGGACTGCTCCTCCGCGCCGAGGCCGGTGATCGCCGAGATCTCCGGCCGCAGCGTGTAGGCGCCGAAGCACGGCACCTCGAGCAGGCCGTGCGCCAGGGCGCGGGGCCTGAGCCGGTCGAACTCCGGCAGCTCCGTCGCGATGCCGATGCGGCGCAGGTCCATGAAGGATTCGGACTGCACCACGACCACGGCGTCGACATCCTCCCGGGGATCGTCCGACGGCGGCGCAGGCAAGGGCCGGCGGCCCTCGCCCCGCCAGCGCAGCCAGGCGGTCGGCAGCGACAGGGCCAGGCCGAAGCGCCGGATCGTGTCGCGCGGGTCGCAGGGATCGGCGAAGGTCAGCGCCTTCGGCCAGGGAACGAAGGCCGCGACGCCCAGCAGCGCCGCCTCGCCCGCCAGCAGCGCCAGCTGCGCCGGCACGGGAAGGCTGCGCGGCTCGATCCCGACCCAGGCGGCGATCACCGCGACCAGCAGCGCGGCGCCGCCGATCAGGGCCGAGCCCTCGCGCCGCTCGATATAGAACAGGCTTGGATGCCGCAGCATCGGCAGGATGAAGGCGAAGTCCGAGAACACCAGCGGCTCGTAGAGGCTGCGCCGCTTCGCGTTCGAGATCGCCACCAGGATGGCGAGGGTGACGAGGCTGGCGGCCAGCGCGAACCAGAAGCGGCCGAACAGGCCGAGCCAGGCGCCGAGCAGCAGCAGGGACACGATCGCCCGGCCGGGGATGGCGGCAGGGCTGCCGCCGAAGATCCCCCGCCGCGGCCGGGCCAGGGCGTCCACCGCCTCCCAGGCGACGGCGCCGCCGGCCAGGCCGATCAGCTCGGGCACGACCGGCATGACGCCGCCTCCCCCCGCGGCCGGCCTCAGCCGCCGCCCGAGACCACCGTGGTCGCCGGGGTGCCGACCGAGATCGCGCCGCGCACCACCGACAGGAACTTCAGGAATTCGACCGAGGACGCGGTGCCGACATAGATCAGGTCGCGGGGGCGCACCGGGAACTGCTGGGCGTAGAAGAAGCCGCGCGGGTCCTCGAAGCTGAGGCGGTAGACCACCGGCACCGGCTGCCGCGCGGCGAGCAGCGGCGAGGTCGGCCGCATCGACTGGAACACCGCCCGCGATTCGAAGCGGAAGACGAAGACGGCGCTGGCGTCGGCGGCGTTCGGCGCCAGCCCGCCGGACCGGCCCAATGCCTGAGCCAGGGTGAACGGCTCCTGGTCGATCGGCAGCTCGCCGGAGCTGCTGACCGCGCCCAGAGCCGTGTAGGTCTGCGGCCGGCGGGTGACGTAGATGGTGTCGTCGGGCTGGATATAGATGTTCTCGGCCGGGTTCTGCAGGAGGGTCGGAAGGCCGACCGTCTCCGACACTCCGGCCCGGGTCAGGGTGATAAAGGTCTCGGCCGGCTGCGACCGGATGCCGCCGCCCTGGGCGACGACGTCGAGCAGCCTTTCGCCCCGGATGTTGAGCGGCACCCGCGCGGCACCGGTCTGGTCGCCCAGCACCGAGGCCGAGGCCGAGGCCGATTCCGGCACCGTCACGATCACCTGCGGCTGGCTGGCTTGGCTGGTCAGCGCCTTCTCGATCGCATCGGCGACCTGGGTCGGGGTCCGGCCGACGGCGCGGATCGGCGTCGCCGCGTAGGGCACGGAGATGTTGCCGCGCTGGTCGACGACCTGGGGCGGCAAAGTGACGCTGTGCGCGCCGTTATCGCCGGTCGGAGTGACGGCGCCGCCGCCACCGGCGGCGAACAGGCCGGTGCCCGCCTCCCAGATCGACACCGAGACGGTGTCGCCGACGCCGATCTGCTGCGACGGCGCCGGCGCCTTGTCGCCGAAGCGCTGCATCAGGCTGGGGCGCGGCGCCCGGCTGAACGCCGCGATCGTGGTCTCGTTGAGATCGACGATGGCGTAGCGGGTGTCGACCTCCTTGGCCGCCTCCGCCGCCGACGCCTTCTCGCCCGACGCCAGAATCTGGCCCGCCAGGGGACCGTTGCTCGGCAGCTCGCCACAGGCGGGCAGCGCGAGAACGGCAGGAACGAGCCAAGCCAGTCGCCAGGTCATGGAGCCGTCGTCTCTCTGCTATGCGCCGGAGCGCGAATGCTTGGTTGCATACCAGATTTCGAACCCGCGAGCCAACGTTACGTTCCCTCTCGCTTTCACTTTTGTGTCCTGAATCTAAGGCACCGTGCGGCCTTCAGGATCGCGAACCTGAAATTCCGGTTTTCGTGGACCTCTTTAGGTTTTATATCTATAGGGGCATGCCAAATCTCTGATGGCGGCACGGTCGCAGCTGTGTTCCGATACAGCGCACCGCCATCGGGGTGTGCCGGAGCCTTCGCTTCGAGTCGCAGGACAGCAGGACCACGCCGTGACGCCTCAGACGATCATGATCGACGGCTACAATCTCGGCCTCGAAACCGGGACGGGGGTGGCGACCTATGCCCGCAACCTCAGCTACGAGCTGCACAATCTCGGCTACCGGACCGAGGTGCTGTACGGCGGCAAGGCGGCCCCGAGCACCCAGCAGTTGCTGCGCGAGATCGCCTTCTTCGACCCCACCAATGTCGGCGAGCCGCCGCGCTGGCTGGAGTTCCTGCGCTACGTCAACGAGCTGATCCATTCGCCGGCGGGGGTGCGGGCCAAGCCGGTGCCGATCACCGGCAAGGTGATCGCCCGGACCTACCGGTCGCGGATGCCCTATTACGACAGCATCAGCTCGGTGCCGGACCTGTGGAACCGCGCCTACCGGCACTTCGCCATCTACCGCAACCGGATGACCGTGACGCTGCGCGACGCGCCGCAGCTGATGCACTGGACCTATCCGCTGCCGCTGCGCATGGCCGGCGCCCGCAACATCTACACCATCCACGACCTGGTGCCGCTGCGGCTGCCCTACACCACGCTGGACAACAAGCGCCGCTACCACCGGCTGACCCGGATGCTGCTGCGGAAGGCCGACCACATCGTCACGGTGTCGGAGACCTCGAAGCGCGACATCGTCGACCTGTTCGGCTACCCCGAGGAGCGCATCACCAACACCTACCAGGCGGTCGACATCCCGGCGAAATACGCCGAGAAGCCGGAGGAGGCGGTCAAGCGCGAGGTCGAGGGCACCTTCAACCTGACCTACAAGGGCTACCTGCTCTATTTCGGCGCAATCGAGCCGAAGAAGAACATCGGCCGGCTGATCGAGAGCTATCTCGGCAGCCAGATCAAGACGCCGCTGGTGATCATCGGCAAGCTGGCCTGGAAGACCGACCAGGAGCTGAAGCTGCTGAACGATTCGACCATCCGCTACCTGGAGCAGGTCGACACCCTGACCTTCACCCGCAACCGGGTGCTGCGCATCGACTACGCCCCCTTCCCGCTCCTGGTCAGCCTGATCCGCGGCGCCAAGGCGGTGACCTTCCCGTCGCTGTACGAAGGGTTCGGCCTGCCGGTGCTGGAGGCGATGCGCCTGGGCACGCCGGTGCTGGCCTCGACCGAAGGCGCCGTGCCGGAGGTCGCGGGCGACGCGGCGCTGCTGGTCGACCCCTACGACACCTACGCGCTGGCCGACGCGATCCGCGCCCTCGACGGCAATGCCGAGCTGCGCGGCGATCTGGCGCAGCGCGGCGCCCGCCAGGCGGCCCTGTATTCGCCGGAACGCTACCGCGCCCGGCTGGCCGAGATGTACCGGCGGCTGCTGCCGGCCGGGGCACGGGCGCCCGCCCTGGCGGAGCCGGAAGCGGCGACCGGGACGCCGGTTCTGGCGGATGCCGATCAAAGGTTTCGTTGAAGAATCCAGGGCGGAGAAACAAGGTTTGGTGGTTTCGCAGGTTTCCTCAGGGCACCCTCTCTGCTATGCTGCGGTGCAGCGAACGGAACCGCAGCCGCCACGACTCTCGTGAGGTATGGCTTGGGCAAGACACCGGACAACCCCTCGGAAGATCTCTCCGAAAAGCTGGACCAGCAGGCATCGGTCCCAGACTCCCAGGACGCTTCCCAGGATGCGCGGGTGTCGCGGCGGACCATTGCCGAGCTGCGCGCGGCCCGGGCGCGGATGGCGGCCCGGCGCGGCGGAGAGTCGCCCGATCAGGACACGGCGGCGCCGGCCGAGGCCGAGACGGGCCCGGCCGATGCCAAGGTCACCTCGCTGCCCAGCCGGCGGCGGCCGTCCGATGAGCTGGTGACCGGCTTCCGCGACGTGCCGGCGGTGCGGTCGGCGCCGCCGCCGACGGCCCGGCGCACGCCCCTCGAACGCCGCTTCGACAGCCAGGCCGAGACGCTGCGGCTGCCCAGCCGCAAGGCCAGGCTGTCGGTCGGGTTCTGGCTGTCGCTGCTGCTGATGGTGGTGCTGCCGACCGCGCTGGGTGCCGCCTATTACCTCTACTTCGCCGCCGACCAGTACGTCTCCGAGTTCCGCTTCGCGGTGAAGTCCTCGAACGCCTCGGCGTCCTCGGCCACCACCGACCTGGTCGGCGCCGCGCTGGGCCAGTCGGCCCGGCTGTCGGCGTTCAGCGACAACTTCATCGTCGCCGACTACATCACCAGCCGCGAGGCAGTGACGGACCTGCTGAAGACGGTCGACCTGCGGGCGATCTACAGCAACAAGAACGCCGACTATCTGGCCCGGCTAGACCCCAACGTGCCGATCGAGAAGCTGGTGGAGTACTGGCAGAACCGGGTCGACGCCAGCTTCGACGTGTCGACCGGCATCTCGATCGTCCAGGTCCGCGCCTTCACGCCCGAAGAGTCGCTGCGCGTCGCCAAGGCGCTGATCGCCTCCAGCGAGGACCTGGTCAACCGCATCGCCGAGCGCGCCCGCGAGGATTCGATCCGCTTCGCCGAGCGCGACGTCAAGAATGCCGAGGACCGGCTGCGCGAGGTCACCGCCAAGCTGCGCCAGTTCCGCAACGTGCAGCAGACGCCCGACCTGTCGACCAGCGCGTCCTCCACCCTCGGCCTGTCGCTGCAGCTGCGCACCAACCTGGCGCAGATGGAGGCGCAGCTGACCTCGCTGTCGACGCACATGTCGCCGGACGCGCCGACCATCAAGGTCTTGAAGAACAACATCGCCGCGACCCGGGACCAGCTGAACAAGATCGAGGGCGAGCTCGGCGCCGGCGCCGCCCCGGCCGACGACCCGTCCCGGGAAGGCTACGCCGCGACGCTGTCGGACTACGAGGACATCCGGCTCGAGCTGCAATTCGCGCAGCAGAGCTACCAGAACATGCTGACGGCGCTGGACCAGGTGCGCAGCAGCGCCATGTCCGACCGCACCTATCTGATGCCCTATGTCGAGCCGCAGCTAGCCGAGTACGCGCTGTATCCGGAACGGGTCGAGGACGTGCTGATCGTGTTCCTGATCGCCTTCGTCGCCTGGGCCATCACCATGCTCACGGTCCATTCCGTGCGCGACCACATGATCTGAGGCGGGCCGAATGACGCCGACGATCGCCCCCCCGTCCGGAGCCGCGCCATGACCGCGCTGGCGCGGCCCAGCCTCGGCACGGCCCTGGCGGTCCAGGTCCGGGTCCTGGTGTCGCTGATGCTGCGCGAGATGCGGATGCACGCCAAGCATTCGCGCCTCAGCTACCTGCTCGAGATGCTCGAGCCGATGCTGCAGCTGTCGATGATGATGGCGGTGTTCTCCGCCATCGGCCGGCAGGCGGATTTCGGCACCAGCATGCTGCTGTTCCTCGGCACCGGCATGATCCCGTACTTCACCTTCATGCACATCTCCTCCAAGGCGATGACGGCGCTGCGCGGCGGCGGGCTGACCAAGGGCGTGCCGCTGGTGAAGCCGCTGGACCTGCTGCTGGCCCGCGCCTTCCTGGAGACGCTGCAGCTCGCGGTCGTGGCGATCGTGCTGTTCAGCTTCATCCACATCATCATGGGGGTGCCGGAGGCGGCGCCGATCCAGCCGCTGAAGGTGGTCTCCGCCTTCCTGGTGATCGCGGCCACGGCGATCGGCGTCGGCATCGTCAACGGCGTGATCGGCACCTTCTTCCGGCTGTGGGCGGTGGTCTACGGCGTGTTCGGCCGGTCGCTGCTGTTCCTCAGCGCCGTGTTCTACGTGCCCGACTACATGCCGGCGCAGATCCGCGACTGGCTGGTCTGGAACCCGGTGCTGCACGGCGTGGAATGGTTCCGCACCGGCTTCTACCTGACCTATCCGACGATGTGCCTGGACAAGACCTACCTCCTGTCCTGGGCGCTGGGGTCGATCTTCCTGGGCCTGATCATGGAGCGGGCGCTGCGGCGCCGCCGGATGGCCGCGAGATGATCGTGCTGGACCGCGTCAGCAAGCGCTACAAGTCGCATGGCAGCGGCCACAGCAAGCTGGTGCTCGACGAGCTGAGCGCCGTGTTCGAGCCGGGGCAGACCGTCGGCATCCTGGGCCGGCGCGGCGCCGGCAAGTCGACGCTGATCCGCCTGATCGCCGGCTCCATCCCGCCGGATTCCGGCCGGGTGCTGCGCCAGGGGCGGGTGTCGTTCCTGGTCGGCACCGCCGGTCCCTTCGTCAGCACCATGACCGGGCGCGAGAATGTCTGGTTCACCGCCCGCATCTACGGCGCCGACGCGACCGAGGTGATCCGCTTCGTCGAGGCGCATAGCGGCATCGGCGCCGATTTCGACAAGCCGTTCTCGAGCCTCACCGGCGACAAGCGCAGCCGCCTGCTGTTCACCACCGCCTACGCCCTGCCCTTCGACATCTATCTCGCCGACGAATCGGTGATCGGCGGCCCGCCCGGCTTCCGCGACTGGTGCGAGCAGCTGGTCGATGCCCGGCGGCGGGAGGCGACACTGGTCTTCACCACCAAGCGGCCGCGGATGCTGCGCCGCTTCGCCGACACCGGGGCGATCCTGTCGGACGCCCGGCTGCTGACCTTCGAATCGGTGCGCGACACCATCCTGGCCTTCAAGGCCGATGATTTCGCCGCGGATGACGAGCCGCCGATCGAGTTCGACGAGGAGGACGAGGATGACGAGCTGCCCGCGCCGCTCCCCTGACCTCCGCCCGTCCGTCCCGACATGCTCGCCTGAGCATGCGCCACGGGCATGGGGCCGTCCCCATGCCTTCCACCGGGTGCGCGGCACCCATTTCCATCTAGAGGATCGTCGATGAACACCTCGGAGCTGATCGAACAGCTGGCCCAGGACCACAAGCTGTCGCGCGTGAAGGCCAAGCGCATCCTCACCAGCATCTTCCAGGCGATCACCGAATCGGCCGCGCGGGGTGACCAGGTCTCGATCTCGGGTTTCGGCCGCTTCAAGGTCGCGGTCCGGCCGGAGCGCGAGAGCCGCAACCCGACCACCGGGGCGCCGATCACCATCGCCGCCTCGAAGAAGGTGGTGTTCAGCCCGTCCAAGCCGGTCCGCGAAGCGCTGAACGCCTGAACCCTTTGAACCGGGATCCGGCCGCGCCGCCGGATCCCGGCTGATATCGACAATCGATCCGCTGCGAGGGCCCCGCCTTCGCCATTGACGCCGATCCGGAACCGCCGGGTCGGCGGTCGGATGTCCTTTGCCTGCCCCCGCCTCCCCTGCCGCCCCGAGGATCTCCCGATGCTGCCCAAGCCTTCCGCGTCGCTGGTTCCGAACACCTACGCCTTCGAGACCACGCCGCTGGTCAAGCCGACCGGCTTCCGCGAATACGACGCCCGCTGGTGGTTCGGGCATCCCGGATCGGACAAGCCGCCGGAGCTGAACCTGATGGGCGTGCAGGCGCTGGGCCTCGGCCTCGGCACCTATCTGCACGAGGCGGGCGTCAAGCCCGAGGTGGTGGTCGGCCATGATTTCCGCGGCTATTCCATGGCGATCAAGATCGCCCTGGCGCAGGGGCTGATGGCGGCCGGCTGCACCGTGCACGACATCGGCCTGGCGGTGTCGCCGATGGCCTATTTCGCCCAGTTCGCGCTCGACGTCCCCGCCGTGGCGATGGTCACCGCCTCGCACAACGACAATGGCTGGACCGGGGTGAAGATGGGCTGCAGCCGCCCGGTCACCTTCGGGCCGGAGGAGATGGGCCGGCTGCGCGACATCGTGCTGTCCGGCGCCTTCGTGCCGCGTTCGGGCGGCGGCTACCGCTTCGTCGAGGGCTTCGCCGAGCAGTATGTCCGGGAGCTGACCCAAGGCCGGAAGATCGAACGCAAGATGCGCGTCGTGGCCGCCTGCGGCAACGGCACGGCCGGCGCCTTCGCCCCGCGGGTGCTGGAGGCGATCGGGATCGAAGTGATCCCGCTGAACGTCGAGCTGGACCACACCTTCCCGAACTACAATCCCAACCCCGAAGACATGGAGATGCTGCACGCCATTGCCGCCAAGGTGCGCGAGACCGGGGCCGATTTCGGCCTGGGCTTCGACGGCGATGGCGACCGCTGCGGCGTGGTCGACAACGAGGGCAACGAGATCTTCGCCGACAAGATCGGCGTGATGCTGGCGCGCGACCTGTCGGCGCTGCACCCGGGCGCCCAGTTCGTGGTCGACGTCAAGTCGACCGGCCTGTTCGCGGCCGACCCGGTGCTGCAGGCCCAGGGCGCGAAGACCGACTACTGGAAGACCGGCCATTCCTACATCAAGCGCCGGGTGCGCGACCTGAACGCCCTGGCCGGCTTCGAGAAATCCGGCCATTTCTTCTTCAACCCGCCGATTGGCCGCGGCTATGACGACGGGCTGGTCACCGCCATCGCGGTCTGCGAGATGATGGACCGCAACCCCGGCAAGAGCATGGCCGACCTCTACCGCGCCCTGCCGCAGACCTGGGGGTCGCCGACCATGTCGCCGCACTGCGCCGACGAGGTGAAGTACGACGTCGTCGAGCGGGTGGAGAAGCGCTTCCGCGAGATCGCCGCCAATGGCGGGCTGGACGGCCACCGCATCGTCGACCTGGTCACGGTCAACGGCATCCGGGTAACGACCGAGGACGGCACCTGGGGCCTGGTCCGCGCCTCCTCCAACAAGCCGGAGCTGGTGGTGGTGGTCGAGAGCCCGGTGTCCAAGGACCGGCTGCACGAGATGTTCAGGGCCGTGGACGGCGTGCTGCGTGAGAATCCCGAAGTGGGCGCCTACAATCAGACGATTTGACGACAGGGACCTGCCGCTGGAGCCGATGTGATGAGCACCCCGAACCCGACCGAGCAGATGGCCAACCTGCAGGGCCTGCGCGACCGGCTGACGACCTGGCTGACCACGCAGGCCCTGCCGATCTGGTGGGAGGCCGGCGCCGACTGCGAACGCGGCGGCTTCCACGAGCGTCTGGCGCTGGACGGCAGCCCCTGCCTCGAGCCGCGGCGCGCCCGGGTGCAGGCGCGGCAGGTCTTCACCTTCGCCGTCGCCGGCCGGCTGGGCTGGACCGGCCCGTCGCGCCAGGCGGTGGAGCACGGCCTGGAGTTCTTCCGCCGCGCCTATGAGCGGCCGGACGGCACCTTCCGCACCCTGGTCGGGCCGGACGGGGCGACGCTGGACGACACCGTGGTGCTGTACGACCAGGCCTTCGCCCTGTTCGCGCTGGCCGTCGCCGGCACCGTGGTCGCCGACCCGGCGCCGCTGGCCGCGGCGGCGACGCGCCTCAGGCAGCGGCTGGAGACAACGCTGAAGCACCCGCTGGGCGGCTTCGAGGAGGCGGCGCCGCGCAAGCTGCCGCTCCTGGCCAACCCGCACATGCACCTGTTCGAGGCGTCGCTGGCCTGGGTCGAGCTGGGCCGGGGCGCCGACCAGGCGGCCTGGAACGCCCTGGCCGACGAGATCGCCGGGCTGGCGCTGTCGCATTTCATCGACCCGAAGACGGGATATCTGCGCGAGTTCTTCGACGGCGAGTGGCGGCCGGCCCCGGGCCGCGACGGCCGCATCGTCGAGCCCGGCCATCTGTTCGAATGGGCCTGGCTGCTGGTCCGCTGGGGCAAGCTGCGCGGCCGGGCGGACGCCGTCGCCGCCGCCCGGCGCATGGCCGAGGCGGCCGAGGCCACCGGCGTCGACCCGGTCCGCAACGTCGCGGTCAACGCCATCCTCGACGACGGCGCGCCGGTCGATTCCGGCGCCCGGCTATGGCCGCAGACCGAGCGGATCAAGGCCGCGGTGGCGCTGGCCGGCGCCGCCGAGACCGAGGCGGAGAAGGCACTGTGGCGCGGCCGCATCGCCGCCGGCGTGACAGCGCTGTTCACCTATTTCGACGTGCCGGTGGCAGGCCTGTGGCGCGACAAGCTGCAGCCCGACGGCACCTTCGTCGAGGAGCCGGCGCCGGCCAGCAGCTTCTACCACATCATCTGCGCCATCGAGGAGCTGGACAAAGCCTTCGCCGCCGGCGCGCTGGGACCGGTGCCCCTGGCCGGGGCGGCGTAAGGCAGCGGGCTGCTATTCAGGACGGACCGGCCCCCCGGTCGTCGTTCTCCCCTCCCCTCGCGGGAGGGGGCTTTCGGCCCTTCTTGTGGCCGTCATTCCCGGCACTGTGGTGCAGGCCACCTGCACCACAGTGCCGGCAGGCCGCAGAACGGTGCGGTCGAGCCGAACCCCCGCCAGCCCCAGGCCGGACCCCTGGAAGGTCGACAACGCGACACAGGCCGCGAGGATCAGGAACCGCATGGTCCTGGCGCCGCCTGGTTGATCCACCTCTTCGTTGTCATCCCGTGCGCGCTGCGGCGCGGAGTGCCGCGGCGCAGACACGGGATGACACTGGGTATGAACGCGCGTCAGCCCTGCTGCCGCGCCAGTTGGTCGCGGATCCGGACGGACAGGCCGCTCTTCCAGTCGTCGAAGCTGTAGTCGGCGAGGATCCGCGCCTGGCCCTTGAGCGCCCGGGCCTTGGCTGCCTCGCGGTCGGTCAGGATGGCGCGCATCGCCGCCGCCGCCTGGTCGATCCGCGGGCTGGCCCAGTGGCCGACATAGGACTTGCTGCGCATCTGCTCCGGCGGCGTCGGCACGATGTCGACCCCGACCAGGAAAGCGTTGCCGGGATCGCAGAAATCCTGGGTGCCGGAGTAGTTGGAGACGATCACCGGCTTGCCCAGCATCATCGCGTCGGCGATGCCGTAGCCGAAGCCTTCGGCCCGGTGCAGGGCGACGAAGACGTCGGAGGAATCGATCAGCGACCAGTACTCGGCGTCGGTCAGGTTGCCCTCGACGATCTCGATCCGGCTGTCACCGGTGATGCGCTCCTCCACCTCTTCCCAGTAGCCGTCGAAGTTGCTCCAGTGCCCGGGGTCGATCTCGCGCATCTTGAGCAGCAGCCGGACCTCCTCCTCGCCCTCGGGGAAGGCCTGCTGGAAGGCCTTGACCACCGCCAGCGGGTTCTTGCGGACGATCGAGGAGCCGAATTCGGCCAGAGTCAGGAAGATCAGCTCGCTGGGGCTGCGCCGGAAACGGTCGAGGAACGGGCTGAACACCCGGGCCGGCGGCTGTGCGAGGCCCTTGCGGATGTTGCTGATCGGGGTCGAGGTGATCTTGCGGTAGCCGTCGGCAACGAAGCCGGACGGGGCCCAGATCTCGTCCACCGCATTGGCGCCGAGCAGATGGGTCTCCGGCGGGGTGTCGGTCTCCCACAGGTAGAAGCCGATGATGTGCGCGTCCTCGCAGATCGGGGCGAAGCGGGCGATCATCTCCGGCGCCCGGTCGGCGTTGACGCAGAGCACCACCACCCGGGCGCGCAGGTTCATGTCCTCGCGGTACCGCCCCTCGGGATTGACGCACTGGCCGTCATCGGCGTTGAAGATCAGCGGATCGAAATCCGACAGCGCCTCGACGAACATGTTGAGGTTGCGGCCGAGGCCGGTGGCGTTGGCATGGCCGATGATCACCAGGTCGATGCGCTGGATCTCCGGCTCGTCCTCCGGCGCCGACGCCAGCTCGGGCGCCACGGCCGAGATCGCGGCCAGGCGCGGCGACCGGCTGTAGACCCGGTCGATCAACTGCCGGCGCAGCACCTCGGGCCCGCGCTCGGCGATCAGCTCCTCCGGCACCGCGCGGCCGTTCAGCAGCGAGATCAGGGCCAGGTCGAAGCGGGTGAAGTGGCCCGCCACCTCATGCGGCGTCGAGCCCCAGTAGGACATCCAGTTGCGCGGGTTGAAGGAGCAGCGGTTCTGCTCGATCAAATCGGCCAGCACCTCCTTGAACGACAGGGTCAGCGCGTAGCCAGCCTCCATCATCTTGTGGGTGGTGCCTTCGTCCTCGTGCCGGAACAGCCAGTACCAGCTCCACGGCAGGGCCCGGCTGCGGTAGGCGTCGACCACCGCGCTCAGCCGCTCCTTCAGCGCCTTGGAGATCAGCAGCTGGTTGTTCTTGTCGCTGATGAAGGGCGCGGTGGCGAACTTGTACTGGACCTTGCGCAGCCCCTCGTCGCTGAAGATGTCGATGTGCTGGTAGTGCCGGCGCCAGAAGGCGAACAGCGCCAGCGAGACGTCGTTCTTCAGGGCGCGCTTGTTGAACACGCCCTCGGACAGCGCCTCGTGGATCTCGTTGGTCATGCAGAAGATGCTGCGCCGGTCGGCATATTCCATGACGTCGGAGATGATCCACTGCGCCGTGCCCTGGTAGCCGACCAGGTTCTTGGTGTCGCAGTCGTACCGGTTCGCCATGTAGCGGACGAATTCCGGGATGCGGCCCTTGACCTTGTCGTCGCCCGAGGCGTCGAGCCGGGCCATGGTCTTCGGCAGATGGCACTTGGCGGCGTAGCGGGCGCCGAGATAGCCGGTGCGGTTGACCATGTCGGCCAAGTGGTCGGCCAGCTCGTTCAGCGCGTCGGGATCCTTCCAGAAGGACAGCGCGGTGAAGGCCGGGCCGGCGATCACCGTGCCGTCCAGCTCGAATCCGAGCGAACGGTGACGGCCGTGCAGCCGGGTGGCGGCGAAGGCGACGCGGCCAGTGGCCGGATCGGTCCGCGCATCGAAGATCCGGCGGCCGTCGATCACCAGGCCGAGGTCGACCGGCTGGGCCGGGTCGAGCTGGTTGATGCCCCAGAGATGGAGCATGCCGTCCTCGACGAAGATCCCGCCGATCGCCGGCCGGTCCAGCGGCGACAGCACGTGGTTGTGCTGGGAGAGGCAAAGCGCCGCGGCCGCCTTGGTCGCCGCCACGGGATCGAAATCCTCCTCCGAGTCCCGGGCCACGCTGTACAGCCGGTCGAGCAGGACGGTGCGCCGGGCCTGCGGCGTCCCCGCCGCCCCATCACGTGACGCGGCGGCGCGCGATTCCATCGAGCGGGCATTGACGCCGTCCCAATCCGCCGCATCGATCAGATCCTGCAGCTCGTTGGGATCGATCGTCGAACCGGAGGCATCAGGAATCACAGCTGCGACCAAGGCTTGAATCTTCATTGCCGACGATCCTTCGACCGAGGAAATCTGGGATTCGAACGGGCGACTGGACGTCCCGCTCGGAATCGAAGACTATGCTGCAGCGCACCTAAATTCAAATCATAACGACGCGAAACCTGATTTCGCATCAGCCCAGTGGCGGAAACCCCACAAGACCGGACGCCAGGAGAGTGTTCCGCGGCTTTCGGGCTTCATAACTCCGTATGAGATCATCGGAGGAAGTTCGGAATAGCGGAAGATTTTCCCGGATTTTGATGGTCTTCAAAGTGTTGAATTCGCAAACCTGATGGCTGATACAAGATCAGCGCCTGAAATCTGGAGCAGGTCATGAGCGTGATCGAGCGAGCTGTGGTGCCGGTGGTGTTGTCGGGCGGGTCGGGGACGCGGCTGTGGCCGCTGTCGCGGGCGGGCTATCCCAAGCAGTTCCTGCCGCTGGTGTCGGGCAGCACCATGATCCAGGAGACGGTGGCCCGGGTCGGCGAGGCCGACGGCTTCGCCGCGCCGGTGTTCATCTGCGCCGACGACCACCGCTTCATCGTCGCCGAGCAGATGCGCCAGATCGGCGTGGCGCCGGACGCCATCATCCTCGAGCCCTCGGCCCGCAACACCGCCCCGGCCGTCGCCGTCGCCGCCCGCTTCCTGGCCGACCGCGACCCCGACACGCTGATGCTGGTGCTGCCCGCCGACCATCACATCGCCGACCCCAAGGGCTTCCGGGCATCCATCGCCGCCGCGGCGCCGGCCGCCCGCCAGGGCTATCTGATGACCTTCGGCATGCAGCCGACCGCGCCCGAGACCGGCTACGGCTACATCCTGCCGGGCGACGCCATCGCACAGGCCCCCGGCGCCCGCACCGTCGCCCGCTTCGTCGAGAAGCCGCCGCGCGAGACCGCCGAGCGCTTCCTGGCCGAAGGCCGGCACCTGTGGAACGCCGGCATCTTCCTGTTCACCGCCGGCCAGTACCTGGCCGAATGCGCCCGCCACGCCCCCCAGGTCCTGGCCGCCGCCGACGCCGCGCTCAAGGCCGCCTCGCGCGCCCTCACCTTCCTGCGCCTCGACCCTGCTGCCTTCGTCCAGGCCCCCTCGATCTCGATCGACCACGCCGTCATGGAGAAGACCGACCGCGCCGGCATCGTCCCCGCCTCGATCGGCTGGACCGATGTCGGCTCCTGGTCCTCGCTCTGGGAGATCGGCGACCGCGACGCCGCCGGCAACCTGACCCAGGGCGACGCCCTGGCTCTGGCCTCCCGCAACTGCCTGGTCCGCTCCGACGGCATCCTCACCGCCGTCATCGGCCTCGACGACGCCATCGTCATCGCCACCGACGACGCCGTCCTGGTCGCCGCCAAGGACCAGGTCCAGGACGTCAAGGCCGTCACCGACGCGCTGAAGAAGGCCAGGCGCCCCGAGGCCGTGATCCACCGCGAGATCTACCGCCCCTGGGGCACCGTCAAGTCGCTGCATGCCGGCGACCGCTTCCAGGTCAAGCGCGTCCTGATCCATCCCGGCCAGGCCATCGCCCTGCAGCGCCACTACCACCGCTCCGAGCACTGGGTCGTGCTCTCCGGCACCGCCCGCGTCACCATGGAAGGCCAGTCCCGCATCCTGCGCGAGAACGAGGCCGTCTACCTCCCCATCGGCACCGACCACAAGCTCGAGAACCCCGGCAAGATCGACCTCGAGCTCATCGAGGTCCGCACCGGCCCCTATCTCGGCGAGGACGACGTCGTCCGCCTCGAGGCGGCCGACGAGCTGCTGTTCGGATGACCGATCGAGCAGGGCTGTTCCGGACCGAGCGTAGATTTAAAATCTATGGTGTCATGGAGGCCGCCATCGATTGCAGGTTTCGTAGCGCGCTTCCTACGGTAGAGTAGCTGCCGCTGCGGTCCGCTGCCCGCCCGCCCATGCCGAATCGTTGAAAGAAGACCGACATGCCAGCAGGCTCTCCGAGACTCCAGGACCAGCCCATCGCGGTGATCGGCATGGCCTGCCGGCTACCCGGCGCGGCCGGCCTCGACGACTTCTGGTCGCTGCTGCTGCAGGAGCGCTGCAGCGTCTCCACGCTCGGCAGCGACCGCTGGGCGATCGAACGGTTCTACCACCCCCGGCGGGGCGAGCCGGGCCGCAGCTACACCCTGGCCGCCGGGCTGATCGAGGATCCGAACGGCTTCGACGCCGGCGCCTTCCGGATCGCGCCGCGCGAGGCCGAGCAGATGGACCCGCAGCAGCGGCTGCTGCTGGAGCTGGTGTGGGAGGCGCTGGAGGATGCGGGCCTGCCGCCCTCCACCCTCGCCGGCCAGCCGGTCGGCGTCTTCGTCGGCGCCTCTTCGGTCGACGCCTATACCCGGATCGTGGGCGATGCCAGTGGTATCGACACCCATTTCATGACCGGCAACACCGCGTCGATCATCGCCAACCGCATCTCCTACATCTACGACCTGCGCGGGCCGAGCCTGACCATCGACACCGCCTGCTCCTCGTCCCTCGTCGCGCTGGACGCGGCGGTGCGGGCGCTGGCCCGGGGCGAGATCGACACCGCAGTGGTCGCCGGGGTGAACATCCTGGGCGCGCCGCAGGCCTTCTACGGCTTCTCCCGTGCCGGCATGCTGTCGCCGACCGGGCTGTGCCGGCCCTTCGCCGCGGCGGCCGACGGCTATGTCCGCGCCGAAGGCGGCGCCGTGCTGGTGCTGAGCCGCCTTGACGCCGCCCGTTCGAACGGGCGCGTGCCGCGCGCCATGATCGACGCGACCGGCGTCAATTCCGACGGCCGCACCGTCGGCCTGTCGCTGCCCTCCACCGACGCCCAGCGCCGCCTGCTGGAGCAGGTCTACGGCGAGGCCGGCATCGACCCGAACGGCCTCGCCTTCGTCGAGGCGCACGGCACCGGCACCCGGGTCGGCGACCCGGCCGAGGCCGAGGCGATCGGCCGCGCGCTGGGCCAGAAGCGGGACGCGCCGCTGCCGGTCGGCTCGGTCAAATCCAACATCGGCCATCTCGAGCCGGCCTCGGGCCTGGCCGGGACGATCAAGGCGATCCTGGCGATCGAGCACCGGCTGCTGCCGGCGACGCTGCATCTCGACAGCATCAACCCGGACATCCCGTTCGACGCGCTGAACCTGGTGCCCGCGCGCGGCCCCGTGGCGCTGCAGCCGGGGCGCGGCCCGCTGACGGCCGGCGTCTCCTCCTTCGGCTTCGGCGGCACCAACGCCCATGCGGTGCTGCGGGCGCCTCGGCCGGAGGAGATGCCGGAGCCGTCGCCCGACATCCCGGCCGGCATCCTGCTGCTGTCGGCCCATGGCGAGGAGGCGCTGCGCAGCCTGGCCGGGCGCTATGCCGAGGCGCTGGAGCGGCCGGACGCGGTGCCCGCCCGGATCGCCCGCCACGCTGCCTATGACCGGGAATGGCTGCCGCACCGCCTGGCCCTGCCCCTCGGCGACGACGCCGCAGCGCTGCTGCGACGCTTCGCCGAGGGCGACCTAGCCCCAGGCGACCAGTCGGGGCCGCTGCTGTCGGCCCGCGGCGAGGGGGCCGCCGGGCCGGTCTGCTTCGCCTTCTCCGGCAACGGCTCGCAATTCGCCGGCATGGGCCTGCGCGCCTACCGCGCCAGCCGGCCGTTCCGCGAGGCCTTCGACGAGATCGATGCGCGCTACGCCGCCCTGGCCGGCTGGTCGCCGGCCGAGGCGCTGCAGGACCCGGCGCTGGAAGAGCGGCTGCACGCCACCTCCACCGCCCAGCCGCTGCTGTTCGCGGTGCAGGCGGCTCTGACCGCGGCGCTGGCCGCGGAGGGGCTGCGGCCCGCCATGGTGATCGGCCACAGCGTCGGCGAGGTGGCGGCGGCGCTGGCCGCCGGCATGGTGACGCCGGACCAGGCGGTCCGGATCATCCACTGGCGCAGCCGCTGCCAGGAGCAACTGCGCGGCCTGGGCAGCATGGCGGTGCTGATGCTGTCGCGCGAGGAGGCCGAGGCGGTGCTGGCCGAGGCCGGCCTGGCCGGGGTCGTGGTGGCCGCGGTCAACAGCCCGGTCTGCGTCACCGTCTCCGGCCCCAGGGACGAGATCGAGGCGCTGCTGAAGCTGGCGCGGCAGCGCCGGGTCGCGGCGCAGCGCGTCGGGGTCGACTACCCGTTCCATTCACCGCTGACCGCGCCGATCGAGGCGCCGCTGAAGGCGGCACTGGCCGGCACCGTCGCGGCCGACGGCCGGATCCCGTTCATCTCCGCCGTCACCGGCGGCCTGCTGGCCGGCGCCGCGCTGGATGCCGACTACTGGTGGCACAACATCCGCCAGCCGGTCGATTTCGCCGCGGCGGCGCGGACCGCGCTGGACCTCGGCGCCGCGATCTTCGTCGAGATCGGCCCCCGGCCGGTGCTGACCGGCCATCTGCGCGACATCGCCAAGGCGGCGGAGCGGGAGGCGGCGATCCTGCCGACGCTCGACAACCGGCCCGGCAAGCAGGCGACCGAGGACGGGCGGGACCCGGTCCGGCCGGTCGCGCTGCAGGTGCTGCTGCGCGGCGGCGCCGTCGACCGGGGGCCGCTGTTCGGCGCCCGCCCCGCCGGCCGGCGCCAGGCCCTGCCGCACTATCCCTGGCAGCGCCGCGACCTGCGCCAAGCCCCGACGCCGGAGCGCATCGACCTGTCGCTGGCCAAGCCGGCCCATCCGCTGCTGGGCGCCCGCCTGGGCGAGGGCACGCCGGAATGGCACGGGCTGCTGGACCCCGAGCTGCTGCCCTACCTCGCCGACCACAAGGTGGCGGGCGAGGTGGTGGTGCCCGGGGCCGCGCTGCTGGAGATGGCGGTCGCCGCCGGCCGGCAGTGGTTCGGCGCCGACGCCGTCGAGGTCGAGGATTTCGACATCCTGCAGGCGCTGATGATCCCCGAAGGGACGACGCGCGAGACCTGGCTGCGGCTGGCGCCGGCCACCGGCGCCGTCGAGATCCTGGCGCGGCAGCGCATGGCCGGGGAGGACTGGACGCTGCACGCCCGCGGCCGGGTCGGCCCGAGCCCGGTCGCCGCCGCGCCGGAGCGGGACGGCGCCCGGGACGACGACGCCCTACGCCCGGTCGATCCGGCGTCGATCTACGCCGCGGCCGCGTCGGCCGGGCTGGACTACGGTCCCGGCTTCCGCCGCGCCGCAGCCATCGCCAGCGACGACGAGCGGAGGATCACCGTCGACCTGGCGCCGGAGGCCGCGCAGAACGGCCTCTACACCACGCCGCACGCGCTGCACCCGACCACGCTGGACGCCGCCTTCCACGGCTTGTTCGCGCTGTACGAGCGGCTCGGCGGCGGCGAAGGCGGCGCCTTCCTGCCGGTGCGCTTCGCCGCGCTGCGCGTCTACCGCTCCGCCCCGGCCTGCCGGGCGCGCCTGGACCTGCGCCGCGCCACGCCGCGGTCGATCCTGGTCGACATCGCGCTCGAGGACGAGGCGGGCTCGGGGGGGGCCGAGCTGCGCGGCGCCCGCTTCCAGCGCAGCGCCCTGCGCCTGGCGGGCGGGGACGAGCTGTTGTACCGCCCGGTGCGCCAGCCCTGGGACGACGGCACCGCCGCCGTCACCGCGGCGGATCTCGACCAGGCCGCCGCCGGGCTCCTGGACCGGCACCAGGCCGGCGACGACTGGCTGCTGCTGACCGCCTGGGCGCGGTCGATGGCACATCGCGCCGTGCGGGCGGTCGCCGGATCCTCCCGCTTCACCGTCGAGCGGCTGTGCCGCGGCGGGCGCCTGGCCACGGCCGCGGGGCCGCGCTTCGAGGGGCTGCTGCGGATCCTGGCGGAGTTCGGGCTGGCGACCGAGCAGAACGGCGCCTGGCACCTGGCCCCCGCCCGCCTGCCGTCGCCGCAGGCGATCCTGCGGTCGATCCTGGCCGCGCATCCGGAGCGCGGCGCCGAGACGGTGATGGCCGCCCGGCTGTCGCGCGATCTGGTCGCGGCGCTGCGCAGCGGCGAGCCGCTGCGCTTCTCCAAGGGCGTCGAGGCGCATGCCCGCGCCGCCTCGCCGCTGCTGCCGCTGGCGGCGGAGCTGGTCGGGCGGCTGGCCGCCGGCCGTGCCGCGCCCCTGGCCCTGCTGCTGGTCGACCCCGAGGGCGAGCTGGTGCCGGCGCTGCTGCCGCTGGTCCGCGAGCGCGCCCTGACCGTGGCGGTGACCGGGCCGGAGCCCAAGGCGCTGGCCGGCCTGGCCGCGCGGACCCCGCGCCTGCCCGGGCTGCGGATCCTGGACGACCAGGCCGCGGCGCCGGCGGGCCGCTTCGACCTCGCCTTGGCCGTCGACGCCGTGCCGGCGGGGGACCCGGCGCGGCTGGCCCAGCAGATCGCCGGGCTGCTGCGCCCCGGCGCTCCGGCCGTCGCCATCGACACCATCCCGGACACGGTGACCGCCCTACTGCTCGACGGCAGGACCGACGGCGCCGCGGCGCCGGACGGGCTGGCCGGGGCCCTGGTCCAGGCCGGCTTCCGGCCGGCCTCCAGGCACCGCGCCGGCACCAGCGGCGCGACGGCGCAGCTGGCGGTCTGGGACCGGCCGGCCGCCGCCGTCCCGGCCCGGTCGATCCTGATCCGGCCGCCGGCCGCCGAGGCCGAGCTGCTGACCGACCTGGCCGACCGGCTGCGCCGGCAGGGGCACCAGGTCCGCATCGACCCGGCCGCCGCCGCGGCCGAGGGCGACACCGTGCTGCTGCCGCTGATGCTGGACGCGGCGCGCGACCCCGTCACCTTCCTGAGCGGCGCGATCCTGGCGCTGCGGGCGGAGGCCGAGGCCCTGCCGGCCGGCAAGGCCACCCTGTGGCTCGTCGCCCGCTGCGGCAAGGTGAACGGCAAGGCCGATGGCGGCCGCGGCCTGGCCGAGGCGCTGGCGGCCGCCGGCCGCACCCTGGCCAACGAGCATTCCGGCCTCGCCCTCCGCTTCGCCACCCTGGCCCCGGCGCTGGCCGACGACGCCGCGGCCGCGGCGCTGGCCGGGCTGATCGCATCGGACCCGGCCGAGACCGAGTTCGAGATCGACCGCGACGGCATCTTCGTCGGCCGGGTGGAAGCGGTGCGGCCGGCGCCGCAGGAGAGCGCGGCGGAGGACCGGGCCGCCCGCCTAGTCCTGGCCGCGCCGGGCAGCCTGGGCCGGATCGGCTGGACCGCGGCCGAGCGCCGGGCCCCCGGGCCGGAGGAGATCGAGATCGAGGTCGAGGCCAGCGGGCTGAACTTCCGCGACGTGATGTTCTCGCTGGGCCTGCTGCCGGACGACTATCTGGAGGACGGCTTCGCCGGCCCGACGCTGGGCTTCGAATGCGCCGGCACCGTCCGCCGCGTCGGCGCGGCGGTGACCGGCCTGCAGGAGGGCGACCGGGTGATGGCCTTCGCCCCGGCCGCCTTCGCCACCCATGTGACGGTGCCGGCCCAGGTGGCGATGCGGGTGCCAGAGGGAATCGACCCGGCCGCTGCGGCGACCATGCCGGTCGCCTTCATCACCGCCTGGTACGCGCTGGTGCACCAAGCCCGGCTGGGCCGCGGCGAGAGCGTGCTGATCCACGGCGCCGCCGGCGGCGTCGGCCTCGCCGCGCTGCAGATCGCCAAGCTGCGCGGCGCCACCGTGGTGGCCACCGCCGGCAACGAGGACAAGCGGGCCCTGGCCCAGCTGCTGGGCGCCGACCTGGTGCTGGATTCCCGGTCGCTGGCCTTCGCCGACGAGATCCGCTGGAAGCTGGGCGGCGTCGACGTGGTGCTCAACTCGCTGTCCGGCGACGCGATGCGCCGCAGCCTGCGGGCGCTGAAGCCCTTCGGCCGCTTCGTCGAGCTGGGCAAGCGCGACTTCGTCGTCGATACCGCGGTGGGGCTGCGCGCCTTCGCCCGCAACGTCTCCTATTTCGGGGTCGACGCCGACCAGCTGCTGAACGCCCAGCCCGCCCTGACCAGGCGCCTGCTGCGCGACCTGGACCGGCTGTTCGCGCAGCGCCGCCTGACCCCCCTGCCGCACCGGGTGTTCCCGGCCGACCAGGCGGAGGAGGCGTTCCGGCTGATGCAGGGCGCGGGCCATATCGGCAAAATCGTGATCACCCCGCCGCGCGAGATCCCAGCGGCGCCGGCGGCCGAGGCCCGGTTCGAGGCGCAGGGCACCGGCTTCCACCTGGTCACTGGCGGCACCGGGGGCTTCGGCTTCGCCGCCGCGCTGTGGCTGGCGGAGCACGGGGCGAAGACGATCGTCGTCGCGTCCCGCCGCGGTACGCTGGGCCCGGCGGAGAAGGCCGAGGCCGAGCGGCTGGCGAAGCAGGGCGCGACCCTGGCGGCCGAGCGGCTGGACGTCACCGACCGGGCGGCCTGCGAGAAGCTGCTGGCCGGGCTGGAGCGCCGGCACGGCCCGCTGCGCGGCATCATCCACGCCGCCATGGTGCTGGACGACGGCTTGCTGCGCGACCTGGACGCGGCGCGGATCGAGCGGGTGCTGGCGCCGAAGATCAAGGGCGCGATCCATCTCGACCTGGTCAGCCGCACCCGGGCGCCGGACTATTTCGTGCTGTTCTCCTCCGCCACCACGCTGATCGGCAATCCCGGCCAGGCCAATTACGTCGCCGCCAACGCCTATCTCGAGGCGCTGGCGCGGACCCGGCGGGCCCAGGGGCTGCCGGCGCTGGCCGTGGCCTGGGGCGCCATCGCCGATGCCGGGGTGCTGGCCCGCGACGCGGCCAAGGGCGACGCGCTGAAGCGGCGGATCGGCCGGTCGTCGCTGAAGGCGGCCGAGGCGCTGGCGCAGCTGGGCCGGCTGCTGGCCCGGCCGGCGGCGACGCCGGAGGAGGCGGTGGTGGCCTGCGCCCGGATCGACTGGCAGGCGGCGACCCGCGAGCTGCCGATCCTGGCCACGCCGCGGCTGGCGGCGATGGCCGATGGCCGCCGGGCCGAGGCGGCGGAGGCCGAGGTCGACCTCTCCGCCCTGATCGCGGGGCGGACCGACGCCGAGGCGCAGCGGATCGTGACCGAGACCATGCTGGCCGAGATCGGGCGGATCCTGCGCATGCCGCCGTCCGACATCGACGGCGACCGCCCCTTCGCGGAGCTGGGCATGGATTCGCTGATGGGGCTGGAGCTGGACGCGGCGATGCAGAGCCGCTACGGCATCGACCTGCCCTTCCTGTCGATCGGCGCCGGGCTGACGCTGAACGAGCTGAGCGGCCGCATCGTCGCCAAGCTGCGCGGCGCGCCGGCCGCCGGCCCCGAGGTGCCGCCGCCGAGCGAGGAGGCGCAGCTGATCGCCAAGCATGTCGAGGCCGAGCTGGAGGCCGACGCCGCCGTGCTGGTGCGCGAGGCGGTGCGGGACCGGGCCAAGACCACCCGCCGGGTGCTGGGATGAGTTTGCGATGACCAAGGGACGTTTGTCGGACGCCGCGCTGCGGTCGCTGATCTCCGAGGTGCGCGGCAAGGCCGCGGCGCCGGTCGAGGTGCCGGCGGCGCCGGAGGCGCGGTCCTACGACACCGCCTTCGAGACCCTGCCGGGCTACGAGACGCTGCGGATGCAGCGCGCCGCGGCCGACCTGCTGGGCGTCGCCAGCCCGTTCTTCCGCACCCACGAGCAGCGCGCCGGGGCGGTGTCGCGGATCGCCGGTCAGGAGGTGATCAACTTCGCCTCCTACGACTATCTCGGGCTGAACGGCCACCCGGCCGTGGCCGCGGCGGCGAAGGCGGCGGTCGACGAGTTCGGCACCTCGGTCTCGGCCAGCCGCCTCGTGGCGGGCGGGCGGCCGTTCCATGCGGCGCTGGAGCGGCGGCTGGCCGAGGTGCACGGGGTCGAGGACGCGGTCGCCTTCGTCAGCGGCCACGCCACAAACGTCTCCGCCATCGGCCAGATCACCGGGCCGGCCGACCTGATCCTGCACGATGCGCTGATCCACAGCAGCGTGATCACCGGCGCCCAGCTGTCCGGGGCGCAGCGGCGGGCCTTCCCGCACAACGACCTTGACACGCTGGAAGCCATCCTGGCGGCCGAGCGCGACCGCTGGCAGCGCGTGCTGATCGTGGTCGAGAGCCTGTATTCGATGGACGGCGACACCGTCGACCTGCCCCGGCTGGTGGCGCTCAAGCAGCGCTTCGGCGCCTGGCTGATGGTCGACGAGGCGCATGGGCTGGGCGTGCTGGGCCCGACCGGGCGCGGCATCGCCGAGGCCGCCGGAGTCGACCCGCGGCAGGTCGACATCTGGATGGGCACGATGTCGAAGACGCTGGCCTCCTGCGGCGGCTACATCGCCGGGCCGGGCGCCCTGGTCGAATACCTGAAGCTGACGGCGTCGGGCTTCGTCTACAGCGTCGGCATGCCGGCGCCGGCGACGATGGCGGCGCTGACGGCGCTGGAGCTGCTGATGGCCGACACGGATGGCCGCGTGGCCCGGCTGCGGGCCAATTCCCGGCATTTCCTGGAGCGCGCGCAGGCCGCCGGGCTGGACACCGGCCTGGCCCAGGGCCATGCGATCGTCCCGATCATCCTGGGGGATTCGCTGCAGGCGGTGCTGCTGTCGAACCGGCTGCTGGAGCGCGGCGTCAACGTCTCGCCGATCGTGCATCCGGCGGTGCCGGAGAAATCGGCCCGGCTGCGCTGCTTCGTGACGTCGGAGCACACCCCGGACCAGATCGACCGAGCCGTCGCCATCATCGCCGAGGAGCGGGAGACGCTGCGGCGCGAGGCGCCGACGGTGGCAAGGCTGAAGTCTCTCGCATCCTGAGCTGATACCGTCCGGACCGGCAAACGCCGCGGCAGGCTCCCGACATCATCCGTTCATATGACGCGGCAGGCTTCGCGGGCCGGTATCTTGCGTCCGACCGGAGCCGATGGCGTCGGATGCCATCGGCTCCGCCGCAACCTCGACGAACGGGATCTGACCATGGCTGACGTCTATGGCGCGATCACGGATGCAGCGCTGAATAGGATTGTCGGGTTCGCGCATGTCCGCGCCCCGTTTCTGTTCAACTATGTCGCACCATCGCTCCAGGTGGTGCTGGATGCCGACCAGAATTTCGCGGGCCTGCAGGACCTTTGGCTGACATGCGCGCCGGTTCCGGACTCGCCCCTGCCCGGCGTGCCGAAATATCGCCGGATGCCGCCGTTCCAGCTTCCGGGCATTCCCATCGGGTTGCCATACTCGATCCAGATCGTCGATGCGAAGATCGATTTCCATCCGGGAAACGAGGTCGTGCTGCCGGAGGAGCTGCGGCCGCCGCTCGGAGGCCAGGGCATCGCGCTCAAGGCTCAGCTTCTATTCGGCCTCTCCTGCGTTCCCGACGGCATCGTCGAGACCTTGACCCGACAGCAGTTCGGGCTGACCGATACGATCCCGCGCTTCAGCGTGCTGCCGGTCACCCATCTGGAATGCTTCGTCCTCGACCTCTACGCGACCGGACAGCTGGCGGTGCGGACGACGCCGCAGCCCGGCCCCTACCCGCTGCAGCAGGTGCGGCTGGAGGTCGACGGCATCGAGATCGTCGACATCACGCCGAAGGGCCTGGAAGGCGCGATCGAATGCTACCTGCGCGCCATGCTCAAGGGTTATGTGCTGCCGAGGCTCGTGCTCGGTCTGGAGGACTTGGTGCTGCGCACGCTCGGCATCACCTTCACCCCGCATCTGACGCCAGCCCTGCCGAACAATCCGGCGGCCGAGCAGGACGAGTTGCGGGTCTGGTTGGACCTCGAGGTGAGCTAAGGGAGGCGGTGATGAGCGAGGTAACCTTCTCCGTCAGCGAGCGTGCGTTCACCGCGGTCTTCAACAAGATCTATCCCTCGGTGCAACTGCCCTTCGACGGGTCGAACACCGTGGCCGGGATCATATGGTATGGCGTCGACGGCGCGATCCACATCGAGGGCGCCGGCGAGATCCGGTTCGAGGACGGCAACACCTTCCTCCTCAAAGAACTCAAGATCGGCTGGGACAAGCTGATCCTACGCCTGGGAATCGACATCCCGGAGCTGACCATCGGCGGCTTCTGCCTGATCCGGGCGCCGCGGGGCACCCCGTTCATCGGCGGGCACTGCATCGTGCCGTTTCCCAAGATCTCGCTGTTCACGGCCAAACCCGACATCGGCCCGCTGACACTGAACCTGAACGCGATCGTCGCCTATCTCATTACCGAGATCAGCGGCCGCTTCTCCATCGGCATCCGCAAGGACGGCGACTTCCAGAAGATCTACGCCGATCCGCAGGCCGTCGATGTCGACCCGATCTCGATCAGCGACACCTTCGGCAAGCTGCCGACCATCGTTCAGGCCGGCGTCGCCGCGGCCAGTGCACAAATGCTGGCCCTGGTGCCGGCCGCCTGGATGGCCGACGTCATCCTGTCTCTGCTGGGCGCGCCGACGGTGACAGCCTATCTGCTCGATTTGCTCGACATCCATGACGACATGGAGGAGTGGCTGATGGACGTCCTCCATGTCAGCATTGGCCTCGACAACCTGCTGTATCAGGTGATCTTTGCATCGATGCTGGAGCGGACCGAGCTCTTCAAGATCGAGGATCCCTATCCTTTCGTGCCGGCGATGAAGCTCGACACAGCGGATTTCGGCGGCTTTCCTGTCGTCCCGGCGACACCCGACTTCATGATGCCGGAGGTTGCGGCCGCGATCCTGAATCCTTCGGTGCAGTTCGAGGCCGGCGTCATGACCGTCCGGTTCGATTTCGGAGGCTGAAGACCATGCGCAACATCCTCTCTTCGGCCTTCACGGTGGTCGATCTGGATTCGGCCGCACTCGCCGGCACGGCGACGGTCGCCCATCCTCTCCACGATGTCGGGGATCTCTGGCTTTCGGTGCATGAGGACGGGCGCGAGGCGTTGCCGGCGGCCATCATCAGCGTTCGCGACGACGAGGGGCCGATGCAGGTCTCGCTGGACCTTGCGGCCGAGCCGGCCGACTGCTCCGGCCGGGTCCGGCCTGGGCAGGCGCTGCACGTGGTCCGCAAAGGTGGCTATCTCTGCCTCGGGTCGAGCACGGAAGGTAGAGGCCGCTTCGCCACGCTCCAGAACGGCCAGAAGCCGAACCTGCCATGGGATTCCCGCAGCCTCGGCCCCGGCGATCTCTTCGCCTTCGTGGCAATGCGGCCCGGAACCTATGCGTTGGCGAACCGGATCGACGACGCCGCCTGCACCGTGACCGTGATCTATCCCGATCCACGGCGCAACAAGATGCGCTCGCCGCAGCCTCCGAAACCCATCCGCATCCGGTCGTCGAAGCTGGCGGGCCACAAGACCATCGCGATGAAACCCGGCCAGGGTATGGTGGTGGAGGTCGAAACGGCGGCAAGATTCACCTTGGATCTGCAGGCCGCCGACGACGGCCCTCCCGATCTCGCCGCATGGCGCCGCGCCCAGTCCCGGACGATCTGGCCGCGCACGCAGAGCCAGCGCAACGCCTGACGTCGCGGGCCTCACCGCCAGCACGGATGCGATGCGTCGCTACAGCGCCGCCGGGGCGTCGATCTCGAAGCGCAGGAAGCGGTCGATGAAGGCCGCCCGGACCGGGCGCGGGGCCAGCCGGCCCAGGCGGATCAGCCAGACCAGCGGCCAGGGGAAGGCGACCATGGCGCGGCCGCGCGCGGCGCCGGCGGCAATGTGCCCGGCCGCGCGCTCGGCGCTCCACTGGAACGGCCGGGCGCCGCGGTAGCGGTCGCTCATCCCGGTGGCGATGAAGCCGGGGCAGGCGATGGTGACGCGGATGCCGTCCGGCCGCAGCCAGGCCAGCAGCGCCTCGCCCCAGGCCATCAGCCCGGCCTTGGAGGCGGAATAGGCCGGCTGGTCGGCCAGCGGCATCAGCGCCGCCAGCGACGAGACCAGGACGATGCGGCCGAAGCGGCGGGCGCGCATCGGCTCGATCAGCGGCGACACCGTGGCGATCGCGCCTTCCAGGTTGATGCGCAGCTGCGCCGTGACCAGATCCTCCGGTTCGCAGCCGCGGCCCGGGGCCAGACCGGCCTCGACACCGGCATTGGCAATCACCACCGCCACCGGATGGCGGGCGTCGAAGCCGCGCAGGAAATCGCCCAGCCGGGCGCCGTCGCGCACATCGATCTCCGCCGTCTCCACCACCGCGCCGCGGCGCCGGCAGGATTCGGCGACCCCGGCCAGGCGGGCGGGGTTGCGGCCGATCAGGGCCAGCGCCACGCCCGGCGCCGCGTAGTGCCGGGCCAGCGCCGCGCCGAGACCGTGCGACGCCCCGGTCACGACAACCGCCGTCGCCTGGGCCGTCACGCTCATTCCCCGGCCTGCGCCCAGGCCGCAGCCTCGCGCAGCGGCCGCACCTCGCCGTCGAGGATGCGGCGGCGGGCGCCGTCGACCGCGAGGTCGATGCCCTGCAGCGAGAAGAAGCTGCCGCGGATCTGGGTCCGCGCCACCACGACGCGGCGGAACGCCTCCAGCAGGTCCGGCCGCGGCGGCTGCCCCTCGGCCCAGAAACGGTCGAGGCCGCCCTGGAAGCTGAGGCCCGGCAGGTCGAACACGGCGGTGCCCAACGTCTGCAGCGGCCGGCCGCGCTCGAGCGCGAACAGGCCGACGGTGGAGTTGACCACGACCACGCCGATGGCGCCGTCGACCAGTTGCTGCAAGTCGCCGCCGTCGATGAAGTCGACCCGGCCGGCGACGCCGTGCCGCGCCGCCAGCGCCTCGATCCGCCGCTGCTTGGCGACCGGGCGGAAGTCCAGCGGGTGCAGCTTCACCACCAGCCGGGTGCCGGGGTCGGCGCTGCGGGCGAAGGAGGCGATCACCTCCTCCGCCGCCTCGACCGTGTCGCGGAAGGGCGAATGGGTGCGGATCTGGAAATCGGTGTCGAGCTGCAGCGGGTGCAGGTAGTAGCGCCCGGCCTGCCCGGCCAGGCCCTGCATCACCCGGCGCGCCCGCCGCCTGGCCCAGGGGGCGCGGAGGAAGCGGCCCACCCAGCCGGCATATTCCACCAGCGGGTGGTCGAGGGCGTGGTGGCGGTAATGCGGGAAGGCCGGCATCAGCGCCACCAGCCCGGCCGTCCACAGCACGTCCCACACCGCCCGGTGCAGGAAGTAGGACGGCACCGGTGCCGGCGGCGGCGGCGGTTCGACGCCCCGCGCCAGGGCCAGGAACGCGGCCGGGCTGCGCGGCAGGTCGGAATGACCGTTGACGCCCCAGGCCTCGCAGGTGACCCAGCCGGGGCGCAGATAGCCCTCCTCGAACAGGTGCAGCCTGAGGCCGCGGCGGCGGGCGAGGTCAACCGCCACCCTGTGATGCGGCCGGCAGTCGCCGAACAGCACCAGGTCGGTGACGCGCTCGCGGTCGAGGATGTCCGCGACGAAGCCGCGCCAGTCCTCGAACCGGCCGCGGAAGGCGATGGCCGGCCGGCGCCAGAACACCACGTCGCCGCCGCAGATGTTGATCTTGACGATGCGGGCGCCCTCGGCCTCCAGCGCCGCCGCCAGGCGGCGCTGGAACGGCGTCGCCGCCCCCTGCAGGACCAGCACGACGCGCTGACGTCCGGTGCCGGACGGCGCCGGGATCGCCCGCGCCGCAGCCGGCTGTGGGGAGGCCGGCTGCGGCGGGACGGGCCGCGGCGGGGCCAGCGCACCGGCCAGCCGCGCCGCAGCGGCAAACGGGCGCTGGGGTCGCCCGTTCACGCTCGTCTCCCTCAGAAGGGGATGCGGGCGTAGACGTCGCCCGACACCGGCCACAGCGCGTCGTCGAAGGACACCGACTGCGCCACCGGGAAGGCCTCGAACAGGTCGCGGCCGTCATAGCGCAGCGGCTGCCAGGTCTCGTCGATCCAGGTGATCACGTCCTCCCACGGCGTCTCCAGGCTGCGGTCGCGGCAGAAGGCGATCACGCCCGGCTTGCCGACGCCGGAGTAGAAGTCGCGGATGCGGTGGTCGATCCGGTTCTCCGGATCGTCGACGTCGAGCAGCAGCCGGCCGCCTTCATAGGTGCCGAACCAGCCGCAGGGCACGCCGTAGGTCTCGGCGATCACCATCCCGTGCAGGCTGGTCGAGATGATCCGCTTGCACGACACGATCTCCTCCACCTTCGCGGCGAAGGCGTCGACCTTCGGCGCGGTGTAGGTGTTGATCAGCCGGATCGAGCCCGCCAGGCTGGGCGGGATGTTGTAGCGCTTCAGCGCCTCCTTCACCCCCGACTGCGGGTCCATCGAAGCCAGCTCGGAGATGTGCAGGATCACGCCGAGCTCATGCGTCTTCTTGACGTGCTTCATCGGCATGATGCGCGGCAGGAACCAGACCGGGTCGCCGAACACGTCGGGCACCTTGATGCCCTGGCCGCGCAGCACCGCCTGGGTCTTGCGGCCGCGCACGCCGTGCACGACGAAATCGGTGTTCTGCGGCCGGATGTACTGCCGGATCGAGCGGTCGACCGGGTTCAGCGTCGCATCCATGCCGGTGCCCCAGAAGTGCAGCACGCCGTTCTTCTGGGCATGGCCGATGGTGCCGACCGCGACCATCCGCTCCGACGCGTCGTCGAAGGCGGCGCGGCGCACCGGCAGGCCGGCGATGGCGGCGACCACCACGGCGCTGAGCGCGTCGCCGAGATTGGCGTGCGGATGCTCGCTGGTGGTGGCGACCCAGGACAGCGGAACCGACAGCCGCTTGGCGTTGAAGCGCAGCAGCGTCTCCAGCCGGTCGCGCGACACCGCATCGGTCTTGGCCACCGCCGGGGCGGCGACCGGGGTCGGGGCGGCCTCGACGACGGGTTCGGGCGCACGGGCGATGGCGGCGGAGCCGGCGGTCATCGGCGGGGCGGACGCGGAGGCAACGGCCGCGGCGGGCTTGGCCGGGGCGGGTGTCGAGGGTACGGTCATATCGGAAACAACCTTCAGGGCCGGGGCCGGCTTGGCGGGGGCGGCCGGAGCCGGAGCCGCGGCTTCGGCCTTGCCCCCGGCCGAGCGGGCCAGGGCGACGCGCTTGCGGTCCTCACGGCGCAGCTCGTCCACGGAATGCTGCAGCACCAGGCCGGTCAGCACCGGGTGGTCCCAGACGGTCTTGCCGGCCGGCGCCGTCAGCGGCTTGGCATCAAGAGGGAAGGCGTTGATCAGCGCATCCTCGTCGATCGATACCGGCTCCCAGACATCGTCGATGGTGTCGATCACGTCCTGCCAGTCGGTGGCGATGCCGCGCGGCTGGCTGTAGCTCCAGATCTTCTGCTTGCCGATGCCGGTGTAGAGGTCGACGATCCGCAGGTCGGTCGTGCCCTCGGGATTGAGCTCCGTCAGCGTCAGCCCGGGCTCGTCGCCCTGCGGCGAGAAGTACAGGCAGGGGATGCCGTAGCTTTCGGCGATCACCATGCCGTGCAGGCTGGTCGACACGATCCGCTTGCAGGCCAGGATCTCGTCGACCTTGTCCTTGAGCCCGCCGATGCCGATGGGCGTCACCGTGCTGATCAGGTGCACCTTGCCGGCGAACTCGGCCGGCACCTCGAAGCGCTTGTAGTCGGCGCGCGGATTCGCCTGGGCGAAGGACCGGTCCGCCAGCTCGGACAGGTGCAGGATGACGCCGACATCCCACTTCTTCTCGACCTTCGGCTTGTAGAAGCGCGGCAGCAGCCAGACCGGGTCGCCATAGACGCCGCCCTTGGCCTTGCCGCCCAGCAGCTTGGCCGAGACCGGGCCGCGGCTGGCCGGCACGTGGAAGGTGGAATCGGGCGGCACGGTGAAGGGCAGCCGCTCCGGCATCGGCGCCGAGGGATTCTTCCAGCCCGAGCAGCCGGTGCCCCAGAACCAGACCTCGCCGCCCTCGAACCCATGGCCGATCGTGCCGACGGCGGCCATGCGCACGGATTTCGACCTGGTCGGGACGCGGGCGATGTCCAGCCCGGACAGCAGGGCCACCATGACCGGACTGAGCGCATCGCCGAAGTTCAGATAGTCCATCTCCTTGGTCGAGCCGGCCCAGGAGAGCGGGATCTGTCCCGCGTCGCGCGTGGCCCGCAACAAGCTGTTCATCATGCGTCTCGTCCACTTCGATAGGGTCGGTTTCGGGTCGCCGGACCGGGGTGCCGCATCAGGCCCGGTCCGCCAGGGGCCGCCGCAGCAGCGCCGCCATGCGCTGCAGCGGCCCGGCCGCCGGCCGGCGTTCGGCGGCGGCGGGCCGGATCACCGTCTGCGGCCGGTGCTGCAGCGGGATCTGCCGCAGCACCGGATGCTCGAACACGGTCTCGCCGCGCCCCGGCCGCAGCGGGTTCAGGTCGAGCGGGAAGGCTTCCTGGAGCGGCGCCGTGTCGAAATCGGGCCGCTGCCAGGCCGTGTCGATCGCCGCCATCAGCGCCGCCCAGTCGGTGCGCTCGCGGCGCGGCTGGCCGTAGATCGGCAGGCTGGTGCGGCCGAGGCCGCGATAGAGGTCGACGATGCGGAGGTCGAGCGTGCCGTCAGGGTCGAGCTCGGCCGTGTGCAGCCCGCGCGGCGCCCGCGGCGAGAAGTACAGGCAGGGGATGCCGTAGCTTTCGGCGAAGACCATGCCGTGCAGGCTGGTCGACACGATCCGCTCGCATTCCAGGATCTCGTCCAGCCGGGCCCGCATCCCGTCCAGGCCGATCGGCGTCACCGTGTGGATCAGCCTGACGTCGCCGGCCAGCTCCGCCGGCACCTGGTAGCGGATGTGCTCCGCCTTCGGCCGGACCTCGAAGGAGCGGTCCTGCAGATCGGCCAGATGGATGATGACGCCGAGCTTCCACTTCTTGCGGCGCGGCCCGGGGTAGAATTGCGGCAGCAGCCAGACCGGGTCGCCGTAGACCGCCGGCCCCACCGCGTTCTCCTCGCCCAGGATCCGGCGCGACACCGGCCCGCGGGTCGCGGCGATGTGCAGGCGGGTGCCGGGCAGCGGCGCCACCGGGACGCGCTGATCGGCCGGGGCCGAGGGGTTGCGCCAGCGCGAGCTGCCGGTGCCCCAGACCACGACCTCGCCCTCCTTCAGGCTGTGGCCGATGGTGCCGACCGCGGCCATGCGCAGGCGCCGCGATTCATGCGCGACATGTTCGACCGGCAGGCCCGACAGCAGCGACACCATCACCGCGCTGAGCGCGTCGCCGAGATTGACATAGTCCTGCTCGCGCGTCGCCGCCACCCAGGTCAGCGGCACGATCTGCCGCTGCCTGACCGAGGCGGCCAAAGCGCGAATGGTCTCGTTGCCCGGCACGGCCATCGGGTTTCCATGATTCCAGTTTCGACCCAAAGGTTTTAAGCCGGAATCGTCGCCGCTGTCATGCGTTTTGCGGTGCGAAATCGCAGTGCGAAGCAAAAATCTGCATCTGTCTGCCTCGGAAGCACCTTTTGGTTTGGGTATAGAATCCGTTTTCAGATCAATATGATGTGCCGAGCAAACCTGAAACCGGCTTTTTCCGGGGCCCCCGGCGGATCCCGCGAATCACTCCCGCCAAGCAAAATCTATGAAAACTTCTCGTGCGACATCCGGCCGCTTCGCCGCAGCGACGGTTTCGACCATTCTGGCCGCGGGGGAGCCACGTCCGACAAGCAATCAGAGGCACTGCATGCAGCTCCGTTTCCTGGCCCTCCCCGCCGCCCTGGCGCTGGCCGCCGGCCTGGCCGCGGCGCCGCCGGCCCGGGCCCAGGCCCAGTCCGACAAGCTGGAAGACTTCATGATCATGGATGTCTGCGTCGACCAGCACGACCGGATCGAGCCGGCGCTGGTGCCGGGCGACCGCGACTGCACCCGGCGCCGCAACATCCGCGCCGGCGAGGCCGTGCCCTACCACCTGCACAACTACCCGGGGCCGGGCGCGCCCTGCCCGCAGCGCCTGGGCACGGTGTCGAAGGACAACATCCCGATCGAGAAGCGCGGCGTCACCCGCATCGTCAGCTTCTACGACCGCGGCGTCGACCACAGCTGCCCGGACGCCGACCCGGGGGCGCCCAGCTTCGGCAAGCTCGACACCGGCCGCGAGGGCGGGTCGGTGCAATGGGTCGACGAGCGCTGGGGCTACATCATGGGCAGCTGGAGCCCGGTCGCGCTGTCCTACTGGCTGACCCCGTCCTGCGCAGGCGCGCCCGACACCTCCGGCCGGTTCCGCTATGGCTGGGTGATCGGCCCGGCGACGCTGCCGCCCGAGGGCCAGGGCGGCTTCGAGACGTTCCAGAGCAAGCTGGTCACCGCCAAGGACGGCGGCGAGCCGGAGGCCGGCTGCCCGAAGCGCTTCGCCCGCCCCTTCACCCTGTGGATGCGCGACCGCTTCACCTACAAGGACGGCAAGTCGCTGGACACCCTGATCTCGCTGCGCTTCTCCAGCTCCAGCAAGGACGGCCAGGGGCCGGGCCCGGCGACCCAGGTCGAGATCACCTACTGGACCAAGGAGTTCGGCCTGACCCGCTGGGAGAAATGGGCCCGCGGCGACTGGGTCCATCCGCGCAACCGGCAGGCCGCGGCCACGCTGGGCAAGACGCTGTTCGAGCGCGACACCTGCAGCCCGCCCTACAGCTTCCGCAGCAGCCCGGTGCCGGAGCTGACGATCAGCGACAGCGGCAGCCGGGACGATTACAGCCGGACCCTGACCGACACGCGGACGGGCGAATCCCACAACTGGCACATGTCGCTGTGCAGTGACTACACCAACATCGTCAAGGATGCCGACGGCGGCCTCGTCCCGCCCTGGGGACAGGCGCTGAGCAACATCTTCTGGGCGGAGTAGCTGGACGGAACAGCCCGCCGCGGGCGTCCGGCGCTCGAAGCGCGATCGCGCTTCGACTCATAAGCCAATTTGAACGGGAGCGCCTCGCGCTTCCCGTTCAAATCATCCGGCTCTAGCGCCGGAAGCCGTCGGGCCGCGGCCCTTCCGAGCGGCGGCCGGACACCACCCCGGGCTTGACCCAGTCGAGCCGCAGCCCGGCGGGAGCGCCCCGGCGGTGCTGGCGGCGGGCCCGGCCCGCGCCGATCCGCCGGCTCTCCTCCTGCAGCCGCAGGGGAACCGGGTCGCGGCCGGCCCCGTCGGGCGGCGACGCCAGCCGCCGCCGCCAGGCCTGGCGCTCCTCATGCGACGGCGGCGGCACCATCGGATAGGCCGCGGGCAATCCCCAGCGCTGGCGATACTGGTCCGGGCTGAGCCCGTGCGCCGTGTCGAGGTGGCGGCCGAGGTCGCGGCAGACCCGGCCGTCCTCGAGGCAGATCAGGAAGCCGAGCCCGATGGTCTCCGGCAGCGGCACCGGCGGCATCCGCTGCGGCTCGGCGGCGTGGGGGATCTTCCGCGCCCGGGCGCGCGGCGGTTCGGACAGATCGTCGAACGCCGCCAGGATTTTCCGGATCAGCGTGGGATCCTCGGGCGCGGCTGCGGGCTGGCGTGACCGGAAGGCCCGCGCGATCTGGGCTGCGAAGTCCCGGTGATGCGACAGCGACCGCCGCAGATCCATGTCCATCCCGATCTGCTTCCGGCTCGCCTCATCAAGCTGGTCAACTCGCATTCGTTCGTCCCTCTGACGCACAGCTCCGAGGCCGGCCGGGCACACCGGAATCGCTGTCGGCAAAGGCTCGCGAAGGCGCTGTCCCCACCAACCCCACGATTCCATGGCCGGCCAGCCGACCGACATGGTTTCCCCCTCCCTGAATACCCTGTCTTGATTGCGACGCGGCCGCGCATACCTGGATATTCTACGATCCGAATCGCGAAATCAGCGTATCAGCAAGCGCGCGACAGGTTAATCCTTAAAAACTATTGCGGAAGTCCATTTTAAGTGAAATCGGCCGCCTTGAGCCCTGCCGTCGGTCTGACGCGAAGAGGCGGCCGGATGTTCCGCGCCCCTGGAATCCTCCCGGATTCCCGATATCCGAGCCTCTCCGAAGATTCGTCATCGCGGGTATCGTGAAAATATGCGGAGATTTCGATGCAAACGCTCGCGAGATCTGGCCACGATCCGCCGAATAGGCCGCGGCAGGCGCCGCCCGGACGGGCCGCAGCCCGGTCCTACAACCCACGGATTGCAGTGTCGCCGGCGATCGACAGGGAATCGAGACGATCTCCCCGGCCGTCCCGCCCCCGAAAACCGGCATTTATGCCGCAGGCACTATATCGCGGCAGCCTTGCGTTATCATCTTGCGGAAATCGCACGAAACATCCTAAAATTGAAACTAGATTCTTTGCCATCCAGTGGAGGGAGGCGATTCGAATCCTTCGGCGGCCGCATTTTAACCGCGCCACGCCGACCCGGACGGATCGCTAACTAAGAAAGAGCGCCATGCCCCGCCCAAGCGAAACCGAGATCCTGAGGTTCACCAAAGAAATCGTCGTCGCCCACGTGTCCCGCAACACGCTCGACAGCGAAAGCCTGCTCGACCTGATCCGGAACGTCTACACCACCCTCAGCTCGACCCAGGGCCCGGCGGCCGAGGGCGAGATCGAGGGCGAGGCTGACCGTGCCGAGGCAAGCGGCGACGGTGCGGCCGAGGCCGGCCAGGACGTGACCGAGACGCATGCGGCGCCTCCGGTCCCGGCCGTGCCGATCGAGGAATCGGTCACCCCGGACTACATCGTCTGCCTGGAGGACGGCCGCCGCTTCAAGACCATGAAGCGCTGGCTGCGGGCGACCTACGGGCTGAGCCCGGAGCAGCACAAGGAGCGCTGGGGCCTGCCGGCGGACTATCCGCTGACCGCGCCGAACTACACCAAGGCGAAATCGGCCGACGCCAAGCGCCAGGGCCTTGGCTCCGGCCGCCCCGCCCGCGTGGCCCGCGCCAGCCGGCCCGGCCGCCAGCGGATCGCGCGCCCGAGCGAGCAGAAGACCAAGCGCTGAGCCTGCGCACCGGCCGCTGCGGGACGCGGCCGGACCGGGATCGAGCGCTTCGGACGGCATGCGCCTGAGCGCCGGCCGGCGTGACCGTGCCCGGCACGGAGTTCGGACTCGACAGAACCGCGCTTTGTTCTATATTCGTTCCAAGTCGTTCACCACGACCTGGACCGTCATGGGGCATATCCAGCAACTGGCTTTCGCGCTCGGGCCGATCGAGACCAAGCCGGCCGCGCCGGCGCGGCCCCGCGCTGCCGGACGACCGGCGAGGGCGGCGGCGCCATCGGCGCAGCCGCTGCTGCCGGACGTCCCTGCCGCCCTCGCCGCAGCAACCGCTCCGGCGGTCGCTGCCGCCCCTGCCGCCCCGGCCCGGGCATCGCCCCCCTTACCCGTCGCGGACGGGCCGGCTTCCGGCTCGATGCCCGGCGCTCCGGCGCCCCTGGTCGTCGAAAGGCCGCTGTCCGACGACGCGGCGCCGTCGCCGGTCAAGGCGGCCCTTTATCTGGTGATCGGCTTCGCGCGGGGGCGCGAGCGGCGGCGCGGGTGGCAGCGCCTGACGGAACAGGGCTTCGCCAGCCGGCGCCTGGCCGAGGAGCACGCGGCGCGGCTGCTGGCGCGCGGCCGCGCCGATGGCGCCCTCCTGGCCCGGCAGGAGCTCACGGCCGACATGGATGCAGCGGAGGAGCCGGTGCTTCTGGCGCGCTTCGGTGACCTGCCGGCCGAGTTGCTGGAGGGCTGACGCAGGAAGGGCGCCGCAAGGGCGCCCTTGTCTGTCGCAAGATTGGCGCTCGTGCCGGTCAGTGCACGCCGCTCAGTTGCCGCAGGCTCTGCCGCGCCCGCCCCAGGCGGGACCGGATGGTGCCGACCGGCACGCCGAGCGCGTCCGCCGCCTCGTCATAGGAGGCGCCGCCCACCGCCACGACCTCGAGCACCTCGCGGTGGTCATGGCTGAGCCGCGACCAGGAGTCCTGAATGCGGGCGATCTCCACCCTCTGCTCCTGGTTGACCGGGACCGCGATCTCGCACTCCTCCACCGGGAACTGGCCGGCGGCGCGATTGGCGGGCCCGACGAATTTCGACAGGAAGATCCGGCGCATCATCACCACCAGCCAGGCCATCAGATTGGTGCCGGGCTGCCAGAGATGGAACTTGCAGTAGGCCCGCATCAGCGTTTCCTGCAGCAGGTCCTCCGCATCCACCGGATCGCGGGTCAACGAGGCCGCATAGCGCCGGAGGTCCGGCATCCGCGGCGACACCAGGGACGTGAAGTTGGCGGACGGGTCGATCCTGTTCGTCATTCTCCCACCCTTTCCTGCCCGGCCGCCGCCGGCGGCGGGCAAAGTCTCTCCGTCTCCGGAATCGAGGCCCAACCCCTCCTCCGGATGATGCGCAATGATCAGACGATCGATTGCCTCTTCGGCGTGAACTGGTGATGAAACGCCCAACTACTTTCCATGTTCCGACAAATTTCTGCCGAAAAATCGCCTTGCCCTCCGGTATCCATCGGCGCCGCATCCTCCGGCACGCTGCATATCGCCGTTTCGCTTCGCCGTCTCTAACATTTGATAAGAGAAAAAATAGTTCATCAAGTCAGACGATTACATCATTTGATATACAGCATACTGCGGTCGACACGAAAGGAAGGCCGCCGTACTTGACCCGAAGGAGACGCGGGATCGGTCCCGGCGATGGTTGAAAGCAGACGTCGCGGCACGGCTGCATAACCGCGTCCTGCGCCGGCGGAAGCACTCGCAGCCGATTGAGCTTCGGGCCGTAAACAATCGTCAGACAAAGGGATTCCGGCTTCCGCAGCCCCGGCCGCTTGGCGTATGGAGTCGATACGCCGCCGGGCCGCTTGGCTCGGCTGGACCGTCGAGGTTCGGGCCTGGCCCCACCAAGATCCGCCGCGTTCGACGGCGGAGAATGCCTGCGCGTTCGCGCGGGCGTCGAACAGGAGAAGGCATAGGGAATGCTCAAGACGTATCTGACGGCGACGGCGGCGAGCCTTCTGGCGCTCACGGCCGCGGCCTATGCCCCCTCCGCGGCCGCGCAGGCCAAGGAGGAGGTCGAGGTGATGCACTGGTGGACCTCCGGCGGCGAGGCGGCCGCCCTCAACGTCCTGAAGGAGCAGTTGCAGAAGGAAGGCGTGTCCTGGAAGGATGCGCCGGTGGCCGGCGGCGGCGGCGATGCGGCGATGACCGCGCTGCGGGCGCGGGTGACGGCCGGCGACAAGCCGACTTCGGTGCAGCTTCTCGGCCTGTCGGTTCACGACTGGGCGGCGGAAGGCGTGCTGGCCGACCTGACCCCGCTGGCGGAGAAGGAGCATTGGGCCGACCATATCCCGCCGGCCATCCAGGCCTTCTCGACCTATGAGGGCAAGTGGGTCGCGGCTCCGGTCAACATTCACCGCACCAACTGGCTGTGGATCAACAAGAAGCTGCTCGACAAGGTCGGCGGCAAGGCGCCGACCAACTGGGACGAGTTCCAGGCCCTGGCCAAGCAGTTCAAGGACGCCGGCGTTACGCCGCTGGCCCATGGCGGCCAGCCCTGGCAGGAATCGACCACCTTCGACGCCATCGTGGTCGCCGTCGGCGGCAACGACTTCTACAGACAAGCCTTCGTCGACCTCGACCCCGAGGCACTGGGCAGCGACACCATGCAGAAGGCGTTCGACCAGCTGCGTGTGCTGCGCGGCTGGGTCGACCCGAACTTCTCCGGCCGCGACTGGAACCTGGCCTCGGCCATGGTGATCAACGGCGAGGCCGGCATGCAGGTGATGGGCGACTGGGCCAAGGGCGAATTCATCAAGGCCGGGCTGAAGCCGGGCGTGGACATCGTCTGCGTGCCCTATCCGGGCAGCGAGAAGGCGTTCCTGTTCAACGCCGACCAGTTCGCCATGTTCAGCCTGGACGACAAGGCCCGGCAGGACGCGCAGCTGAAGCTGGCCAGCGCCATCGAGAGCCCGAGCTTCCAGGAGAGCTTCAACCTGGTGAAGGGGTCGATCCCGGCCAACACCCAGGTGAAGCCGGACAAGTTCGACAGCTGCGGCCAGAAGTCGATGGCCGACCGCGATGCCTTCAAGGACACCGGCGGCATGCTGCCGAGCCTGGCGCACGGCCACGCCGCCTCGGCCGCGGTCAAGGGCGCGATCTACGACGTCGTCACCAACTTCTTCAACTCGAACCAGTCTTCCGCCGACGCGGCGAAGGCCCTGGTCGACGCGGTGGCGCTCGCCAAGTAACCCGCGCGCGGGGGCCGGCCGCCAGCCCCCGCCGCTTTTTCGCCCCTGCACATCCGAGGGCCTGCCGATGGCCGTGATCTCCGAGCCCGCAGCCGCGGGCCGCCGATCCCCATTCGATTGGCTCCAGACGATCCTGCCCAAGCTCGTTCTGGCGCCGTCCTTCGCCGTGACCATCGTCTGCGTCTACGGCTTCATCCTGTTCACGCTGTATCTGTCGATGACCAACTCGACGATGATGCCGCGTCTCGACAGCTGGGCCGGCCTCGTCCAGTACGAGAAGCTGTGGTCCGACCCGAAATGGACCATCTCGCTGGTCAACCTGGCGATCTACGGCGTGCTCTACATCGGCATCAGCACCGCGATCGGCCTGCTGCTGGCGATCCTGCTGGACCAGCGGATCCGGATCGAGGGGGCGCTGCGCACCATCTACCTGTACCCGATGGCGATCTCCTTCATCGTCACCGGCACCGCCTGGAAGTGGATCCTCAACCCCGGACTCGGCCTCGACAAGCTGATGCACGACCTGGGCTGGACCGGCTTCACCTTCGACTGGCTGATCAACGGCGACATGGCGATCTACACCGTCGTCATCGCCGGCGTCTGGCAGTCCTCCGGCTTCGTCATGGCGATGTTCCTGGCGGGGCTGCGCGGGGTGGACAGCGACATCCTGAAGGCGGCCGCGATCGATGGCGCCACCCTGCCGCAGACCTACCGGCGGATCATCATCCCGCTGATGCGGCCGGTGTTCCTGTCGGCCTTCGTGGTCTCGGCCCATCTGGCGATCAAGAGCTTCGACCTGGTGATGGCGCTGACGGCGGGCGGCCCCGGCACCTCGACCTGGATGCCGGCCTTGTACATGTACAACCTGACCTTCACCCGCAACCAGATGGGGCTGGGCGCCGCCAGCGCCGTGATCATGCTGGCCACGATCAGCGCGATCATCGTGCCCTATCTCTATTCCGAGCTGCGGGGTGCCCGCCGTGACTGATGCCGCATTGATGGTGCCCGGCCCGCGCTCGGGCCTGTCGGTGGCGCTGCGCTGGGGGCTCTTCGCCACCCTCGGCGTGTTCGCGCTGATCTACCTGTTCCCGCTCTTCGTCATGATCGTCACCTCGCTGAAGACGCTGGACGAGGTGCGCGCCGGCAACCTGCTGTCGCTGCCGCAGCAGCCGACCGTGGAGCCCTGGGTCAGCGCCTGGAGCACCACCTGCGTCGGCCTGACCTGCGAGGGGCTGAAGGGCTATTTCCTGAACTCGATCCTGATGACGGTGCCGGCGGTCGCGATCTCGGCCGTGCTCGGCGCGCTGAACGGCTACGTCCTGACCAAGTGGCGGTTCCGCGGCGACGGCATCGTCTTCGCCCTGATCCTGTTCGGCTGCTTCATCCCGTTCCAGATCGTGCTGCTGCCGATGGCCCGGACGCTGGGCTTCCTGGGCCTCGCCTCCTCCACACCCGGGCTGATCTTCGTCCATGTGGTGTACGGGCTGTGCTTCACCACGCTGTTCTTCCGCAACTACTACGCCGCCTTCCCGAACGACCTGGTGAAGTCGGCGATGATCGACGGCGCCGGCTTCTTCCGCATCTTCTGGCGGATCCTGCTGCCGAACTCGATCCCGATCATCGTGGTGACGGTGATCTGGCAGTTCACCAATATCTGGAACGACTTCCTGTTCGGCGTGTCCTTCGCCGGCGGCGGCACCGCCATGCCGGTGACCGTGGCGCTGAACAACATCGTCAACAGCTCGACCGGGGTGAAGGAATACAACGTCCACATGGCCGCGGCGATCATCGCCGCGCTGCCGACGCTCGTCGTCTATGTGCTCGCCGGCCGCTATTTCGTGCGCGGCCTGATGGCGGGCGCGGTGAAGGGATAACCGCACCATGGCCTCTCTCACGATCCAGAACGTGATCAAGCGCTACGGCGCGATCGAGATCCTGAAAGGGATCAATATCGACATCGACGACGGCGAGTTCCTGGTGCTGGTCGGCCCGTCCGGCTGCGGCAAGTCCACGCTCTTGAACATGATCGCCGGGCTCGACAGCATCTCGGACGGCACCATCGCCATCGACGGCCGGCGGGTGAACGAACTGCACCCGAAGGACCGCGACATTGCCATGGTGTTCCAGTCCTACGCGCTGTACCCGAACATGTCGGTCGAGCAGAACATCGGCTTCGGCCTGGAGATGCGCGGCGTGCCGAAGGAGGAGCGGGCGAAGGCGATCGCCGACGTCGCCCGTCTGCTGCAGATGGAGCACCTGTTGAAGCGCAAGCCCAGCCAGCTGTCCGGCGGCCAGCGCCAGCGCGTGGCGATGGGCCGGGCGCTGGTGCGCAACCCGAAGGTGTTCCTGTTCGACGAGCCGCTGTCCAACCTGGACGCCAAGCTGCGGGTGGAGATGCGGACCGAGATCAAGAAGCTGCACCAGCGCCTGAAATCGACCATCGTCTACGTCACTCACGACCAGATCGAGGCGATGACCCTGGCCACCCGGATCGCGGTGATGCGGGCGGGCGAGCTGCAGCAGCTGGGCACGCCGCGGGAGATCTACGACCGGCCGGCCAACACCTTCGTCGCCGGCTTCATGGGGTCGCCGCCGATGAACCTGATCAAGGCCAAGGTGGTGGACCACGACGGCGGCCCGCACGCCGCGATCGACCGGATGCACGACGGCGAGATCGTGCTGCCGCTGCCGGCCAATGACGGGCTGCGCGGCGCCGCCGGGCGCGAGATCATCCTGGGCTTGCGGCCGGAGAACATCACCGACCCGCAGGGCGCGGTGACCGGCGCCGGCCCGGTCCTGGAGACCGACTGCCTGATCGAGGTGACGGAGCCGACCGGCCCGGACCTGATCGCGGTGGTCGAGATGGGCGGCAAGGAGGTGCTGGCCCGGCTGCGCCCCGACGCCGAGGCCCGGCCCGGCCAGCGCAGCCGGCTGGTGTTCGACATGGGCAAGGCCGTGGTGTTCGACGCCGGAACGGAAGCACGCATCGCATGACCCTGCGCATCGGACTGATCGGCTACGGCCCCGCCGCGCGGGTGTTCCACGGCCCGCTGATTTCCGCCTGCCGCGGCGCCGAGCTGGCCGCGGTGGCGGTGCGCAGCCCGGAGAGCGTGACGGATGCGCCGCCCGGCCTGCCGGTCGTCAGCGTCGACGCGCTGCTGGCCGATCCGTCGGTCGAGGCGGTGGTGGTGGCGACGCCGAGCGGCAGCCACCACACCGTCGCCCGCCGGGCGCTCCTGGCCGGCAAGCATGTCGTGGTCGACAAGCCGGTCACGGTGACCGCGGCCGAGGCCGACGACCTGATCGCGCTGGCGGCGGAGCGGAAGCGGGTGCTGACCGTGTTCCACAACCGGCGCTGGGACGGCGACTTCCTGGCGTTGCGGGGCCTGATCGACGAGGGCCGGCTGGGCCGGGTTCTGTCCTTCGAATCCAACTACGACCGCTTCCGGCCGACCGTGCGGGCGCGCTGGCGCGAACAGGCGGTGCCGGGATCGGGGCTGCATTACGACCTGGGATCGCACCTGATCGACCAGGCGCTGGTGCTGTTCGGCCGGCCGGATGTCGTGCGGGCCGAGCTGCGCGCCATCCGTCCGGGCGCCGAGGCGGTGGACGACGCCGTCTTCACCCTCGGCTTCGGCCCGGCCCGCGCCTTGCTGCGCTGCCGCATCCTGGTGGCGGAACCCGGGGCGCGGCTGGTGGTGCAGGGGGACCGCGCCACCTTCCGCAAGATGGAGATCGACCCGCAGGAGGACCATCTGCGCGCCGGCACGGCCCAGACCGAGCCGGAGACCGGCTGGCTGACCATGGGGCAGGAGACGGGGAAGCCGGAGCCGCAGCGCCTGGCGATCCCTCCCGGCCGCTACGGCGCCTTCTATGACGGCTTCGCCGCGGCGGTGCGCGACGGCGCCCCGCCGCCGGTCGACCCGCGCGACGGCCGCGACGTGATTCGGGTGATCGAGGCCGCGATCGAAAGCTCCGCCACCGGGCGCGACGTCCGGCTGGACTGGTAGGCTCTCAGCTCGACTGGCGCCGGACCAGGGAGAAGCCGAGGTCGATGATCCGGCTCTCGGCCGGCTCCGTGCTCTTGCCCAGCCGGGCCAGGATCAGCTCGCCGGCGCGGCGGCCCATCTCGTAGGCGGGGATCCGGATCGTGGTCAGGGCCGGCCGCAGTTGCCGGCCGATCTCGAGGTCGCCGAGGCCGACGATGGCGATGCGGCCGGGGACGTCGATCCCGCGCCGCTGGCATTCCAGCAGGCCGCCGACCGCCATCACGTCGGTGGCGAAGAACACGCCGTCGAGGTCCGGGGCGTGGGCCAGCAGCCGGTCGAGCGAGACCCGGCCGGCCTCGATCGACAGGTCGGCCGGGATCTCGGTCTCGGGCGGGGCGGCGCCGGCCTCGGCCAGGGCCTGCGAGAAGCCGGACAGCCGCGCCGCGGCCCGGCTTTCGGCCGCGCCGACGAAGGCGCAGCGCCGCCGGCCGCGTTCGACCAGATGCCGCGCCACCTCCACGCCCGCCGCGACATTCGAGAAGCCGACGGCCATGTCGATCGGGTCGTCCGACAGCTCCCAGGTCTCGACCACCGGGATGCCGTGCCGGCGCAGCAGGACCCGCACCGCCTCGTCCGGCACGGCGCCCACCAGCACCAGCGCGTCCGGCCGGCGGCCGACCAGGGCGCGCACCAGCTGGCGGCGCTTGTCGTCGGAATAGGCGTAGTCGCCGATCACCAGGTGCAGCCCGGCGCCCTCCGCCGCGTCGGCGACGCCGCGCACGGTCTCGGAGAAGACCGAGTTGCCGATGGTCGGCACCAGCACCGCCAGGATGCCGCTGCGGCGCGAGGCCAAGCTGCTGGCCGACAGATTGGGGACGTAGCCCAGCGATTCGACTGCGGCCTGGATCCGCGCCAGCGTCTCCGGCGTCACCTTTCCCTCGCCGCGCAGGGCGCGCGACACCGTCATCGGCGAGGTGCCCGCCAGCGCGGCCACATCCTCGATGCGGGGCTTCCGGCCCGGTTTCGATGCTGTCTCGTCTCGCATGGCGCAGACCTTGAAGCGAAGCCGCTGCGATTGGCAAGCCGGCCGAAGGCGTTGACGACCTTATGCGGTAGCGCTACCATCCTATCACGGTAGCGCTACCGAACCCCAAGGGAGAAAACGCCATGATCAAGGACGAAGAGGTTGCTGCGTATCGCAGGGACGGGGTGGTGGTGATCGAGGACGTGCTGGATTCGGCCCAGCTGGCCGAGGCCCGGCGGGTGGTGGCCGAGTTCATCGAAGGGTCGCGCGCGATCACCGCGCACACCGATGTCTACGACCTGGAGCCGGGGCATACGCCCGAGGCGCCGCGGGTCCGGCGGATCAAGACGCCGCACAGACACCACCCTCTGTTCCGGGACATCGCCCGGTCGCCCCGGCTGGTGGCGATCCTGCAGCGGCTGCTGGGGCCGGGCGTGCGGCTGCACGGGTCGAAGATCAACCTGAAATCGCCGCAGTTCGGGTCGCCGGTCGAATGGCACCAGGACTGGGCCTTCTACCCGCACACCAATGACGACATCCTGGCCGTCGGGGTGATGCTGGACGACTGCACGGTCGAGAACGGGGCGATGCTGGTGCTGCCCGGAACCCATCAGGGCCCGGTCTACGACCATCATTCCGACGGCTATTTCTGCGGCGCCATGGACCCGGAGGCTTGCGGCCTGGATTTCAGCCGCGCGGTGCCGGCGGTCGGCCGCGCCGGGTCGATGAGCTTCCACCATGTCCGCGCCGTGCACGGCTCGGCCCAGAACACCTCGGACAAACCGCGCGCGCTGCTGCTGTACGAGTTCGCCGCGGCCGACGCCTGGCCGCTGATGGGCGTGCCGGACCTGGCGGAATTCGACAGCCGCATCGTGGCGGGCGAGCCGACCATCGCGCCGCGGTTGGCCGATGTGCCGGTGCGCATGCCGCTGCCGCCGGCGCCGCGCCAGGGCTCGATCTACGAGAACCAGAGCACGGCTAGGTCGCGCTACTTCGCGAACAGCAAGTCCGCGGCTTGAGCAAAGCCCGGTCCCGCACGGGGCCGGGCCGCCGAACCATCAATAACCGGCCCAAGCCGGATCGAGGGAGAGGACGCCTTATGGGAAATGCACCCCCGCAGGGGGCGGGCGCGAAGCGCCCGCTGACCCGGGTCATGTTCGCCGCGGCCGTGGGCTCGGCGTTGGAATGGTACGACTTCTTCATCTACGGCACCGCCGCCGCCCTGGTGTTCGGCGAGCTGTTCTTCCCGAAATTCGACCCCAGTACCGGCATGCTGGTGTCGCTGGCGACCTTCGGCGTGGGCTTCCTGGCCCGGCCCTTCGGCGGCCTGCTGTTCGGCCATATCGGCGACCGCTGGGGGCGAAAGCCGGTGCTGGTCATCACCATCCTGATGGTGGGCGGCAGCACCTTTCTGATCGGCCTGTTGCCGACCTACGACCAGATCGGGCTGTGGGCGCCGATGCTGCTGGTGCTGATGCGCCTGCTGCAGGGGCTGGGGGCCGGTGCCGAATATGGCGGCGCGGTGCTGCTGGCGGTGGAATACGCGCCGGACGGGCGGCGCGGCTTCTTCGGCAGCTTCGCGCCGATGGGCGTGACCATCGGCAACCTGCTGGCGGCCGGCGTGTTCGGGCTGGTCACCCTGCTGCCGCAGGAGGACCTGCTGGCCTGGGGCTGGCGCATCCCGTTCCTGGTCAGCCTGCTGCTGCTGGCGTTCGGCGTGTTCATCCGCATGCGGATCGACGAGACGCCAGTCTTCGCTGAGACGCAGGAGCGGCAGCCGCCGATCCGGGCGCCGGCCCTGGCCGCGCTGCGCCGCCACCCGCGCAACTTCGCCGTCGTGGTCGGGGCGCGGATGGCCGAGAATGGCCTGGGCTACCTGTTCCCGGTGTTCGGCCTGAGCTACATCATCAACACCCTGCACCTGCCGCGCGACGTGGCGCTGCTGGGCGTGTTCGGCGGCAACTTCGCCGAGATCTTCGGCATCCTGTTCTTCGGCTGGCTGTCGGACAAGGTCGGGCGGCGGCCGGTCTATATGGGCGGGGCGCTGTTCTCGGCGGTGATCGCCGTGCCCTTCTTCATGATGCTGAACACCGGCGACACCACCGCCATCCTGCTGGCCTTCGTGCTGATCATGGGCATCGGCGGCGGCGCCATGTTCGGGCCGCAGGCGGCCTATTTCGCCGAGCTGTTCGGGCCGCGGCTGCGCTTCAGCGGCTTCGCCTTCGCGCGGGAGCTGGGGTCGATCCTGGCCGGCGGCCCCGCCCCCGCCCTTTCGGCGATGCTGGTGATCTGGTTCGACGGCGCGCCCTGGGGCGTCGCGCTCTACGTCATCGCGCTGTCGCTGATCACCGTCGCCGCCGTCTGGTGGGGGCCGGAGACCAGCGAGAGCGACCTCAGGGTCGACTATTCGACGGCGGAGGAGCCGCGGCCGGAGCGGGCGCAGGCGGTCCCGGTCCGGCCGATCGCCTAGGCTCAGGCCGCGGCGATCACCTCGATCTCGACCAGCCAGTCCGGCGACAGGGTCTGCGCCACCAGGGCCGTGGTCGGCACCACATGGCCGTCGAGCGCGGCGATGCGGGCCGCCTGGTTGGCCTCAGCATAGGCCGGGTCGCGCAGATAGCTGGTGATCCGCACGATGTTGCGCACCGTCATATCGGCGCCGGCCAGGATGGTGCGGATATTCGACCAGATCAGCTCCAGCTGCTGCTCCAGCGTCGCGCCGGGCATGCCTTGCGCGTCGAGCCCCATCGTGCCGGCGACATAGAGGATCCGGTCCGGCTGCCGCACCTCCAGCGCATGGATGTAGTCGGGCGTCGCCGGGTAGATGCCGTCGGTCGGGTTGTGCGGAACGGTCTGCATGGGTCTCCTCCCCTCGCTTTCATCCTGCATCGCACCGATCGGCGCAGCCCCGCAACCCGCCGCGCTTGACAGCAGGGGAGCCGGCTTCCGACACTCCGCCCCGCCCAAGAGCAAGACCGCGGCGGAGGCTGAAGCATGAGTGAGGAGAGCCGGCTGACCGGCGGGCCGGACTATCGGCCGCTGGACGAGGCATCGATCCGCCCCTATCTGGCCGGCCTGCCCGCGATCCGCGACGTGCTGGGTGGCGACCCGGCCGGCTGGCAGGTGACCGAGGTCGGCGACGGCAACCTGAACCTGGTCTTCATCGTAAAGGGTGCCGCCGGCGGCCTGGTCGTGAAGCAAGCCCTGCCCTATGTCCGGCTGGTCGGCGACAGCTGGCCGCTGCCGCTGGACCGCGCCTGGTACGAATGGCATGCGCTGTCCGAACAGGCGCGGCACGTGCCGCACCTGGTGCCGAAGCTGCACCATTTCGACCCGGCCATGGCGCTGATCGTGATGGAGTGGCTGACGCCGCACATCATCCTGCGCAAGGGGCTGATCGCCGGCACCCGCTATCCGCTGCTGGCCGGCCATATGGCGGAGTTCCTGGCCCAGACGCTGTTCAAGACCTCCGACCTGCACGCCCCGGCCGCCGAGAAGAAGGCGAAGATGGCGCCGTTCTGCGGCAACACCTCTCTCTGCAAGATCACCGAGGACCTGGTCTTCACCGATCCCTACCGGATTGCCGAGCTGAACCGCTGGACCTCACCGCAGCTGGACGGGATCGCCGCCGAGTTCCGCGCCGACGCCGCCGCCAAGGTGGCGGTGCAGGAGCTGAAATGGGCCTTCCTGACCCGGGCCGAGGCGCTGGTGCATGGCGACCTGCACACTGGGTCGATCATGGTGACGGAGACCGACAGCCGCGCCATCGACCCGGAATTCGCCTTCTACGGCCCGATGGGCTTCGATGTCGGTGCCCTGCTGGCCAATTTCTTCCTGGCCTATTTCGCCCAGGAAGGCCACGCCACGGCGGCCGACGACCGTGACGCCTACCGCAGCTGGCTGCTGGTCCAGGCCGAGGCGATCTGGACCGGCTTCGAGAAGCGCTTCCTGGAGCTGTGGCGGGCGGAGAACACGGGCGACGCCTTCAGCCGCGACCTGTTCGCCGACGGCGACGGCGCCCTGGCGCTGGACGCCCACCGCAAGGCGACCATGGCCCGGCTGTTCCGCGACACGGTCGGCTTCGCCGGTGCCAAGATGGTCCGCCGCATCCTGGGGCTGGCGCATGTCGCCGACCTCGAGACCATCGCCGACCCGGACCGGCGCGCCGCCTGCGAGACCAAGGCGCTGCGCCTGGCCCGCGCCTTCCTGGTCGAGCGCGACCGCCTCACCGGCCCGGCCGATCTGCGCCACGCGGCCGAGACCGTCTTCCGCGAGGGTTGAGCCATGAAGATCGACGGCAAGTCCTACCGCACCATCTGGCCGGCCGAGGACGGCTGGCGGGTGGTGATCATCGACCAGACGAAGCTGCCGCACGGCTTCGAGACGGTGGTGCTGGAGAGCGAGGACCAGGCGGCCCACGCCATCCGCAGCATGCAGGTGCGCGGCGCGCCGCTGATCGGCGCCACCGGCGCCTACGGCCTGGCGCTGGCGCTGCGCGCCGACCCGTCCGACGCCGCCCTGGCCGGCGCCTATGACCGCCTGCTGGCCACCCGCCCGACCGCCGTGAACCTGCGCTGGGCGCTCGACGACGTGCGCGGCCGGGTGGCGCCGCTGAAGCCGGCGGAGCGCGCCGCCGCCGCCTATCGCCGCGCCGCCGAGATCTGCGACGACGACGTCGCCACCTGCCGCGCCATCGGCGAGCACGGCCTGGCCGTGTTCCGCGAGGTCTGGGAGAAGAAGGGCCGGCCGGAGCGGCTGAACGTGCTGACCCATTGCAATGCCGGCTGGCTGGCCACGGTCGACTGGGGCACCGCCCTGGCGCCGATCTACATGGCGCATGACAGCGGGGTGCCGGTGCATGTCTGGGTCGACGAGACCCGGCCGCGCAACCAGGGCGCCAGCATCACCGCCTTCGAGCTGGGCCGCCACGGCGTGCCGCACACTGTGATCGCCGACAATGTCGGCGGCCATCTGATGCAGCACGGCATGGTCGACCTGTGCATCGTCGGCACCGACCGCACCACCGCGACCGGCGACGTCTGCAACAAGATCGGCACCTATCTGAAGGCGCTGGCGGCGCATGACAACGGCGTGCCGTTCTATGTCGCCCTGCCCTACACCACGATCGACTGGACCCTGACCGACGGCATCCGCCAGATCGAGATCGAGCAGCGCGATGCGCGCGAGCTGAGCCACATCACCGGCCGCACCGCGGACGGGCGGATCGAGACGGTCGGCATCCTGCCGGAGGGCAGCGCCGCGGCGAACTGGGCCTTCGACGTCACCCCGGCGCGCTATGTCACCGGGCTGATCACCGAGCGCGGCGTCTGCCCCGCCAGCCGGGAGGGTTTGGCCGGGCTGTATCCCGACCGCGCGGCGTAAGGGCCCAACAGCCCGTCAGATCACCGTCCCGGGCAAGCGACCTGTGCTCGCCACGCCTGCCGCCCGGGCAGCCTGACCTGTGCCGAAGGCGAGGTTCGCTCGTCCTTTGATGTGCCGAACCACCGGTCGGCACAATGGCGGAGGCCGTCCGGAATCCGCGATTCTTCCCGCTTCCGGGCGCCGGCCGTGCGCCCGGAAGCGGGAGGTGAAGCCATGATATCGTCATCGGCGAGACCGGCCTTGTCGCGGCGGAGGCCGGCGTCCGACGCCGCGCAGCGCGTTCCGGCCGACCTCTTGACCCGCCTGAAATGTATACGGTACGGTATCGTACTAATTTGACGCAGCGCGGGCCGCGGACAGGAGACGGGAGCTGCCGATGAAGCGCATTGCCAAGCGTGTGGCCGCCGGGACCGCTCTTCTCTCCATCATCGCCGCGGGCGGCACCTGGGCCTGGTGGGACGAAGGCCGCTCCAGGGAATGGACCGACAACGCCTATGTCCGCGCCGACATCACGGCGATCGGCCCCAAAGTGTCCGGTTACGTGGCCGAGGTGCTGGTCGACGACAACCAGATGGTCGAGGCCGGGGACGTTCTGCTGCGGATCGCCGACGAGGATCACCGGGCCCAGCGGGACCGCGCCGCGGCCGCTGTCGCCCAGGCCGAAGCCGCCGCCGAGAATCTGGACCGCCGGAAGGACCTGCAACTGGCGAAGATCCGCGAGGCGGAGGCGGCGATCGATGTCGGCCGGGCCGATATGGAGCTGTCGCGCCGGGAGCTGGCACGGGCGACCCGCCTGGTGGGCCAGGGCTGGACGCCGCAGCGCAACCACGACATGGCCGCCACCGACGCCGAACGCGCCCGCGCCGCGCTGGCGCAGGCGGAGGCCGCCGCGGCAGCCGCGCGCGAGCAGCTGGCGGTGCTCGGCTCCGAGGCCCGGCAGATCGCCGCCCGGCTGGCGGAGGCGCGCGCCAACCTGCAGCTGGCCGAGATCGCGCTGGCGGACACGGTGATCCGCGCGCCCGTCGCCGGCGTCGTCGGGAACCGCCGCGTCCATCCGGGCGAGTATGTGCGGCCCGGCGCCGCCCTGCTCTCCGTGGTGCCGGTCGACGCCGTCTGGGTGGTAGCGAACTTCAAGGAGACCCAGGTCGCTCGCATGGCGGTGGGCCAGCCGGCGGAGATCCGCGTCGACGGCTATTCGGACGCGGTCATCACGGGGCGGGTGGACAGCTTGGCGCCGGCGAGCGGCGCCGCCTTCAGCCTGCTGCCGCCGGACAACGCCACCGGCAACTTCGTCAAGATCGTCCAGCGCGTGCCGGTCAAGATCACGCTGCCCGCCGGCCACGGCCTGCTCGGCCGGCTCGTGCCCGGCCTGTCGGTCGACGTCGCCGTCGAGGTGGGCTCCAGTCCAGGCGGGGCGGCGGCGTCCGAGAGCGGACCGGCCCGGGGCGGCGCCGCGATCTTCCGGACGGCGGACGACGCGTCGTGACCGCGGCGGCCGATCCCGCCCCGTCGCCGGCCGGACCCGCAGCGCTGCCGGCGGCGCGGTCCTGGCTGCTTCTCGGCGTCCTGACCGTCGCCGCCGCGATGGATGCGGTGAACAGCACCGTCCTGGTGGTCACCCGCGGCCATGTCATGGGCGGCATCCATGCCACCCAGGACGAGGTCGCCTGGGTCAACATCGCCTATCTCGTGGCCAAGCTGACCGCTTTTCCGCTGGCGGCGTGGCTGACATTGCGCCTGGCGCCGCGCCGGCTGCTGGCGGGCGCGATCCTGGTGCTGCTCGCCAGCGCCCTCGGGGCCGCGGCGGCCGGCGGCCTCGGCGTCCTCGTGGCGTGGCGGATCGCGCAGGGCGTCGCCGGCGCCGTCCTGCTCGTCACCGGCCAGTCGCTGCTGTTCCGGGTCTTTCCCCGGTCCCGCCAGGGGCTGGTCCAGGCCGTCTTCGCCTTCGCCACGACCGTGGCACCCACGACCCTGTCGCCGGCCCTGCAGGGCTGGACCGTCGACACGCTCTCCTGGTCCTGGATGTTCCTCGCCAATGTGCCGCTCGGCCTGGCAGGGCTGGCGGCCGTGCTGCTCGCCCCCACCCACCGCGACCGGCCGGCGGCGACGGGCCGGCCGGACTGGCCCGGCCTCGTGCTGCTGGGCGCGGCGATGACCGCCTTCGTCTACGTCACCCAGGAGGGCAGCCGCCACAACTGGTTCGACGAACCCGAGATCGTGCATGTCAGCCTCGCCGGGCTTGCCGCCGCCACCGCATTCCTGGCCTGGCAAGCCCTGAGGCCGAAGCGCGGGGCGCTGATCGACGCCGCCGTCTTCCGCGACGAGCATTTCAGCTTCGGCTTCATCGTCAGCTTCGTCGCCGGCGGCGCGCTGTTCGGCAGCGCCTTCGTCATCCCGGCCTTCGCCACCGGCGTGCTGGGCCTGTCGCCGACCTATGCCGGGCTGCTGCTGCTGCCGAGCGGCGCGCTGGTCTGCATCGGCCTCCTCGGCGCGGGCGCCGTGATCCAGTTCAGGCAGCTGGATCCGGCCAAGCTGGTGCCCTTCGGCATCGTCTGCTTCATGACGTCGATGTGGATGCTGTCGGGCTCCACCTCCGAAAGCGGCCTGCCCGACATGGTGCCGGCCCTGCTGCTGCGCGGCCTGGGCCTGGGCCTCCTTTTCGTCTCGCTGACCGTGGGCACGCTGCGCGACCTGCGCCCGGAGGTGCTGGCCCAGGGCGTGGCGCTGTTCAACATCGGCCGCCAGATGGGCGGCCAGATCGGCGTCGCCGGCCTCGCCACCTATCTCGATCACCAGAACGCGCTCAACCGCACGGTGCTGGCCCAGCATCTCGCGCCGGGGAACCCGGTGCTGGCCGACCGGCAGGAGGCCATCGCGGCCGTGCTGACCGCGCGGGGCTATCCCGCCGAGGAAGCGGGCTCCGCGGCGAACGCCGTCATCCAGCAGGCCTTCGCACAACAGGTGGCGACGCTGTCGTTCAACGAATGCTTCCTGGCGATCGCGCTGCTGTTCCTGGTCGCGGCACCGGTTCTGGTGGCCACCAAGCTCACCCTCGCCCGCCTGACGGGGCACGCGTCGCACGCGGCCCACGGACGCCATCCACAAATATCCTGACCGCGGAGTCGACGGCCGCCCGGGCTTCGGCGGGGGTCGGCGGCGGCCGCAGCCCGAGCACGACCTGGAGATGGAGGTCGTCGCGGATCAACCCCAGGAAATGCTCGGCCAGCCGCTTCGGATCGCCGGCTTCGATCCCCCACTCCCGCCCCCTGTCCTCCAGCACGCGCGCCAGATTCGCGCTCGTCCGGCCCGGTCCGGCGTCGAAGAACACCTTGGCGAGGTCGGGAAAGCGGCTGCCCTCGCCCACCACCGTGCGATAGAGTTGCAGCGCCTCGGGCGACATGATGACGCCGAGATAGCGCAGCCCGGCCTCCCGCAGCGTGGCCTCGAGATCCGCCCGGGCGAAGTCGGCTTCGGCCAGGGGGCCCATGGCGTTGCGGACGATCTCCCGCACCACCGTCGCGAACAGCTGCTCCTTGTTGCCGAAATAGCTGTAGATGGTGCGCTTGGAACCGCCGACCCTGGCGATGATCTCGTCGACGCTGGCTCCGGCGAAGCCGGAGGTGAAGAACACTTCGGTGGCCGCCCGCAGGAACTCCTCGTGGCGGGCCTCCTGCCGCGCGGCGCGAGGCGCCGTCCTTCCCTCATCCTTCCCGGCCGGCGGGCGACGTCTTCCGGTCATGGCGGCGATCCTTCTGCCCCGGAGCCGCGACAGCAAGGCTCACCAGGGCGTGCAAAAGAGCAGAGCTTCCACCCAGCCTAGACGGTACCGTACCGTTTGACGATCTGCCGTCGACCGGATCGCGACACCAATCACCAGCCCTGCAGGGAGAGCTTCATGTCCCGTTTCCTCGGCGCCACGGCGCTGGCGCTCGTTCTGGCGGCCGGCGCGGCCTCGGCCGATGCCAAGACGCTGGTCTACTGCTCCGAAGGCAGTCCGGAGAACTTCAACCCCCAGATCAACACCACCGGCACCAGCCTGGACGCCTCGGTGCCGGTCTATGACGGGCTGGTGGCGTTCGAGCGCGGCGGCACCAGGGTGGTGCCGGCCCTGGCCGAATCCTGGGACGTGTCGGACGACGGCACCGTCTACACCTTCCACCTGCGGAAGGGCGTGAAGTGGCATTCGAACGAGGCCTTCACCCCGACGCGCGACTTCAACGCCGACGACGTGCTGTTCTCGTTCAACCGGATGTGGAAGGAGGACAGCCCCTACCACAAGATCTCCGGCGGATCGTACGACTACTTCGGCGACATGGGCATGCCGACGCTGCTGAAGGCGATCGACAAGGTCGACGACCACACCGTCCGCTTCACCCTGACCCGGCCGGAGGCGCCGTTCCTGGCCGACATGGCGATGAACTTCGCCCAGATCCTGTCGGCGGAATATGCCGATGCGATGATGAAGGCCGGCACGCCGGAGGATGTCGACCAGATCCCGATCGGCACCGGCCCGTTCCGCTTCGTGCAGTACCTGCCGGACGCGATCATCCGCTACAAGGCCTTCGACGAGGCCTGGAGCGGGCGAGAGAAGATCGACACGCTGGTCTTCGCCATCACGCCTGACTCATCGGTCCGCTACGCTAAATTGAAAGCCAACGAGTGCCAGGTGATCCCGTCGCCGAACCCGGCCGATCTGCCGGCGATGGAGAAGGACCCGGCGGTGACGGTGATCGGCCAGCCGGGGCTGAACACCGGCTACCTGGCCTTCAACGTCACCAAGAAGCCGTTCGACGACGTCCGCGTGCGCCGCGCCATCAACATGGCGGTGAACAAGCAGGCGATCCTCGACGCCGTCTATCTGGGTGCGGGCCAGGCGGCGAAGAACCCGATCCCGCCGACCATCTGGTCCTACAACGACAGCGTCCAGGACTATAAGTACGACCCGGAGGCGGCGAAGACGCTACTGGCCGAGGCCGGCCTGGCCGGCGGCTTCGACACCGATCTGTGGGCCATGCCGGTGCAGCGCCCCTACAACCCGAACGCCCAGCGCATCGCCGAGCTGATCCAGGCCGACCTGGCCAAGGTCGGGATCCGGGCGAAGATCGTGTCGTATGAGTGGGGCGAGTATCGGAAGCGGGCGCAGGCCGGCGAGCACCAGATGGCGCAGTTCGGCTGGGGCGGCGACAATGGCGACCCGGACAATTTCTTCAACAACCTGCTGGGCTGCGATGCGGCGCGGGAGGGGGGCGGGAATATCGCGAAGTGGTGCGATCAGGAGTTCGAGACGCTGATCCAGAAGGCCAAGGTCACCTCGGATCAGGCGGAGCGCACGAAGCTGTACGAGCAGGCGCAGGTGGTCTTCCACGACCAGGCGCCGTGGCTGCCGATCGCCCATTCGGTCGAGTACCAGGCGATCCGCAAGGAGGTGCTGAACTACGTCATCACCCCCGTGCGCATCCACGACTTCCGCGGCGTGGACATCCGGGAGTAGCGTGGCGACATCTCGATTCGTAGGGAGACAACCCCATGTCCCGCTTCCTGTCCGCCACGGCGATGGCGCTGGCCCTCGCCGCGGGGATGGCCGCGTCGGCCGAGGCCAAGACGCTGGTCTACTGCTCCGAAGGCAGCCCGGAGAACTTCAACCCGCAGATCAACACCACCGGCACCAGCTTCGACGCCGCGCTGCCGGTCTATGACGGGCTGGTGGCCTTCGAGAAGGGCACCACCAAGGTGGTCCCCGCGCTGGCCGAGTCCTGGGACGTGTCGGACGACGGCACCGTCTACACCTTCCACCTGCGCAAGGGCGTCAAGTTCCACTCGAACGAGAATTTCACCCCGACGCGCGACTTCAACGCCGACGACGTGCTGTTCTCGTTCAACCGGATGTGGAAGGAGGACAGCCCGTACCACAAGGTGTCCGGCGGGTCGTACGACTATTTCGGCGACATGGGCATGCCGACGCTGCTGAAGGCGATCGACAAGGTCGACGATTACACGGTGAAATTCACCCTGACCCGGCCGGAGGCGCCCTTCATCGCCAACATGGCGATGAACTTCGCCGAGATCCTGTCGGCCGAATACGCCGACGCGATGATGAAGGCGGGGACGCCGGAGCAGGTCGACCAGGTGCCGATCGGCACCGGGCCCTTCCGCTTCGTGCAGTACCAGCCGGACGCGCTGATCCGCTACAAGGCCTTCGACGAGGCCTGGAGCGGCCGCGAGAAGATCGACAACCTGGTCTTCGCCATCACCCCGGACGCGGCGGTGCGCTACGCCAAGCTGCAGGCCGGCGAATGCCACGTCATGCCGTACCCGAACCCGGCCGACCTGCCGGCGATGCAGAAGGACCCGAACCTCAACGTGCTGAGCCAGCCCGGGCTGAACACCGGCTACCTGGCCTTCAACGTCACCAAGAAGCCGTTCGACGACGTGCGCGTGCGCCAGGCCGTCGACATGGCGGTGAACAAGCAGGCGATCCTGGAGGCGGTGTACCAGGGCACCGGCCAGGCGGCGAAGAACCCGATCCCGCCGACCATCTGGTCCTACAACGACGGCATACAGGACTATCAGTACGACCCCGAGGCGGCGAAGAAGCTGCTGGCCGAGGCCGGCTATGCCGACGGCTTCGAGAGCGACCTGTGGGCCATGCCGGTGCAGCGCCCCTACAACCCGAACGCCCAGCGCATCGCCGAGCTGATCCAGGCCGACCTGGCCAAGATCGGCATCAAGACCAAGATCGTTTCGTACGAGTGGGGCGAGTATCGGAAGCGCACCCAGGCCGGCGAGCACCAGATGGCGCAGATGGGCTGGTCGGGCGACAACGGCGACCCGGACAACTTCTTCAACAACCTGCTGGGCTGCGATGCCGCGCGCGAAGGCGGCAGCAACATCGCGAAATGGTGCAACCAGGATTTCGAGAAGCTCATCCAGAAGGCCAAGGCTACGGCCGACCAGGCCGAGCGCGCCAAGCTGTACGAACAGGCGCAGGTGATCTTCCACGACCAGGCCCCCTGGCTGCCGATCGCCCATTCGGTGGTCTATGAGCCGATCCGCAAGGAGGTCTCGGGCTACAAGATCATCCCGGTCGGGCTGCACGACTTCCGCGGCGTCGACATCGCGGAATAAGCGGCGGCGCCGAGCAACAAACGGGCGGGAAAGCAGCGATCCGCTTTCCCGTCCGTTTCTTTTCGGCCCGCCCAGGTTTCGATCCGCCGGAGGGCGGTTCGGGGCGCGCCTATATTGGGAACGGATTCAATTTGCCCGACAAAACCGGCCAGTTGACATCACCCCCGCCCCCTGCGGTAATCCCCTGCAACCCACGGTTTGGGCAATACAGCTATGCGGCAAGCCCGGGCCGAAGGACCACCATAGGGGAGAGTTTCATGTCCCGCTTCCTGTCCGCCACGGCGATGGCGCTCGTCCTCGTCGCGGGGGCGGCGGTGTCCGCCGAAGCCAAGACATTGGTCTACTGCTCCGAGGGCAGCCCGGAGAATTTCAATCCGCAGATTAACACCACCGGCACCAGCTTCGACGCGTCCGGCCCGATCTACGACCACCTGGTCGAGTTCACCAAGGGCACGACCAAGACCGAGCCCGGCCTGGCGGAGTCCTGGGACATCTCGGACGACGGCACGGTCTACACCTTCCACCTCCGCAAGGGGGTGAAGTGGCATTCCAACGACAAGTTCACGCCGACCCGCGACTTCAACGCCGACGACGTGCTGTTCACCTTCAACCGGATGTGGAAGGACGACCACCCCTACCACAAGATCTCCGGCGGCCAGTACGACTACTTCGGCGACATGGGGATGGGCACCCTGCTGAAGGCGATCGACAAGGTCGACGACCACACCGTCAAGTTCACCCTGAACCAGCCCGAGGCGCCGTTCATCGCCAACCTGGCGATGGAGTTCGCATCGATCCTGTCGGCCGAGTATGCCGATGCGATGATGAAGGCGGGCACGCCGGAGCAGGTCGACCAGGTGCCGATCGGCACCGGATCCTTCCAGTTCGTGCAGTACCAGCCGGACGCGCTGATCCGCTACAAGGCCTTCGACCAGGCCTGGAGCGGCAAGGAGAAGATCGACAACCTGGTCTTCGCCATCACCCCGGACGCCGCGGTGCGCGCCGCCAAACTGAAGGCCGGCGAGTGCCACGTGATGCCGTATCCGAACCCGGCCGACGTCCCGGCGATGCTGAAGGACCCGGCGCTGAACGTGCTGAGCCAGCCCGGCCTGAACACCGGCTACCTGGCCTTCAACACCACCAAGAAGCCGTTCGACGACGTGCGCGTGCGCCAGGCCGTCAACATGGCGGTGAACAAGCAGGCGATCCTGGACGCCGTGTACCAAGGCGCGGGCGAGGCGGCGAAGAACCCGATCCCGCCGACCATCTGGTCCTACAACGACGCCGTCCAGGACTACAAGTACGACCCGGAGGCGGCGAAGAAGCTGCTGGCCGAGGCCGGTTATCCGAACGGCTTCGAGAGCGACCTGTGGGCGATGCCGGTGCAGCGCCCGTACAACCCGAACGCCCAGCGCATCGCGGAGATGATGCAGGCGGACCTGGAGAAGGTCGGCATCAAGGCGAAGATCGTTTCGTACGAGTGGGGCGAGTATCGGAAGCGCCTGCAGGAGGGCGACCACCAGATGGGCCAGCTGGGCTGGACCGGCGACAACGGCGACCCCGACAACTTCCTGTACAACCTGCTGGGCTGCGACGGGGCGCGGCCGGGCGGGTCGAACATCGCGAAGTGGTGCCACAAGCCCTATGACGAGATCGTGAAGAAGGCCAAGACGATCTCCGACCAGGCCGAGCGCACCAAGCTGTACGAGCAGGCCCAGGTGATCTTCCACGAGCAGGCCCCGTGGCTGCCGATCGCGCATTCGGTGGTCTACGAGCCGACCCGCAAGGAGGTCTCGGGCTACAAGGTCAGCCCGTTCGGCCGCCACGACTTCAGCGACGTCGACATCACCGAATAAATCGGAGTAAGGGGGAGCCGGGCGGGGGAGCAGGGGGATGCTCCTCCGCCCGCGTCTTTTCCGGCCCGGCACCCGTGACCCGATGGCATCATGCTGCGCTTCATCCTGACCCGCTTCGCCATGGCGGCGATCACCTTCCTGGGGATCACCGCGCTCAGCTTCTTCCTGATCCGGGCCGTGCCCGGCGACCCGATCCAGGTGCGGGCGGGCGAGCGCGGCATCTCGCCCGAGCGCCATGCCGAGCTGATGCACGAGATGGGCCTGGACCGGCCGGTCGCGGTGCAGTTCGTGTCCTATATCGGCGAGGTGCTGCAGGGCGACCTCGGCGCCTCGACCACCACGCGCCGGCCGGTGCTGGGCGAGTTCCTGAAGCTGTTCCCGGCGACGCTGGAGCTGGGCCTCTGCGCCATCCTCTTCGCCGTCGTCGTCGGCCTGCCCGCCGGCATCATCGCCGCCACCAACCGGTCGTCCCCGATCGACCACGGCATCATGGGCGCCAGCCTGGTCGGCTATTCGATGCCGATCTTCTGGTGGGGCCTGCTGCTGATCCTGATCTTCTCGGTCGGCCTCGGCTGGACCCCGGTCTCGGGCCGGATCTCGGCGATGTACTATGTCGAGCCGCAGACCGGCTTCATGCTGATCGACAGCCTGCTGTCGGACGAGAAGGGCGCCTTCGTCTCCGCCCTGCGCGCCCTGATCCTGCCGACCATCGTGCTGGGCACCATCCCCCTGGCGGTGATCGCGCGCATGACCCGGTCGGCCATGCTCGAGGTGCTGGGCGAGGACTATATCCGCACCGCCCGGGCCAAGGGCCTGGGCGTCAAGCGGGTGATCGGGCTGCACGCCCTGCGCAACGCCCTGATCCCGGTCGTCACCGTGATCGGCCTGCAGGTCGGCACCCTCTTGGGCGGCGCGATCCTGACCGAGACCGTCTTCGCCTGGCCCGGCGTCGGCAAATGGCTGATCGAGGCGATCAACCGCCGCGACTACCCGACGCTGCAGGGCGGCGTGCTGCTGGTCGCCACGCTGGTGATCGGCGTCAACCTCCTGGTCGACCTGGCCTACGGCCTGCTCGATCCCCGCATCCGGCACGTGAAGTAAGCCGATGAGCACCCTTCTCCACTCCGCCGCCGATGGATCGCCCCGGCTCCGCCCTCGCCTTCTATCCTCCCCCTCCCCTCGCGGGAGGGGGAGGATAAAATGTCTATACCGGAAGGGCGAAGACATTCTGAAAAGGCCCCGCTTGCGGGAGAGGCAAAGGAAACTACGCCGCAAGGATCTGCAGATACCCTGTCGCGAAAGCGGGCATCTCCATCCGGGCAGAATTGAGAGATCCCCGCCTGCCGCTTGCGTGGGGATGGCGGCTTCGGGGGAGGCAAGGTCCTGTCTCCACGACCCGCCGCCGGGGATTTTCCTCAAATTGCAACGGCTTGTTGCCGTGGCGCCACAGGGGCGGCGTCGGCGCCACGAATGGGACGCCGTGACAATTATTGGGACGCCCAGCGGAGTGACGGCATCCGACTCATAAGGAATTCTTGCATCGTCCGGTTTCTGGAAAAGATTTGAGAAACAAGGCCCTCCCGAGGGACGCCGTTGGGTGAAGATGGGAACGGCCTTTACTTCGATCTTCTTCGGCCCGGCGATGCGGAAGGACGATGGTCCTGGCCAATCCTGCGCGACCGCCGTGATCCGGCGGGCTCGGCAGGTATCGGCCGGCCATGCGGGGGAGGGGTGGATGACTCGATCGGATGATCGGTCCCCGGATGTCGGGGCGGCGGGGCCAGGCGCATCCGCCGACGGCGTATTTGCGGGCGGGCCGGGCGGCCGGCCGCCGGATCCGCGGCACGGGCCCACATCCGAGTCCTTCATCCAGCAACCGCCGGACGCACCGGCGGCGCACGCGTTTCAGACAGGCATTTCGCGAGGGAGTGACATCATGAGCGGCAGGCAGATCGAGTCCCGGCAGAGCGTCCGGCGTCATTCCCATTTCGCGAACAACTGGGTCGCCGGTGCCGACCAGCCCAGCAAGTCCCTGCGGCGACGCCTGATGGCGGCGCTGCGCCGGGCGCATCGCGCGCTCGGCATGAAGCGGGACCGGCTCGGGCTGGGGGCCCTCGGCACCGGCGGCACGGTCGGCGGCGCCACCCTCGCCGCCGGCGGTGCCGAACCGGCCACCCTGTTCGGGGTGCTGCGCCGGGCCAGGGGGCTCTACGCCGCCATCTCGCTGGCGACGCTCGTGGCGCAGCTTCCGACGCAGGCCTTCGCGCAGGCCATCTTCGGTCCCGGCAGCAGCGGCACCGGCGGCAACCCGACCGCCATCGGCAACGGCGCCACGGCGACCGGCAACAACTCCACGGCGCTGGGCACCGCCACCAGCGCAACCGGCGACGGTTCGATCTCGATCGGCTATCAAAATGGGTCCAACGGCCTGAACGCGATCGCCATCGGCGTCTTCTCGAACGCGACCGGCGTCAATGCCCTGGCCGTCGGCGGAAACGCCCGGGCCCTGGTGGACGGGGCATCGGCCTTCGGCGTCAACTCCACGGCCAGCGCCGTCGGTTCGCTCGCCCTCGGCGCCACCTCCTCCGCCCTTGCGGGAAATGCGACGGCGCTGGGCATCAGCTCGAAGGCCAGCGGCGGCAATTCGATCGCCGCGGGCACCAGCGCCACGGCGAGCGGCGCCAGCTCGGCGGCCTTCGGCCCCGGCGCGCTCGCCAGCGCCATCCAGTCGACAGCGCTGGGCTTTTCGGCACAATCGACCGCCGAGAACTCCGTCGCGGTCGGGTCCTCCTCCATCGCCAGCGGCCTCGGCTCGGTGGCCATGGGTCTGTCGGCCAATTCGAGCAACAACAGCTCGATCGCGATCGGCTGGCAGTCGATCTCTTCGGCCGTGAACTCGGTCTATCTCGGCGCGCGCACCGTCGCGGGAACGGGCGCCACCGCGGAGAGCGCCATCGGCATCGGCACCGATGTGACGGCCTCTGCAGTGGACGCGCTCGCCATGGGCCGCGTCTCGAAGGCGACGGGTGTTCGTGCCGTCGCGATCGGGACGGTCGCCAACGCCGCGGGTGAGAGCGCCGTCGCGGTCGGCCCCACCGCCAGCGCGGCCGGCAACTTCTCGCTGGCCACGGGCAACGGGGCCGTGTCGAGCGGGGTCGGCTCGGTGGCGTCGGGGTCGGGGGCTCAGGCCACGGGTGTTTCCGCCTCGGCGGTCGGCAACAACGCCGCTGCGCTCGCCGACAACGCGACCGCGTCGGGGGCGGGCGCCGTGGCGGGCGGTCTGAACTCCGCGGCCGTGGGCGCTTTCGCCAATGCCACCGGGGCGAACGCGTCGGCCTTTGGCAACCAGGCCAATGCCAGCGGCACCAATGCCCTGGCGGCCGGCTACACGACCCAGGCGTCGGGCAACAACTCGGCCGCCGTCGGCGTCAGCTCCACGGCGTCGGCCGATGGCGCGATGGTGCTCGGCAACAACTCCACCGCTTCGGCTGTCAATTCCGTCGTGGTGGGCACCAGCGGCACTGCCAGCGGCCTCAACGGCATCGCCATCGGCACCGAGGCCAATGCCTCGGCAGGCGCGGCCACCGCGATCGGTGCGCTGTCCGCGGCCTCCGGCATCGGCTCGCTGGCTGTCGGCGACGTCGCGACGGCATCGGGCGCGCGCTCGACGGCGCTCGGCGCGTCCTCCAAGGCCCTCGCCGACTCGACGGTGGCGCTGGGCGACACCAACACGGTGGCGGCGGCGGCCGGCCCCGGCTCGGTCGCGATCGGCCACAATTCGACGGTGAACGGCGGCACGGGCGCGGTGGCGATCGGCGAGGGCCAGGTCGTCAACGGCAACGGCGCGGTGGCGATCGGCGACCCGAACACGGTGACCGGCACCGGCGCGGTCGGCATGGGCGCCAACAACACCGTCAACGGCACCGGCGCGGTCGGGCTCGGCAACGGCAACACCGCGACGGGCCAGGGCTCGGTCGCGCTCGGCAATGCCAGCAGCGCCGCGGGCGCCGGCTCGCTCGCCTTCGGCGACGCGGCCAAGGCCACCAATGCCGGCGATGTGGCGCTGGGCTCGGGCTCTGTGACGGCGGCGGCGGTTGGCACCGCCAGCACCAAGATCGGCGGCACCACCTACAACTTCGCGGGCACGACGCCGGCCAGCACGGTCAGCGTCGGCGCCGCGGGGGCGGAGCGCACCATCACCAATGTCGCGGCGGGGCGGGTCGCGCCCGACTCGACCGACGCGATCAACGGCAGCCAGCTCTTCGCCACCAACAAGGCGATCGAGGCCATCGCTGCCGGCAACTCGCCGCATTACTACAGCGTGAACAGCGCCACCCAGCAGGCGAACTACACCAACAACGGCGCGACCGCCGCCAATGCGATGGCGGCCGGCGTGGCCGCCGCCGCGTCGGGCACGAACGCGACGGCGGTCGGCTTCCAGACCAAGGCCAGCGGGAATCAGTCCTTCGCGGCCGGCGACTCGGCGAACGCAACGGCCAGCCAGTCGGTCGCGATCGGCACGACAGCCGCAGCGGCGGGAGCGAGCGGCTCGACCGCGGTCGGCGCCGGTTCCATTGCCGGCGCCACCAACAGCTTGGCGGTCGGCGTCTTCTCCAATGCAGCGGCCGAAGGTGCCACGGCTGTCGGCCCCGGCGCGGGCGCCACGGCGGTACGCGCCGCGGCGATCGGACCGAACGCACGTGCCAGCAACGAGGCGGCCTCGGCACTGGGCTTCCAGGCCAATGCAACAGGCCTCAATTCTACGGCAATCGGCGCCGGGTCGGTTGCGTCCGGCGCGGCGGCGGGCGCTTTCGGGGTCAGCGCCAAGGCCAGCGGCAATAGCTCTCTGGCCATGGGCGGCGGCGCCATCGCCTCATCGGATTTCTCGATGGCCGTCGGCCGCGCCGCCCAGGCGACAGCGGCGAACGCCACCGCCGTTGGCCTTCTTGCCACTGCCAGCGGCGAAGGTTCATTCGCGGGTGGCCAGAAGGCCAATGCCGCAGGGCTGTTTTCGACTGCACTCGGGAATGCGTCCGTCGCAGCGTCCGACGGTGCCACGGCCCTGGGGAATCAGACCAACGCGACCGGCGTCAACGCCACCGCGGTGGGCAATGCCGCGCGCACCAGCGCCACGCAGGCCGTGGCACTCGGAGATGGCGCCACGGCTGGCAATGCCGGCGCGGTGGCGCTGGGCTCGGGCTCGGTGACGGCGGCGGCGGTCGGCACCGCCAGCACCAAGATCGGCGGCACCACCTACAACTTCGCCGGCACGACGCCGGCCAGCACGGTCAGCGTCGGCGCGGCGGGCGCCGAGCGCACCATCACCAATGTCGCGGCCGGCCGGATCGCGATCGACTCGACCGACGCGATCAACGGCAGCCAGCTCTTCGCCACCAACAAGGCCCTGGAGGCGACCATCGCGGGCGCGGCCGTCCACTACTACAGCGTGAACGACGGCGGCACGCAGCAGGGGAACTACAACAACGACGGCGCCACCGGAGGCAACTCCATCGCGGCGGGCGTCGGGGCGTCGTCCTCGGGCCTCGGCTCCACCGCGATCGGCCTCCTCGCATCGTCCTCCGGCTCGCAGTCCGCCGCGCTCGGCCGGAATGCGAATGCCGGCGGCGACTTCTCGGTGGCGCTCGGCTTCACCGCCTTGGCACCGCAGGCGAACGCCACCGCGCTGGGTGCCCTCGCCAACGCCACCGCGGAGAGCGCGACAGCGCTCGGGCACTGGTCGAACGCGACCGCCAACGTGGCCACCGCGGTCGGCAACAACACCCAGGCGTCGGGTGTCGCCGCCCTGGCCGCGGGCAATTCGGCGAACGCGACCGGCCTGTCCTCCACCGCCGTCGGCAACGCCGCGCACGCCTTCGCCGACTACACGACGTCGGTCGGCTTCCTCGCGACCACGACGGCCGCGAAGGCCACCGCAATCGGCGCCAACGCCAATGCGGGGGCTGCGAACGCGACGGCGGTGGGCAACGCCTCGCAGGCGCTGGCGGCTTCGACCGTGGCGATCGGCGACACCAATACAGTGGTGGCCACGGCCGGCACCGGCTCGGGGGCCATGGGCCACAACTCGAAGGGGAACGGCGGCACCGGGGCGGGGGCGATCGGCGAAGGCCAGGTCGTCAACGGCAACGGCGCGGTCGCGATCGGCGACCCGAACACGGTCACCGGCACCGGCGCCGTCGGCATGGGCGCAAACAACACGGTCAACGGCACCGGCGCGGTCGGGCTCGGCAGCGGCAACACGGCGACCGGCCAAGGCTCGGTCGCGCTCGGCAATGCCAGCAAGGCCACGGGTGCCGGCTCGCTCGCTTTCGGCGACGCGGCCAAGGCCACCAATGCCGGCGACGTGGCGCTGGGCTCGGGCTCGGTGACCGCGGCGGCGGTCGGCACCGCCAGCACCACGATCGCGGGCAGCACCTACAATTTCGCCGGCACCAGCCCGACCTCGACCGTCAGCGTCGGCGCGGTGGGTGCCGAGCGCACCATCACCAACGTGGCGGCGGGCCGCATCGCGCTGGACTCCACCGACGCGATCAACGGCAGCCAGCTCTTCGCCACCAACAAGGCGGTCGAGGCGCTCGCCGCCAGCAACCCCGTCCACTACTACAGCGTGAACGACGGCGGCACGAAGGGCGCCAACTACATCAACGACGGCGCCACCGGCCTCAACGCCATGGCGGCCGGTGTCGGCGCCACGGCCTCGGGCGGACAGTCGGTGGCGGTCGGCTATAACGCCGCCGCGTCCGGCGGGACCACGATCGCCGTCGGCCCCAACGCAACAGCCACCAGCGGCGGCACCGGCGGAGCCATAGCCCTGGGGCGCTCCGCCAAGGCCACCGTGTCGAGCGGCGACGGCTCGCCGATCGCTATCGGCATCAATGCCAATGCGAGCGGGGCGGCCGGCACGGCGCTGCCCGGCGGCTTTGCGTCCTTCGAAGCGGTCGCGATCGGCAATGGCGCGGCCGCCACGGGGCAGGGCGGCGCGGCCTACGGGACCTCGGCCAATGCGGCGGGCACCTGGTCCACCGCCCTCGGCGTCTCCAGCACGGCGTCCGGTGATCGCACGACGGCGGTCGGCGACCTGGCCAATGCGGCGGGGGCCGAAGCCCTCGCCGTCGGCAGCGAGTCCTCGGCCGCCGGGCAGGGCGGGATCGCCCTGGGCGCCAAGGCCAGCGCCGCCGGCAACCGCGGCGTCGCGCTCGGCTACCAGACCAAGGCGAGCGGTCTGGAGGGCGTCGCGATCGGCAACCTGACCGAGGCCACCGCGACCAACGCCACCGCCCTGGGTAACCAGATCATCGCGGGAGGCGAGGGCAGCGTCGCGATCGGCGCCAACACCGGCCTGGCCACCGACGCGGCCTCAACCAACAGCGTCGCCATCGGCTGGGGGGCGAAGGTCGCCAATGCCCCGTCCTCGGTGGCCCTGGGCGACACGGCGGCCGCCAATGCGGCGGATGCCCTGGCCCTCGGCCACAACGCCACCGCCGGCCAGGCCGGCGCCGTGGCGCTGGGCTCGGGTTCGGTGACCGCCGCGGCGGTCGGCACCGGCGGCACCACGATCCGCGGAACGAACTACACCTTCGCCGGGGCGACCCCGACCTCGACGGTCAGCGTCGGCGCGCCGGGGGCGGAGCGGACGATCACCAATGTGGCCGCCGGCCGCATCGGGCTGGACTCGACCGATGCCATCAATGGCAGCCAGCTCTTCGCCTCCAACCAGGCGATCGAGAATCTGGTGAGCAGCACGGCGACGCACTACTACAGCGTCAACGACGGCGGCACCAAGGGCGGGAACTACGACAATGACGGCGCCACCGGCCTCAACTCCGTGGCGGCCGGCGTCGGGGCCGTGGCCAGCGCCCAGAGCGCGACGGCCATCGGCGACAGCACCGTGGCCAGCGGGCTGCAGTCGCTGGCGGTCGGCTCGAACGCGAAGGCCACCGACACCAACGACATCGCCATCGGCAGGGACACCACGGCCGCCGGGCTGTACTCCACGGCCATCGGCGCCGGGACCGTGGTCAACGGCCAGAACGGCACGTCGCTGGGCGTCGCCGCCAACGCGACGGGGGTGAACACCACCGCCCTCGGCGGGTTCGCCGCGGCGTCGGCCGCCAACGCCACGGCGGTCGGCATCAACGCCAAGGCGTCGACCGCGGATGCGCTCGCCCTCGGCAACGGCGCCACGGCTGGCACCAATGCGGGCGACGTGGCGCTGGGCTCGGGCTCGGTGACCGCGGCGGTGGTCAACACGCCCAGCACCGTGATCGGTGGCAAGAGCTACACCTTCGCCGGCACCGCGGCGACCAGTACGGTCAGCGTCGGCGCGCCGGGGGCGGAGCGGACGATCACCAACGTCGCGGCGGGCCGCATCGCGCTGGACTCGACCGACGCGATCAACGGCAGCCAGCTCTACGCCACCAACAAGGCGCTGGAGTCCAGCATCGCGAGCGGGGCCGTCCACTACTACAGCGTGAACGACACCGGCAAGAATTCGCCGAACTACAACAATGACGGCGCGACGGGCGCTTATGCGATGGCGCTCGGCCCGGCGGCGATCGCCGCCGGCGACGGGGCGGTCGCGATCGGGCGCGGCGCCGGCATCGGCTCGACGACCGGCAGCACCAACTCCATCGCCATGGGCCTCGGCGCCGGCCAGTTCGTCAGCGGCGCCCAGAATGTCGGCCTCGGCGCCGGCATCAACGGCACCATGCGGGGTGCCGGCACGGGCGTGACCGGAACGCGGAACGTCGCGATGGGCTCCGGCGACGGCACCGTCGACTATGACGCCACGTCGAAGGCCTCCGCGGGCAACCTGGTCACCGGCGACGACAACGTCGCGATCGGCACCAATGCCGGCATCGGGGTCGCGGCCGACAAGACGACCTCGATCGGCTACAACGCGAATGCGTCCGCCGACAACGCGATCGCGGTGGGCACGCAGGCCGTCGCCGACGCCGCCGATGCGGTCGCCATCGGCACCGGCGCCAAGGCCACGGGCGGCAAGGCGGTCTCGATCGGCACGGGCAATGTCGCCACCGGCGACGGCGCCGTGGCGATCGGCGACCCGAACACCGTGACCGGCACCGGCGCGGTCGGCATGGGCGCCAACAACACCGTCAACGGCACCGGCGCGGTGGCGCTGGGTAACACCAACACCGCGACGGGCCAGGGCTCGGTCGCGCTCGGCAACGCCAGCAAGGCCACGGGCGCCGGCTCGCTCGCCTTCGGCGACGCGGCTTCGGCCGGGAATGCCGGCGACGTGGCGCTGGGCTCGGGTTCGGTGACCGCGGCGGCGGTGGGCACGGCCAGCACCAAGATCGGCGGCACGACCTACAATTTCGCCGGCACGACGCCGACCAGCACGGTCAGCGTCGGCAGCGCCGGCGCCGAGCGGACCATCACCAATGTAGCGGCGGGGCGGGTCGCGCCGGGCTCGACCGACGCGGTCAAAGGCAGCCCGCTCTTCGCCCCCAACCAGGCGATCGAGGCCATCGCCGCCAGCACCCCGCTGCACTACTACAGCGTCAACGACGGCGGCACGCCCCGCGGGAACTACATCAACGACGGGGCGACCGGCCTCAATGCCATGGCAGCGGGTATCGATGCCGTGGCCGGCGGAGGGCAGGCGGTCGCCATCGGGTACCAGTCCAATGCGAGCGGTCTGGAAAGCACGGCCCTGGGCTACCGGAGCATTGCGACCGGCGTGAATGCGACCGCGCTCGGCAACCAGATCCAGGCGGACGCGGACGGCAGCATCGCGATCGGTGCGAACACCGGGATCGCGGTGGACGCAGCGTCGACCAACGGCGTCGCCATCGGCTGGGCGGCGAAGGTCACCAACGCGCCGTCCGCCGTGGCCCTGGGCGATACGGCGACGGCAACTGCCGAGGACGCGCTCGCCTTGGGCGCCGGGGCAACCGCCGGCAATGCCGGCGCCGTGGCGCTGGGCTCCGGCTCGACGACGGCGGCCGCGGTCGGCACCGCCGGCGCGACGATCGGCGGCAAGGCCTACACCTTCGCCGGCGCCATGCCGGACAGCACGGTCAGCGTCGGCGCCGCGGGGGCCGAGCGGACCATCACCAACGTCGCGGCGGGGCGGCTTTCGGACACCTCGACCGACGCGGTGAACGGCAGCCAGCTCTTCGCCACCAACCAGGCGGTGGACAGCGTCACGACGACGGTGACCAACATCAACAACGGCGCGGGCATCAAGTACTTCCACGCCAACTCGACCGAGCCGGACTCGCAGGCGCTGGGGACGGACTCCGTCGCCATCGGCCCGAACGCGGTGGCCAACAACGAGGGCGACATCGCGCTCGGCTCCGGCTCGACGACGGATGCGGCGGTCGGCACGGCCGGCGCGACCATCGGCGGCAAGGCCTACACCTTCGCCGGTGCGACCCCGGCCTCGACGCTCAGCGTGGGTTCGGCGGGGGCGGAGCGGACCATCACCAATGTGGCGGCTGGGCGGCTGTCCGACACCTCGACCGACGCGGTGAACGGCAGCCAGCTCTTCGCCACCAACCAGGCGGTCGACAGCGTCACGACGACGGTGACCAACATCAACAACGGCGCGGGCATCAAGTACTTCCACGCCAACTCGACCGAGCCGGACTCGCAGGCGCTGGGGACGGACTCCGTCGCCATCGGCCCGAACGCGGTCGCCAACAACGAAGGCGATATCGCCCTCGGCTCCGGCTCCACCACGGACGTGGCGGTCGGCACGGCCGGCGCGACGATCGGCGGCAAGGCCTACACCTTCGCCGGCGCGACCCCGAGCTCGACGCTCAGCGTCGGGTCGGCGGGGGCGGAGCGGACGATCACCAACGTGGCGGCGGGGCGGCTTTCCGACACCTCGACCGACGCGGTGAACGGCTCGCAGCTCTTCGCCACCAACCAGGCGGTGGACAGCGTCACGACGACGGTGACCAACATCAACAACGGCGCGGGCATCAAGTACTTCCACGCCAACTCGACCGAGCCGGACTCGCAGGCGCTGGGGACGGACTCCGTCGCCATCGGCCCGAACGCGGTGGCCAACAACGAGGGCGACATCGCGCTCGGCTCCGGCTCCACGACCGCGGCAGCAGTCGGCACGGCCAGCACCAAGATCGGCGGCACCACCTACACCTTCGCCGGCACCACGCCGACCTCGACGGTCAGCGTGGGCGCGCCGGGGGCGGAGCGGACGATCACCAATGTCGCGGCTGGCCGGATCGCGCTGGACTCCACCGATGCGATCAACGGCAGCCAGCTCTTCGCCTCGAACCAGGCGATCGAGACCCTGGTGAGCAGCACGGCGACGCACTATTACAGCGTCAACGATGGCGGCACCAAGGGCGCCAACTACGACAATGACGGCGCCACCGGCCTCAACTCCATGGCGGCCGGCGTCGGGGCGTCGGCCACGGCCGCCGACGCAGCGGCGATCGGCTCCGGCGCGACGGCCGGCAATGCCGGGGCCGTGGCACTGGGCTCGGGCTCGGTGACGGCGGCTGCGGTCGGCACGGCCAGCACGACGATCGCCGGCACCACCTACAATTTCGCCGGTGCGACGCCGACCAGCACGGTCAGCGTCGGCAGCGCCGGGAACGAGCGGACCATCACCAATGTGGCGGCCGGCCGGGTCGCGCTGGACTCCACCGACGCGATCAACGGCAGTCAGCTCTTCGCCACCAACACCTCGGTCGACACGCTGAACACCAAGGTCGACAACATCAACAACGGCGCGGGCATCAAATACTTCCGCGCCAACTCGACCCTGGCCGACAGCCAGGCGACGGGGATCGACAGCACGGCGGCCGGTCCCGAGGCGGTGGCCTCGGTGCAGGACGGCGTCGCGGTCGGCCACGGCGCCACGGCGGGCGCCAATGTCGGTGACGTGGCGCTGGGCTCGGGTTCGGTGACCGCGGCGGCGGTCGGCACGGGCGGCGCGACGATCGGCGGCAAGGCCTACACCTTCGCCGGCGACACGCCGACCTCGACGGTCAGCGTCGGGTCGGCGGGGGCCGAGCGGACGATCACCAACGTGGCGGCGGGGCGTCTCTCCGACACCTCGACCGATGCGGTGAACGGGTCGCAGCTCTTCGCCACCAACCAGGCGGTCGACAGTGTCACGACCACGGTGACCAACATCAACAACGGCGCGGGGATCAAGTACTTCCACGCCAACTCGACCGAGCCCGACTCGCAGGCGCTGGGTGTGGACTCCGTCGCCATCGGCCCGAACGCGGTGGCCAACAACGAGGGCGATATCGCCCTCGGCTCCGGCTCCACCACGGACGTGGCGGTCGGCACGGGCGGCGCGACGATCGGCGGCAAGGCCTACAGCTTCGCCGGCGCGAACCCGACCTCGACCCTCAGCGTCGGTTCGGCCGGGGCCGAGCGGACCATCACCAATGTCGCGGCCGGGCGGCTCTCCGACACCTCGACCGACGCGGTGAACGGCTCGCAGCTGTTCGCCACCAACACGGCGGTGGACAGCGTCGCCAACGAGGTCACGACCATCACCGGCAAGTTGACGCACTACTACAGCGTCAACGACGGCGGCACCAAGGGCGCGAACTACGACAATGACGGCGCCACCGGCACCAATTCGGTGGCGGCCGGCGTCGGCGCCAGCGCCACGGCAGCGGATGCGCTGGCCCTGGGCAGCGGAGCCACGGCCGGCGATGCCGGCGCGGTGGCCCTCGGCTCGGGCAGCACGACGGCGGCGGCGGTCGGCACCGCCGGCACGAAGATCGCCGGCAACACCTACACCTTCGCTGGGACGACGCCGAGCAGCACGGTCAGCGTCGGCAGCGCCGGCAACGAGCGGACCATCACCAACGTCGCCGCCGGGCGGATCGCGCTCGACTCCACCGACGCGGTGAACGGCTCGCAGCTCTTCGCCACCAACACGGCGGTCGACACGCTGAACACCAAGGTCGAGAACATCAACAACGGCACGGGGGTCAAATACTTCCACGCCAACTCGACCGAGCCCGACTCGCAAGCCCTGGGAATTGACTCCGTCGCCATCGGTCCGAACGCGGTGGCCAACAACGAGGGCGACATCGCCCTCGGCTCCGGCTCGACGACCGCGGCAGCGGTCGGCACGGGCGGCGCGACGATCGGCGGCAAGGCTTATACCTTCGCCGGTGCGACGCCGACCTCGACGGTCAGCGTCGGGTCGGCGGGGGCCGAGCGGACGATCACCAACGTGGCGGCGGGGCGTCTCTCCGACACCTCGACCGATGCGGTGAACGGGTCGCAGCTCTTCGCCACCAACCAGGCGGTCGACAGCGTCACGACCACGGTGACCAACATCAACAACGGCGCCGGCATCAAGTACTTCCACGCCAACTCGACCGAGCCGGACTCGCAGGCGCTGGGGACGGACTCCGTCGCCATCGGCCCGAACGCGGTGGCCAACAACGAGGGCGATATCGCCCTCGGCTCCGGCTCCACCACGGACGTGGCGGTCGGCACCGGCGGCGCGACCATCGGCGGCAAGGCCTACACCTTCGCCGGCGCGACCCCGACCTCGACGCTCAGCGTCGGGTCGGCGGGAGCGGAGCGGACCATCACCAACGTCGCGGCGGGGCGTCTCTCCGACACCTCGACCGATGCGGTGAACGGCTCGCAGCTCTACGCCACCAACCAGCAGGTGACGGCCAACACCACCGATATCGACACGATCAACAACATCATCGGCGACATCAACAACGGTGGCGGCATCAAGTACTTCCACGCCAATTCGACCGAGCCTGACTCCCAGGCCCTGGGTGTGGACTCCGTCGCCATCGGCCCGAACGCGGTGGCCAACAACGAGGGCGACATCGCCCTCGGCTCCGGCTCCACCACGGACGTGGCGGTCGGCACCGGCGGGGCGACCATCGGCGGCAAGGCCTACACCTTCGCCGGCGCCACCCCGACCTCGACGGTCAGCGTCGGGTCTGCGGGGGCGGAGCGGACCATCACCAACGTCGCCGCCGGCCGTCTCTCGGACACCTCGACCGATGCGGTGAACGGGTCGCAGCTCCACGCCACCAACCAGCAGGTCACCGCCAACACCACCGATATCGACACGATCAACAACATCATCGGCGACATCAACAACGGCGCGGGGATCAAGTACTTCCACGCCAACTCGACCCTGGCCGACAGCCAGGCGACCGGCACGGACAGCGTGGCGGTCGGGCCGACGGCCGTGGCGCTGGTGCAGGACGGCCTCGCCATCGGCCACGGGGCGAGCGCAGGCGCCAATGTCGGCGACGTCGCCCTCGGTGCCGGCAGCGTCACCGCGGCGGTGATCAGCACGTCGGGGACGACGATCGCCGGCAAGGCCTACACCTTCGCCGGGGCCAACCCGACGAGCACGGTCAGCGTGGGCGATGTCGGGGCCGAGCGCACCATCACCAACGTGGCGGCAGGGCGGCTCTCCGACACCTCGACCGACGCGGTGAACGGCAGCCAGCTCTTCGCCACCAACCTGGCGGTGAACACGCTGGGCACCCAGATCAACAACGGCGGCATCGGCCCGGTCCAGTACAGCAACCCCGGCACGCCGACGACGCCGAACGGCGGGGTGCCGACCTTCGATCTGACCCTGGTGGGCAAGGGCTCCGGCCCGGTCAAGCTGCACAATGTCGACGTCGGCTTGGTATCCAAGACCTCGACCGACGCCATCAACGGCAGCCAGCTCTACGGCGTCTCGCAGAGCGTCACCAACATCCTCGGCGGCAACTCCAAGGTGAACCCGGACGGCACCGTCACCGGCCCCACCTTCAACATCCAGGGCAAAGGCTACACCACCATCTACAACGCCTTCGAGGCGGTGGACGGCAGCCTGACGAACATCAACAACCAACTGGACAACATCAACAACGGCGGCGGCATCAAGTACTTCCACGCCAATTCGACCCTGGCGGACAGCAAGGCGGTCGGCACGAACTCCGTGGCGATCGGGCCGGCCAGCACGGCGGGCGGCAACGACAGCTTCGCCGCGGGCAACGGGGCGACCACGGCGTCCGGGGCGACGGGGGCCGTCGCGCTGGGCAGCTCCTCCTCCGCCGGTGCCTCGGGCGCCACGGCGCTGGGCCAGGGGGCGACCGCGACCAACGCCAACGACGTGGCGCTGGGCGCGGGCTCGAAGACCGCGGCCGCGGTCGGCACCTCGAGCGCGTCCTTCAACAACTTCACGCTCGACAACTTCGCCGGGACCAACCCGACCAGCACGGTCAGCGTCGGCGACGTCGGGGCCGAGCGCACCATCACCAACGTGGCGGCGGGGCGGATCTCCGCCACCTCGACCGACGCGATCAACGGGTCGCAGCTCTATTCGCTGGCCAATGTGGTCGACAACGCGGTCATCGGCGGCGGGGGCATCAAGTACTTCCACGCCAATTCGACCCTGGCGGACTCCGTCGCCTCCGGCACCAACAGCACCGCCATCGGCCCGGCCTCGACCGCCAGCGCCAGCAACGCGATCTCGATGGGCAACGGGGCGGGCGCCTCGGCCAACAACGCGATCGCGATCGGCGCCGGGGCGCAGGCGACCAAGGCCAACTCCCTGGCCCTGGGCGCGGGCTCCACGACCATGGCCAACCTCTCCGACGCGGCCTACGCGCCGGTGGTGGGCATGAAGACCGCGGGCGTGGCCACCGGCGAGGTGTCGTTCGGGTCGTCGGGGTCGGAGCGGCGCCTGACCAACGTCGCCGCCGGCTCGGCCTCGACCGACGCGGTGAATGTCAGCCAGCTGACGGCGCTGGCGAATGTCTCGGTGAAGTACGACACCGACGGCTCCGGCAACCTGACCAACCGGATCACGCTGCAGGGCGGCAACCCGAATGCTCCGGTCACGATCGGCAATGTCGCGCCGGGCGTGAACGGCACGGATGCGGTCAATGTCGACCAGCTGAACGGCGCCTTCGACTCGCTCAACGGCAAGATCAAGGCGGCGCGGCGGGAGGCCTGGCAGGGGGCGGCGATCGGCATCGCGGCATCCTCGCTGCAGTTCGACCCGCGTCCCGGCAAGGTCAGCGCCGCGATCGGCGGCGGCATGTGGCACGAGCAGGGGGCCCTGGCCCTCGGCCTCGGCTACACCGCCGAGACCGGCTGGGTGCGGGTCAACGCCCGGGCCGTCACCAGCGGCGGGGACTGGGGCGCCGGCATCGGCGTCTCCTTCACCCTCAACTGAGGACGGAAGGGCCGATGCGGCTGGCGGGATGCATCGTGGCGGGCCTGATGGCGATCTCCGGGAACGCCTTCGCGGTGGGGTGGGTGCAGCTGCCCTCCACCTACACCGTGAAGCCCTCGGAGGTCGCCGTCCCCGACGGCGAGGAACTCGGCCAGTACCGGCGGGTGGTCCAGCCGTTCCGTAACTGGACGCTGATCTGCGACGAGAGCCTGAAGTCGAAGCGCCGCGTGTGCAACCTGACCCAGTCGATCGTCGACCAGCGCGGGGCGGCCGTCTTCAACTGGTCCTTCGTGGCCACCGAGGATGGCGAACCCCTGGTGGTGATGCGGGTGCCGGGGGCCGTGGGCGTCGGGCAGCCGATCGGCCTCTCGCTGGGCGACAAGCCGGACCGGATCGTCGCCCAGACCGACCGCTGCGACGGGGCGTTCTGCACCGCCACGATCGCGATCGGCCGGATGCTGCGGCGGCATATCCAGGCCGGCACCGATTGCACCGTGACCTACGCGGTGCCGGACCGCGGCGACGTCTCGTTCCAGGCCCCCCTCGACGGGCTGTTCGCCGCGCTGTCGGCGATGAAATGACCCGGGCTCCCGATGGGGTGCCCTTCAGAGAAGGATGAGATTCATGCGAGTGGCCAAGACTCTACTTCTGGGGACCGTCTCGGTCGCGATCATTGCCGGCGCGGTCATCGCGTTCGACCTGATCGGCTTCGCCCAGCTGCCGGCCCAGGCGGCGGATTCGAAGAAGCCGGCGGCGGCCGAGGCGCCGAAGGCCAATGAGCAGGCGGCCCAGACCCAGCAGCAGGCCGCCGCCGCCCCGGCGGCGCAGACCTCCGTCTTCGAGGACCATGCGAAGCAGGCCAAGCTCGGCGCCTGCGCCAACGTCCTCAACGTCCTGGGCCGCGGCGTCGCGGCCGACGCGCCCTACACCGTGCAGACCCAGTGGAACAGCAAGGCGGCCGACGCGCACACGGTCGAGTCGATCGTCGCGCTGGCCGGCGACCCGTCGACCGAAGGGCAGCCTGCGGCGGGCGTGGTGTTCACCGCGCCGGTCGGGCGTTCCTGCGAGGGCGCCCTGGTGCGGGTGACGCCGGTCAAGGCCACCTGCCAGGCGGTCGCGACCCAGCTGGTCAACCAGCAAAAGGGCCAGGCCGGCGCGCTCGGCGACCTGCCGTTGGTGTCCCTGCCCAACGGGGCGCGGGTCGTGCTGGTGCCGCTCGACAACAACTGCGTGGCGATGACGAGCCTGCGCGCCGCCGGCTGATGGAACGCCGCCTGCGGCAGCGGCGGCCGGGATTGCGGGAGATGAAGATGCTTCGACCGATCGCTCTGGTTCTCACCTCCTGGGTCTGCTTCGCTGTCGCGGCCGGGGCGGCCGATCCGCCCGTCGCGCCGGCGCCGGCCGGGGTTGAGACGATCGCTGCCGTTCCGGACCGCAGCTACTTGGTGTTCTTCGACTTCGACAGCTCGCATCTGACCCCGGAAGCCAGGCAGGTCGTGGCCTCGGCCGCGGCTGACGCCCTGCAGGGCAGGACCACCCGCATCGACGTCACCGGTCACACCGACCGTTCGGGCTCGGTCCAGTACAACCAGGCTCTCTCGGTTCGTCGTGGCGAGTCGGTCCGTCGCGAGCTGGTGGCTGACGGCGTCGCCGACAGCCTGATCGCGGTCAGGGGCGTCGGCGAATCCGACCCGCTGGTCCCGCCCGCCGACGGCGTCCGCGAGCCGCAGAACCGCCGCGTCGAGATCGTCCTGTCACCGACCCGGCCGGCGACGGGGCAGAGCCTCGGGAGGGGCATCTGGGGCGCAATCGCCTATTCGGCGCCGGACCAGAAGCGCGGCTTCTTCTGGGGCGCCGACAAGGCCGACGAAGCTCAGGAGATCGCCCTGCGGCACTGCGTGCACAGGGGTGGCCAGGACTGCAGGGTCGTCTCCCTGTTCCGCAACTACCGCCACTGGTGGGATGACGACGACAAGAGCGGCTTCCCCTACGAGCATTGTGCCGCCCTGTCGGTCGGCAAGCCTCACGCCGCCAGCCGCCCGGCCGCCTGGGGTGCGGCTTCGGCCACGACCCGGCGCGAGGCGGAGGAGAAGGCGACCGCGATCTGCGGCGGTGACGCCAATGACTGCGAGATCCACGAATGGGTCTGCACCTGAGCCGGCAGCCCCCTTTCGTTTCGCACCACATATCAGTCACTCGAGAAACCGAGATGCTTCCCGTTTCCGCCCTGCGGTCGATGAACGTGCTCTGGGCCACGCCCTGCTATATCTCGGCCGTCTCGATGAACTATGTGACGAGCATGTTCCTGCTCACCCATGAGGCGATCCGCCTTGGGCTGTCCTCGTCCCTGCACATGCGCGCCGAAAGCCTCGTCACCCGGGCCCGGAACGAGATCGTCAAGTTCTTCCTGATGCATGAGGAATACACGCATCTCTTTTGGATCGACTCGGATATCGAATTCCAGCCGCAAGCGGCAATCCGCCTCCTGCTCTCGGACCATGACGTGGCGGCCGGGATCTACCCCATCAAGCGGTTCAACTGGCCACAACAGGGCGTGCCGGCCGGGACGACGAAGGAGGCGTTCGAAGCGCTCTATACCGACTATCCGTTCAATCCGATCGGCCTCGGCTCCGACACTTCGTCCAGCGCCGCCACAGGGAACGGGTTCGTCGAGGTCGCCGAGGCCCCGACCGGATTCATGGTGATCAAGCGGCCCGTCTTCAGCCGGCTGATGGAAAGCTACCCGGAGCTCAACTACGTCCCGGACGGACTGCCGGACAATCCGGAGGCGCCGTTCTACTGGCTGTTCTTCGACTGCATGGTGGATCCGGATTCCAGGCGCTACCTGTCCGAAGACTATGCCTTCTGCCGCCGCTGGCGGGACATCGGCGGCAAGGTCTACGCGGATCTCCAGTCGGATCTCGGGCATCTCGGCCAGCACATGTTCCGCGGCAACTTCGCCGAGAGCGTCAGGCCCCGGGCCCACGCTCCATAGGACTCTGTCCTGGAGGAACGCCGGCTGATGCAGCCGTCGTGTGCCGGCCGGCGGGTGAAGGGCGCCTTCCGGAACAGTGGATGGGGTTCGGGCCATGAAGCAGGGGCGGTGGGGCAGATCGACGGACGATGCGAAGGTCGTCTTTCTGCGAGGGAGATGGTCGTCATCCGCCGACGGGGCGCATCGGGAGCCGATGTCGCAAGGCCAGGCGGCGCCCGGCGCCGGCAGGCTCCCGCTGATCGTCTATCGCGGGGACGGCACGCCGAAATCCGAATGGTGGTTCGTTCCCGGCGGACCCGGCCGGATCCGCGGCCCCGCCTATGTTCAGCGTCGCCCCGACGGCAGCCGCATCGAGCATTGGTATCGGGAGAGCCGGCTGCATCGCACCGACGGCCCGGCTGTGATCGAGTGGACGGGAGACGGCCGCATCCGGAGAGCGGAATGGTGGATCGACGGAGAGAACGTCACCTCCACGGCAGAGGCGTTCCTGTCCGATACGCGCGCGCGATGGCCGCTCGATCCCGGCCATGAGAGCGTCTTTCTGTGTCGGCAGGTGATCCGCGGGGAGGGAGGCGCGACGATCGCCGACCGCCTCAGCTGGCATTCCCTCGTCGTCGGCCTGTGTCTCGTCGGGCCGTTCTGGATGCTGGTCACCCTGTCGATCGTCTTCCTGGATTAGCAGCGGGCCATCGGCGCAGCCTCGGCGTCCGAACCGGGGCGGCATCGTGTGACCCAGGCGGTCACTCGGTCTTGACCACCGCCGCGTAGCTGGCCTTCGGCTGCAGGACCAGGCCATCGACGGCGGTGCGGTGCGCGGCGACCAGGGTCTGCTGGAACAGCAGGACAAACGGCCCCTCGGCCTGAACCTCGCGCTGCAGCCGGCCGTAGAGGGCGGCGCGCTTGGCCGCGTCGGGCTCGCGCAGCGCCTCGGTCACCGTCTGGTTCCATCCGGCATCGAACCATCGGTTGCGCCAGGCCAGGGTCTTCGGCGCGTCGGCGTCGTCGACGTCCCTGTCGAAGGCGAAGGCGTCGGCATTGCTGTGCGGGTCGCGATAATCCGGGCCCCAGGTGCCGATAGTGATATCGTGCTGCCGGGCCCGGTACTTGGTGAGGGTCTGCTTGCCGTCGCCGGGCAGGATCTCCAGCCTGATCCCGGCCTTGGCGAAGCTGGCCTGCAGCGCCTGGGCGATGTCGGCGAAGGGCGCGACGTTGCGCACGTCGATGGTGACGGCGAAGCCGTCGGCCAGGCCGGCGCGGGCCAGCAGGGCCTTGGCCCGGTCGACGTCCAGCCGGTACGGCGCGTCGTCGACGGCGCCGAGATAGCCTGTCGGCAAAAAGCTCTGGCGCGTGGTCCAGGTGCCGCTCAGCAGGCTGTCCTCGATGCCGCGGTAGTCGACCAGCCATTTCAGCGCCTCGCGCACCTCGGGCTTCGCCAGGTTCGGATTGCCCTGGTTCAGGCCGAGATAGAGGAGCAGGTCGCCGGGCTCGGTCTGCAACGCCACGCCGGGCGCGTCCTTCAGGGCCAGGATCTGGTCGCGGGTCAGGTCGCGGGCGTAGTCGACGTCGCCCTTCTCCAGCAGCAGCCGCTGGCTGGCCGGCTCGGGCACGTGCAGGAACACCAGATGCGGAGTCTTCGGCCCGGTGTGCCGCCAGTGCGGGTTGCCCTCCAGCACCACCCGCTCGTTCGGCACCCAGCGCTGCACCGCATAGGGGCCGCTGCCGGCGCTGTGGGCCTTCAGCCAGCCGTTGCCCAGGTCGCCATCGGCCTCGTTCGCCTGCACCAGCTTGGCGTCGACCACCGAGGCGACGGTGGCGGTGAGGGTGTTGAGGAAGAAGGTCGGCGCCACCGCCCGGTCGATCCGGATCTCGAGCGTGCGGTCGTCGACGGCCCGGATCCGGTCCGCGGCATTGTCGGCGGTGAAGCCGAACTGGGTCAGGATGAATGCGGGCGACTTGTTCAGCCGCACAGCGCGCTGCAGCGACCAGGCGGCGTCCTGCGCCGTCACCGGGTTGCCGCTGGCGAAGGCGAAGCCGGGCTTCAGCGCGAAGCGCCAGGTCAGCCCGTCATCGGCGACCGACCAGGAGTCGGCGAGGTCGCCGACGATGGTCGGGTCGGTGGCGCTGCGATAGCCAACCAGCTGGTCGTACAGGTTCTGCGTCACCTCGCCGACGCCCGGCTCGAACGCCTCGGCCGGGTCCAGGGAGATGAACTGGTCGATCTGCTTGGCCACCACGATGGTGTCGCGCGGCGTGCCGGCGAAGGCGGTGCCGAAGACCGGCAGGAGCAAGAGGGCGCCGAGCAGCGGCGCCGTGATGCGTCTCATGGGACTCTCCTGAAGCGGATGAGATTATCTAATTAAATTTGTAAATTTTATATTCTATTGACAGTAGAATGTGTATTTACTGAGATAACAACACGAATCTTCGTGTTCATGGCGACCGCCATGGACCTGCACGCACGTCATCCCGGGGATGATCGGCATGAGTTATCTGTTGAGCCTGCTCGACAAGAGCCCGGTCGCCGAGGGCGAGGGCGCCGCCGAGGCGCTGGCGCGAACCGTCGCCCTGGCGCAGCGCGCCGAGCGCCTGGGCTTCCACCGCTTCTGGGTGGCCGAGCACCACGATACGCCGCGGCTCGCCAGCCCTTCGCCCGAGGTGCTGATCGCCTATCTGCTGGCCCGGACCACGCGCATCCGGGTCGGGTCAGGCGGCGTCATGCTGCAGCACTACAGCCCGTACAAGGTGGCCGAGACCTTCAACCTGCTGGCCGCCCTGGCGCCGGGGCGGGTCGATCTCGGCGTCGGCAAGGCGCCGGGCGGGCTGCCGCTGTCGACCCGGGCGCTGCAGGCCGGGATCGACCCGGCGCGCAAGCCCTCCTTCGCCGAGCAGCTGGCGCAGCTCGACGCCTTTCTTGACGATACGCTGGCCGACGAGGATCCCCTGGCCGGGGTCAAGGCCACGCCGCGGCCCGACGTGAAGGCCGAACGCTTCCTGTTGGGCGCCAGCGTCGAGAGCGCGCAGCTGGCGGCGGCGGAGGGCTGGTCCTATGTCCATGCCGGCCACCTGAACGGCGACGCGGCGTTGCTGGAGCGCGTCTTCGCCGCCTACCGCTCGGTCAGCGCGGGCTGGGCGCCGCTGCTGGCCGTCGGTGTGATCGCGGCCGAGACCGAGGCGCGGGCCGAAAGGCTGGCGGCCAATCTGCGCATGTTCAAGGTGCATGTCGACACCGGCCAGAGCGTCACGGTCGGCAGCGTCGCCCAGGCCGAGGAATTCGTCCGCCAGGCCGGCGCCAAAGAGTACCGGATCGAGGAGAAGGCGCCGAGCGTGATCCACGGCACCGCGGAACGCGTGCGGGCCGAGCTGGAGCGGCTGCACCGGCAGCACGGCGTGCGCGAATTCATCGTCGACACCCCGATTGCCGACGGCGAGGAGCGCCTTGCCTCGATCGACCTGCTGGCCCGGGTGCATTTCACCGCCGCCGCGGCCTGATTCCTCCCGCCTTCAAGGACATCATCCATGAGCAAGCGTCAGATCACCTTCGGCGTCATGCTGCAGGGCCCCGGCGGCCACATGAACGCCTGGAAGCACCCCAGCGTGCCGCCCGACGCCAGCGTCAATTTCGGCTTCTACCTGGACAATGCGCGCAAGGCCGAGGCCGCCGGCATCGCCTTCGCCTTCATCGCCGACGGCCTCTACATCAACGAGAAGTCGATCCCGCATTTCCTGAACCGCTTCGAGCCGATCTCGGTCCTGTCGGCGCTGGCCGCGGTGACCTCGAAGATCGGCCTGGTCGGCACGCTGTCGACCTCCTACAGCGACCCGTTCACCGTGGCCCGGCAATTCGCCACGATCGACCTGATCAGCGGCGGCCGGGCCGGGTGGAACGCCGTGACCTCGCCGCTAGAAGGCTCCGGCCGGAACTACAGCCGGCCGCATCCCGAACACGCGCTGCGCTACGAGATCGCCCAGGAATATCTCGAGGTGGTCAAGGGCCTGTGGGACAGCTGGGACGACGACGCCTTCATCCGCGACCGCGCCACCGGCCGCTTCGTCGATTTCGCCAAGATGCGCCGGCTGAACCACCAGGGCCGGTTCTTCTCGGTCGAGGGGCCGCTGAACATCGGACGGTCCGCCCAGGGCCAGCCGGTGTTGTTCCAGGCCGGCGCCTCCGACGACGGCATCGCCCTCGCCGGCCACCACGCCGACGCCGTGTTCACCAATGGCGGCCCGATCGAGGAGGCGAAGGTCTTCTACAAGCGGGTCAAGGACAGCGCCGTGGCCCATGGCCGCCGGCCCGAGGACGTGAAGATCTTCCCCGGCATCGGGCCGATCGTCGGCGCCACGGCGGAAGAGGCGGAGGAGAAGTACCGCGCCATCCGCGACCTGCTGTCGGTCGACGAGGCGCTCTTGTATCTCGGCCGCTTCTTCGACCATCACGACTTCAGCCAGTACCCGCTGGACGGGCCGTTCCCGGATCTCGGCGACATCGGCAAGAACAGCTTCCGCGCCACCACCGACGGGATCAAGCGCACCGCCAGGGAGCGCAACCTGACCCTGCGCGAGGTGGCGCTGGAGACGGCGACGCGGCGGACGCTGATCGGCACGCCGCAGCAGGTGGCGGACGAGCTGGTCCGCTGGGTGGAAGAAGGAGCGGCCGACGGCTTCATCCTCGGCTTCCCGGTGCTGGGCCAGGGGCTGGACGACTTCATCCGTCATGTCCTGCCGGTGCTGCAGGAGCGCGGCTATCACGACCCGGTGCTGCGCGGCACCACCCTGCGCGACCATCTTGGCCTGCCTTATCGCGAGAGCCGGTACGCCGGAGAGCCGGCGCGGGAGCCGGCCCTGGCTGCGCAGGGGAGACGCTGAGGGGGCGCCGCCTGTACCGTCATTGCGCAATCCAGGGGGCGGTGCGCACCGGCCCCTGGATTGCTTCGTCGGCTTCGCCTCCTCGCAATGACGATGGGGTGTGGGTCAGGCGGTCTTCCGAACCGCCGGCGCCAGATGGCTGATGTCCTTCTCGAAGGGCAGCTTGCCGTGGATCTCCGGGTCCACCGTGGTGTCGAACAAAGCGGTGTAGCCGGAGCGGAGATAGAGAGTCGCGGCCTCCGGCTGGCGGAAGCCGGTGGTCAGATAGATCCGGCTGTAGCCCTGCCGCGCCGCCTGCGCCTCCAGCTCCTGCAGCACCCGGCGCGCCAGGCCTTGCCGGCGCAGGTCGACATGGGTCCAGACCCGCTTCATCTCGGCGGTCTGCTCGTCCAGGCGCTTGAAGGCCCCGCCGGCGATGGCGGCGCCGTCGCGCAGCAGCAGCAGGAAGGCGCCGTCCGGCGGCGCGAACAGCTCGGCCGGGTAGCGGTTCATTTCCTTGACCCCGTCCCCCGCGCCCCAATAGTCGCCGTAGCGCGTCTCGTATTCCCAGGTCAGGGCCTGGATCAAGGGCTGCGCCAGCGGATCCAGCGGCGTGGTGTAGAGAAATCTGTCGGTCATCGCGGTCATGCCTGTTCGGGGCGGGAAGCGCGGCCGCGATGGGCGCGGCCGCGCGTCGTGGCTCAGACTTTGGGAAGGCCCGGCGGGTTGGTGCGGGACTGCTCGATCGCTTCGGCGCCCAGATTCCAGCGCTCCAGCGCCTCGCGGTACTTGCCGTTCTGGATCAGCGTGTTGATCGCCAGGGTCAGGGCGTCGGCCAGGCCGCTGCCCTTGCGCGTGGTGATCGCGATCTCGGCCGTCAGCGGCCAGCCGCCATTGATGATGCCGACCGGGCGGGTCTTGCCGCTGACCGCCGCGGCATAGGCCAGGCGCGAGTTCGGGTTGATCTCGACATCGGCGCGGCCGGAGGTCAGCGCCAGCTGGGACGCGCCGTTGTCGTCGAAGTAGAGAAACTCGGCCGGCTTCAGTCCGGCGGCGACGTTCTGCCGATCCCACTCGACCACGATCTTCTCCTGGTTGGTGCCGGCGCCGACGATCACCTTGAGGCCGGCGATGTCCTTGGGCTCCTTGATCGACTGGATCGAGCTGTTCAGCGCGACATAGGCGCCGAGGACGTCCTGGCGGTAGGAGGAGAAGTCGAAGCGCTCCTTCCGCTCCTCGGTCACGGTGACGTTGCTGATCACGGCGTCGAAGCGGCCCGACACCAGGCCCAGCGGCCAGTCGGCCCAGGCCACCGGCACGAACTCCACCTTCCGGCCCAGCGACTCCGCCACCAGCGACGCGAGATCCGCATCGGTGCCGACCACCGTCTTGGCATCCGAGGCGTAGGTGTTCAGCGGCGGGTCGCCGACGCTGACGCCGACGGTGAACACCCCGTCCTTGACGAACTTGAAGTCGGGGGAGACGGCGGCGACGACCGCATCGACCTTTTCCGTGTGGATACGGCCGGCCTGCTCGGGGCTGAGGTCGAAGGCCTTGCCGCTTTGCGCCTGGGCGCCGGCGGCCGAGAGGAGGGCGGCGACGCCGATGGCCGCGGCTGCCGCGTTCCGGCGGATGGACATGCTCTGGCTCCTGATCTCTGGAGGGGTGGGGCCGGCCGCGGGACGGCCGGCGGGCAGCGGCGGCGTGGGGGATCCGGCCGTGGGCCGGGAAGGGGCTACAGCACCTTGGCCAGGAACTCGGCGGTCCTGGGATGGCTCGGCGCGGTGAAGACCTGGGACGGCGGGCCCTGCTCCAGGATCCGGCCGCCATCCATGAACACCACGGTGTCGGCGACCTCGCGGGCGAAGCCGATCTCGTGGGTGACGATCACCAGCGTGGTGCCGGACCGGGCCAGGGTGCGGATCACGTCCAGAACCTCGCCGACCAGCTCGGGGTCGAGGGCGGAGGTCGGCTCGTCGAACAGCAGCACCTTGGGCTTCAGCGCCAGGGCACGGGCGATGGCCACGCGCTGCTGCTGACCGCCGGACAGCTGGCGCGGATAGGCCTGGGCCTTGTCGCTCAGCCCGACGCGGGCCAGCAGGGCCAGGGCCTCCTCCGTCGCCTCCACCTTCGACCGCCGGCGCAGCGCGACCGGCGCCTCGATCACGTTCTCCAGCACCGTCAGATGCGGGAACAGGTTGAAGGTCTGGAACACCATGCCGACATCGACCCGGCGCTTCAGGATCTCGGCTTCCTTCAGCTCGTACAGGATGTCGCCGCGCTCGCGGTAGCCCAGCAGCGCGCCGTCGACGGTGATGAAGCCGGTGTCGACCTTCTCCAGATGGTTGATGCTGCGCAGCAGCGTCGACTTGCCGGAGCCGGAGGGGCCGAGGATCACGGTGACGTCGCCGGACGGGATGGTCAGGCTGACCTCGTCCAGCACCTTCAGCGCCCCGAAGCTTTTCGACACGCCCTGGATCCGCACCTCGCCCCGGCCGGCGGACAGCGGCTGCCAGGCGGGCTGGGGCACCGCCGGCTTCGGCGCGGCGGCGATCCGAGCCTGCGGGAGTCCGGCCGCCACCGACTCGGTCCTGCGGCCGGCATGCCAGGCGCGCAGCCGCTGGATCGGCGTCGGCGGCAGGGTGCGCAGCGCGCCGCGGGCGAAGTGCCGCTCGATGTAGAACTGGATGACCGACAGCACGATCATGATGATCAGGTACCAGACGGTCGCGACCATCAGCAGCGGGATCACCGCCAGGTTGCGGCGGTAGATCACCTGCACCGTGTAGAACAGCTCCGGCAGCGCCAGCACGTAGACCATGGACGTGCCCTTGGCCAGGCCGATCAGCTCGTTGAATGCGGTCGGCAGGATCGCCCGCATCGCCTGCGGCAGGATGATGCGGAAGGCCTGGCGCCGGCGCGGCAGGCCCAGCGCGGCCGCGGCCTCCAGCTGGCCCTGATCGACCGACAGGATGCCGCCGCGGATGATCTCGGCCGAGAAGGCGGCCTGGTTCAGGCTCAGGCCCAGCAGCGCCGCGGCGTAGGGGCCCAGCAGCGAGACCGTCGGGACCTCGCCGAAGACGATGTCGGTGAAGGGGATGCCCAGCCGCACCGACTCGTACAGGTAGCCCAGGTTGAACAGGATCAGCAGCAGCACGATCAGCGGGATCGACCGCAACAGCCAGATGTAGCCCCAGGCCAGGCCGGACAGCAGCGGCGACTTCGACACCCGCGCCAGGGCCAAGCCGGTGCCCAGGAGGAAGCCGAGGGCGGAGCCGGCGGCGGTCAGCAGCAGGGTGCGGCCCAGCCCGTCCATCACCGGCTCTGCGAAGAACCATTCGGCGAAGACGCCCCATTCCCAGCGCGGATTGGTCAGGATCGAGTGCAGCGCCGCGACGATCACGGCCGCCGCGAACAGCGTGCCGGCGGTGCGCCCGGGATGGCGGGCGCCGACGACCCGATGGCGGGAATAGTCGCGCGCCTCAGGCGGCTCGCGGCGGCGGATGGCCTCGGGCACGGCCTCCGACAGGCGGGGCAGAAGGCGCGGGCGGTCCTGCAGGTCGATGTCTGGGCTGGTCATGCGGTCTCGCAATCCCTGTCGCTGCGTGGGTGCCGCCGGACCTCTTCCGGTCCGCCGATCTAAAAACAATCCAAAACTGCAAAATATGCAGTTTCAACATATCTATTGCGCATATGTATCTTCATACTGTCAACTGAGTCTGTATATAGACCGGCGCGCCACGGTCTCCGGAGGGAAGGAATGTTCGGATTCATGTCCAGACGGGCGGCCGCCGCCCTGGTTCTCGGCCTCGCCGCCGCCACGGCGCCGGGCGTCGCCACGGCGCAGAGCTTCGACCTGAGCCCCGAGCAGCCGGGCCGCCCGCGGGCCGAAAAGGTCGAGGCCATCGCCGCCGCCGTCCCGAAGGACTTCAGGTTCATCGAGGACGGCGTGCTGACGGTGGCGATCGCGCCCGGCCAGCCGCCGATCGCCACTTACGCCACCGATGCGCGGACCGTGATCGGCGCCGATCCGGACCTGATCCAGCTGGTCGCCGACCTGCTCGGGCTGAAGCTGAAGATCGTGGCGGTGGCCTGGGCGGACTGGCCGCTGGGCCTGTCTTCGGGCAAGTACGACGCCGTCATCTCCAATGTCGGCGTGACCGAGGAGCGCAAGCAGCGTTTCGACTTCTCGACCTACCGCAAGGGGCTGCACGGCTTCTATGTGAAATCCGGCAGCCCGATCACGGCGATCCGCGAGCCAAAGGACATTGCCGGCCTGCGGATCATCACCTCCTCCGGCACGATCCAGGAGAAGATCCTGCTGGAATGGGACCGGCAGAACCGGGCCCAGGGCCTGGCCCCGGCCGAGCTGCAATACTACGACGACGAGGCGGCCTGGAACCTGGCGGTCCAGTCCGGCCGGGCCGACGCGATGTTCAGCGTCAACGCCGCCCTGGCCTATCAGGCGGCGCGGGAGGGCAACCTCAAGCAGGTCGGCACGGTCAGCGCCGGCTGGCCGCTGACGGCGGAGACCGGCATCACCACCCGCCGCGGCAGCGGCCTGGCCGACCCGCTCACCGCCGCGCTCAACGAACTGATCGCCGACGGCCGATACGCCGCGGTGCTGGCGCGCTGGAACCTGACGGCCGAGGCGGTCGACCGGTCCCGCACCAATCCGCCCGGCCTGCCAAAGTTCTGAGGACCGGTCATGGCATCGATCGACCATGCGGGGTTCCTGACCCCGGGCAGCTTTCCGGAGGCCGACCCGCAGGACGGGCTGGAGAAGGCGCTGCGGCTGTTCGCCTTCGGCGAAAAGCTGGGCTTCGACAGCGCCTGGATCCGGCAGCGCCATCTCGAGCCCGGCGTGTCCTCGGCATCGGTGTTCCTGGCGGCGGCCAGCCAGCGCACCCGCCGCATCCAGCTCGGCAGCGCCGTGATCCAGATCGGCTATGAAAGCCCATACCGCCTGGCCGAGGACCTCTCCACCGTCGACGTGCTGTCGGGCGGCCGGCTGAATGTTGGGCTCAGCGCCGGCGTGCCGCCGCATGCCGACCTGCTGGGGCCGCTTGTCTTCGACGGCGACTGGACCGGCTACGACCTGTCCTACGGCCGGGTGGAACGGCTGCTGGACAATCTGCGCGGCCGCTATCTCGGCGAGCCGGACCGGGTCGTGGTCAACGCCGCCTGCCGCCACCGGCCCCGGCTGCAGCCCGTGGCCGAGGGGCTGGCCGACCGCGTCTGGTACGGCGGCGGGTCGTTGCGCTCCGCCGAATGGGCCGGGCGCGCCGGGCTGAACCTGCTGATCGGCAACGTCACCTCGGGCGAGGGCACCGACGACGTCTTCACCGCCCAGCTTCGGCAGCTGGATGCCTATCGCGCGGCGTATCGCGGATCCCGCCCGGCCCGCGTGGCCCTGGGCCGGGTGATCGTGCCCTTCGACAGTGCCGACGACTGGACCCGGGCCCGCTACGCCGAATACGCCGCCGGCCGCCGTGAGCGCACCCTGGCGCCGCAGGGCGAGCGCCGGACCCTGTTCGCGCCGGACCTGGTCGGGACCTCGGACCAGATCCTCGAGACGCTGGCCCGCGATCCGGTGCTGGCGGAGGTGTCGGAACTACGGCTGGAGCTGCCCTACGAGTTCCGGCCCTTCGAGTACGAGCAGATCCTGGGCGACGCGGTGCGCCACATCCTGCCGCAGCTGGGCTGGAAGCCGGCGGCGGAGCGCCGGCCGGCGCCCCAGCACGTGTCCGAGAGCTGGGGCGCGCAAGGCAAATAGGCCGGTCCTGTCGGCCTCACCAGCCCGCGTCGAGGCCGAGCAGCCGCAGCGCCTCGTGCCGCAGCGCGGCCAGATGCGGGTCGCCGCGGTGGCGCGGATAGGGGCGGTCGTTGACGATCTCGGCCAGGATCCGGGCCGGGCGGTCGCTCAGCACGATCACCCGGCTGGCCAGGATCAGCGCCTCCTCGACGTCATGCGTGACCAGGAGGGCGCTGAACCCGCGGCGCCGCCACAGCTCGACCAGCTCGCCCTGCATGGTCAGGCGGGTCAGGGAGTCGAGCTTGCCCAGCGGCTCGTCCAGGATCAGCAGGCTGGGGTCGTTGACCAGGGCGCGGGCCAGGGCCACGCGCTGGGCCATGCCGCCGGACAGCTGCCGCGGCCAGGCGCGGCCGAAGCCGGCGAGCCCGACCAGCCGCAGCGCCTCGTCCACCCGGCCGCGCCGGCTGCGCAGCAGGCCCTGTGCCTGCGGCCCCAGCGCGACATTGTCCCAGACCGTGCGCCACGGGAACAGGGTCGGGTCCTGGAACACCACGACGCGGGAGGGCGAGGTCGAGCGGATCTCGGCGCCGTCGGCGAGGATCGCGCCCGCCGTCGGCGGTTCCAGCCCCGCCACCAGCCGCAGCAGGGTCGACTTGCCGCAGCCCGAGGGGCCGAGCAGGGCGACGAACTCGCCGGGCTCGATGGTCAAGCTGATCCGGTCCAGCACCGGCAGGGCGGCGCCCTCCAGCTCGAACTGGTGGCTGACGTCGCGGATCTCGATGCCGGCGCCCGGCGTGGCCTGCGGCGCCGCCGCCGCCTCGTGGATCGCCGCTACCATCGCACCACCCCTTTCTGCCAGGCCAAGAGCCGGTCGCGCAGCCGGAACAGCAGCGTGATCAGGCCGGAAAACACCAGCGCCATCACGATCAGCGCCGCATACATGTTGGAGTAGGAGGCCCAGCCCTGGGCCCATTGCAGGTACCAGCCTAGGCCCGACTTCACGCCCATCATCTCGGCCGCCACCAGCACCGAGAAGGAGGCGCCGAGGCCCATGAACAGGCCGACGAAGACATGCGGCAGGGCCGCCGGCACGGCGACGCGCAGCACCAGGAAGCGCTCGCCGGCGCCGAGGGTGCGGGCGACGTCGTAATAGGCGCGGTCGACGCTGGCGACGCCGGACCAGGTCAGGACGGTGACCGGGAACCAGGTGGCCAGCGCGATCAGGAACACCGCCGCCGCCCAGCTCGACGGAAAGAAGAAGAAGGCCAGCGGCAGGAGGGCGGTCGACGGGATCGGGCCGAGCAGCCGCAGCACCGGATGCACCCAGTAGCCCAACGCCCGCGACCAGCCGACCGCGACGCCGGTCAGGAAGCCGGAGACGGCGCCGAGGACATAGCCGTTGGCGAGCAGCCAGAGCGAGTTGACCAGGCTGTCGCCGAGGCGGGGCCAGTCGTCGGCATAGACCTCGATCAGCGCCTGCGGCGGGGCGAAGAACGGGACGGGGAGGAGGGCCAGCTTGGCCGTCGCCACCTCCCACACCGCGAGCAGCACCGGCAGCGCCACCAGCCAGGGGCCGGCAGGGCGCAGCCAGGCGAAGACCGGCCCCAGCCGCCGGCCCAGCACCGCCGCGGCGGCCAGGAGCGCCGCGAAGACGGCGACGCCGATCGCGAACTCGGTGGTGTAGGCCCAGTCGGCGAAGCCGACCTTGCGGTTCGGCCATTGCCAGGTCAGCGCCGCCAGCCCCAGCCAGGCCAGGGCGGCGACGAGCCCGCTGGTCCAGGGGCGGGCGGGCTGCGCCGGGCGTGCGGCGGCGGCCGGCGGTGCGCCGGCCAGGCTTTGGTCAAGCGAGGACATCGGGGGCGATCACCTTGGCGAATTCGGTGGCGTCGGTGCCGGGCCGGATCACGCGGATCAGCTTCAGATCCTCGGTGAAGGCGGCCAGCTCGCCGCGCAGATGGGCACCGGTCGAAGCGTGCTGGTGGGTGTGGCTGCGCAGGATCGCCTCGACATCCTCCGGCTTGACGTTGCCGGGGACGAAGGGGGCGAAGATCTGCGCCGTCTCGGCCGGGTTCGCCGCGGTCCAGTGCTGGGCGTCGATGAAGGCGCGGGCCAGCGAGGCCGCGACCTCGGGCTCGTCGCGCAGCAGGCTGCCGCGGATGCCCAGCACACAGCAGGTCTTGCTGGCGTAGTCCCCGTCCAGATTAGTGGCGATCTCGGTCAGCCCGTCGCGCTCGCGCAGGAACCAGGCGTGCGGGTCCTCGATGGCGACGGCCTGGACCTCGCCCTTCTTCACCACCTCGGGGAACAGGTCGCCCGGATACTGCCGCCAGTCGACCTGGTCCGGGTCGATCCCCTCCTTGGCCAGGCGGATGGCGAAGAAGTTCTTCACCGGGCTGGCCTGGTCGGTGACGGCGACCGACTTGCCGCGCAGATCGGCGATCTTGGCGATGCCGGAGGCGGCGGGGGCCAGGAGGCGCATGCAGCCGCCATGGGTGCCGACGGCCAGGCGCACGTCGAAGCCCTGCTCCAGCGGCTTCAGCCAGCGCAGCGCCATGCCGATGCCGCCATCGGCGTGCCCGGTCGCGATCGCCTCCAGCAGCTGGTCGGTCGGGCCGCTGTACTGGATGTGCTCGACCTCCAGCCCGTATTTGCCGAAGAAGTCGCGCTTCAGCGCCACCGAGATCGGCGACTGGCAGACCGCGGTCTGGCTCCAGGCCAGCTTCAGCTTGCGCGGCGCGGCGGTCTGGGCCAGTGCCCGGCCGCCCGGCAGCGCGAAGGGGGCGATGGCGCCAGCCGCCGCCGCTGCCCGCAGCAGCTTCCGGCGGGAGACGGTGCCGCAGCCGGCCATCGGGGAAACGGGCGCCGTCGAGGCTGTCCGGTGGTCGGTCATGACAGCACGTCCTCGGTCACGGTCTCGGCGAACAGCGTGGGGTCGGTGCTGGAGCGCAGCACGTTCACCAGCTTGAGGTCCTCGGCGTAAGCCTTGATCTCGGCCCTGAGCTCCAGCCCGGCCGGGTGATGGCCGTGGGTCAGGGTGCGCAGCACCGCGGTCAGATCGGCCGCGCTGGCGGTCGACATCGAGGTGCAGATCTCGGCCGTCGCCTCCGGGTGCTGGACCACCCAGTCCGATGCCTCGAGGATGGCGCGGCTCAGCGCCGCCGCGGTCGGCTTGTCGTCCTGGATCAGGCTGCCGCGGATGCCCAGCACGCAGCACACCTTCTCGCGATATTCGCCGGACAGGTTGGTGGCGATCTCGACCAGGTCGGGCTGGGTCTTCTGCAGCAGGTACAGGTTCGGGTCGCCGTCGGCGATCGCCTGGATCTCGCCCTTCTGCACCGCCAGCCCCAGCAGGTTGGCGGGGTACTGGCGCCAGGTGATCTCGCGCTCCGGGTCGATGCCGTGCTTGGTCAGGTAGATGGCGAAGAAGTTCTTGCCCGGGCTGGCCAGGTCGCTGACGCCGACGGTCTTGCCGCGCAGGCTCTCCAGCGTCGTCACCCCGGCGGCCTGGGAGCCGACGAGGCGGGAGCAGCCGCCATGCGAGCTGGCGGTCAGCTTGACGTCGAAGCCCTGCTCCAGCGCCTTCAGCCAGCGATGCACCATGCCGATGCCGGCATCGGCCTTGCCGGTGGCGATCGCCTCCAGCAGCTGGTCGGTCGACCCGGCGAAGTTGATCAGTTCCACGTCCAGATTGTGCTTCTGGAAGATGCCCTGGGTGACGGCGACCGGGATCGGCGACAGGCAGATCGCGGTGGCGTTCCAGGCCAGCTTGACCGGCACCGGCTTGGCGTCGGTCTGGGCCCAGACCCGGGTGCCGAGCGCCGCCACCGGGGCCGCGGCGGCGGCGAGGCCGCCGGCGCGCAGCAGGTCGCGGCGGGACAGGTCGAAACGTGACATGGGATGTCCTCCTCGTGGCGCCGTCATTCCGCCGCGACCGCGGCCGGGGCCTGGGTCAACCGGATCTCGCCGGCGATGGCCTGCGGCTGGCGCAGCAGGTTCAGGATCGGGCAGTTGCGCTCCACTGCCTGGCGCAGCGCCTCGATCTCCGCCGGTGCGGCCGGGGAGGCGATCGACGCCGCGTAGCGGATGCCGTGCGGATAGATCGGCACCGCCTCGAAGCCGGGGGAGCCGGCGCGCGGGTCGATCGTGCCGGTGACCTCGAGATCCAGCGAGTCGAGCGGCACGCCCAGCGCCGCCGCCTGGATCAGGAAAGTGTGGGTCAGGCAGCTGCCGAGCACGCCGAGCTGCAGCTCCGGCGAGCTGGGGCCCAGGTCGTAGCCGGCGAAATCCGCCTCGCTGTCGCTGATCACCTGGAAGTCGCGGATGCGGATGCGGCGGACGCCGCTGCGCCCCTCGGCCCGCACCCGCGCCGTCAGCGTCCTGGGGCCGGATTCGCCGGCGGCGACACGGGCCTTGCGGGCGGCGATCGCCTCGCGCTTCTGGCCGAGATACTCGTTGAGCGTGGTCATCCTCTGGTCCTTGCGCAGGGCCCTCTCGGCGGCGTCAGGGCGGGGCGTCAGCGTCTCGGGAGAGCATCTTCCGAAATATGCTGATGTTTGATGTAAATTAAACTTCTAATTCAGTATGAATTGGTAATTAAGACTCGGACAACATGAATCTTCCGAAATTTTGGGAATCGCGGAACTGGCCGGATTCAATTGACCATATAAAATTTGTATTTTCTTGTGAAAAGTGCGCGGTGTACGGTGAATTATGCCGAACAGCGAGATAAGGGATGGCCCGCTGTGCGGGCTTCTTGCGTGCGGAAAGTACGTGTGAAAAGTGACAATCCAGACGGTCGTGCATTCCGGAAGGGGTAATCGTGTCGATCAACACTCATCTGGGCAGTCTGCTGGCCCTGGCGGTCGCGGCTCTGGCGGCAGGTCCTTCCCTGGCGGCCGACGAGGCGCCGGTCACCGGAGGCACGCTGATCTATCTGGAGCAGCAGGCCCACACCAACCTGTATCCCCCGGCAGGCGGCTTCTACCCGAATGGCGGCATCCTGAACCAGATCACCGACAAGCTGACCTGGCAGGATCCGAAGACGCTGGAGATCAAGCCCTGGATCGCCGAGTCCTGGACCGTCAATGCCGACGCCACGGAATACACCTTCAGGATCCGCCGCGGCGTCACCTTCTCCGACGGCACGCCGCTCGACGCCGATGCGGTGGCGAAGAACTTCGACACCTACGGTCGCGGCAACCCGGCGCTGAAGCTGCCGGTCTCCGAGGTTATTAACAATTACGACCGCAGCGAGGTGGTCGATCCTTATACGGTGCGCTTCTTCTTCAAGAAGCCGTCTCCCGGTTTCCTGCAGGGCACTTCGGTGATCGGGTCGGGCTTGGTCTCGCCCGCCACCCTGGCGCGGCCCTTCGACGAGCTGGGCGATGCCACCAGGATCATCGGCTCCGGCCCCTTCACGGTCGAAAGCGAGACGCTGGGCAAGGAGCTGGTGCTGAAGGCGCGCGCCGATTACGCCTGGGGCCCGGCGCCGCTGGCGCATCAGGGCCGCGCCTATCTCGACGGCATCAAGTACATCGTGACGCCGGAGGACAGCGTGCGCATCGGCGCGCTGCTGGCCGGCCAGGCCGACTTCATCCGCCAGGTCCAGGCCTATGACGAGCCGCAGGTGAAGGACCAGGGCTACACCGTCTATGCCGCGCCGACCCGCGGCGTGAACAACAGCGTGGTGTTCCGCCCGGACAACCCGCTGGTGGCCGACGTCCGGGTGCGGCAGGCGCTGCTGCACGCGACCGACAGCGACGAGATCGTCGGCACGCTGTTCTCCGAGAACTATCCGAAGGCGACCTCGATCATCGCCTCGACCGCGCTGGGCTATGTCGACCTGTCGGCGAAGCTGACCCATGACGAAGCGCTGGCGAAGCGGCTGCTCGACGAGGCCGGCTGGACGCTCGGGTCGGACGGGCTGCGCCACAAGGACGGGAAGACGCTCGAGCTGACCGCCTACGAATCCCTGCCGCAGCCGCAGAACAAGGAGACGCTGCAACTGGTGGCCCAGCAATGGGCCCGGGTCGGCGTCAAGCTGAACGTGCTGGCCGGCGATTCCGGCAGCGCCACGGTCGACAATCTCGACCCGGAGAAGACGCCGGTCTCGCCGGCCATGGTCGGCCGCGCCGACCCCGACGTGATCAAGAGCCAGTACCACCCGGCCAACCGCGACGTGCTGCGCCAGAAGGGCGGCGCCAGCAGCAAGGTGAAAAGCTTCGTCGACGACAGGCTGAACGGCCTGCTGGTGGCGCTGTCCTCCGAGCCGGACTCCGCGAAGCGGCTGCAGATCGCGGGCGAGGTCCAGGCCTATGTCATCGACCAGGCCTACGCCATCCCGATTTTCGAGGAGCCGCAGGCCTATGCCGGCGCCCCCTATGTCAAGGGCATCGCCTTCGAGGCGGTCGGGCGGCCGTACTTCTACGACACCTGGCTGGCCGAGCACTGAGGCGGACCGATGAGCAACGGCGCCGCCCGATTCCCCCTCACCCTCCCGGCCCAAGCGGGCCGGGCCCCGCCCTCTCCCCGAGGAGAGGGGATCTTCACCTCTCCCCCGGGGAGAGGTCGGAATCGCGTAGCGATTCCGGGTGAGGGGGCGGCACCAGCCTCGACGGTTCGCGCATCATGACCCGCTATCTCCTCGGCCGGGTGGGGCAGGCGGCGCTGGTGCTGTGGGCGGCGTTCACCGCCGCCTTCATCCTGCTGCAGGCCCTGCCGGGCGACGCGATCCTGATCAAGTTCCAGAACCCGGAGCTGGGGCTGAGCCCGGACCAGATCGCCGAGATCCGGCAGTCCTACGGCGCCGACAGCCCGGTCTGGTCGCAATACCTGCACACGCTGGGCAACTTCCTGACCGGCGATTTCGGCACCTCGGTGCAGGCCGGCGTGCCGGTCGGGCATACGCTGCTGGCCAATTTGCCGCCGACCCTGTGGCTCGCTGGCCTCGGCTTCGCCCTGGCGCTGCTGCTGGCGGTGGCGATCGCCGCCCTGTCCAGCCTCGCCGCCTTCGCCTGGCTGCGCTCGGCGATCCAGTCGCTGCCGTCGCTGTTCGTCTCGGTGCCGACCTTCTGGCTCGGCATCATGCTGATCCAGGTCTTCTCCTTCCGGCTGAAGCTGATCCCGGTGATCAACCCCGGGCCATGGGAGGGGCTGGTCCTGCCGGTGCTGACCCTGGCGGTGCCGATCTCGGCCCCGCTGGCGCAGGTGCTGGTGCGCAGCATCGACGAGGTCTCGACCCATCCCTTCGTCGCCGTGGCCCGGGCCAAGGGCGCCTCGCGCGCCGGCGTGCTGTGGCGGCACGTGGCGCGCAACGCGCTGCTGCCGACCCTGACCATCGCCGGCGTGCTGTTCGGCGAGATCCTGGCCGGCGCCGTGATCACCGAGACGGTGTTCGGGCTGAACGGCCTGGGCACGCTGACCGAGCGCGCGGTGCGCAACCAGGACACCGCGGTGATCCAGGCCGTCGTCGTGCTGTCTGCCGCCGGCTTCGTCGTCGTCAATCTCATCGTCGACCTGCTAGCCCCGGTGCTGGACCCGCGCCTGCGGTCCCGCGGAGCCGCCGCATGACCTCGCTGCAGACCACCGACCGGGCGCTGCCCGCCCGGCCGCCCCGTCGTCCCGTCGTCTCCCGGCTCGGCCGGGTGCAGCCCAGCCTGCTCTTGTCCTGGGCGGTGATCGCCATCGTCACCGCCTGGGCCGTCGCCCCCGGCCTGTTCACCGGCTACAACCCGGTCGCCGGCGTGCCGCGGCAGAAGTTGCGCGCGCCCAGCGCCGAGCACCTGCTCGGCACCGACGCGCTCGGCCGCGACCTCTTCGCCCGCATTGTCCACGGCGCGGTGAACTCGCTCTCCGGCGCCTTCGTCGCGGTCGCCGTCGGCCTGCTGGTCGGCACCGCGATCGGGCTGATCGCCGGCTCGACCGGCCGGCGGATCGACGCGGTGCTGATGCGCATCGTCGACGTGCTGCTGTCGGTGCCGTCGCTGCTGCTGTCGCTGGCGATCATCATCCTGCTCGGTTTCGGCACGGTGCATGCCGCGATCGCCGTCGGCGTCACCTCGATCGGCCGCTTCGCCCGGCTGGCCCGGTCGGAGGTGATCCTGGTGCGCCGATCCGACTATGTCGAAGCCGCCTTCGGCAGCGGCGGCCGTTTCGGCGCGGTGCTGTGGCGGCACATTCTGCCGAACTCCGTGACCTCGGTGATCGCCCTGGCCGCGGTGCAGTTCGGCACCGCGATCCTGCAGATCTCGACCCTCGGCTTCCTCGGCTACGGCGCGCCGCCGCCGACGCCGGAATGGGGGCTGCTGATCGCCGAAGGCCGCAACTACATCGCCACATCCTGGTGGCTGACCACCGTGCCCGGCCTGGTCGTGGTGCTGGTGGTGCTGGCCGCCAACCGCATCGGCCGGTCGATCGGGCGGAGGACGATATGACCGTGCCGGTGCTGGAGGTCGAGAATCTCAGCGTCTCGTACAGGGGCGACCGCGGCGGGGCGCAACGCGTGGTCGACGGCGTCTCCTTCCGCATCCGGGCGGGCGAGGTGGTGGCGCTGGTCGGCGAATCCGGCTCCGGCAAGACCACCACGGCCCAGGCGGTGATCGGCCTTCTGGCCGAGAACGGCCGGGTCGACGGCGGCGCCATCCGCCTCGCCGGCACCGACATCTCCGGCTGGTCGCAGAAGCGGCTCGACGCCATCCGCGGCGCCCGCATCAGCCTGATCCCGCAGGACCCCGGCAGTTCGCTGAACCCGGTCAAGACCATCGGCGCCCAGGTCGAGGAGATCCTGAGCATCCACCGCCGCGGCGACGGGGCTTCCAACCGGGCGCGCGTGGTCGAGCTCCTGGCCCGGGTCGGCCTGTCGCGGCCGGAGCTGCGGGCGCGGCAATACCCGCACGAGCTGTCGGGCGGCATGAAGCAGCGGGTGCTGATCGCCATCGCCATCGCGCTGCAGCCGTCGCTGATCATCGCCGACGAGCCGACCAGCGCGCTCGACGTCACGGTGCAGCGCCGGATCCTCGACCTGATCGACGAACTGCGACGGGAGTTCGGCACCGCCGTGCTGCTGGTGACCCACGACCTCGGCGTCGCCGCCGACCGGGCCGACCGGCTGATCGTGCTGCAGGGCGGCCGGATCCAGGAGCAGGGGCCGGCCGCCGAGATCCTGGGCGCGCCGAAGAGCGCCTATACGAGGCAGCTGCTGGCCGACGCGCCGTCCCTGGCGAAGGCCGAACGCCGCGGCCCGCGGCCGGCGGCGGGGCAGGACGACGACGCCATCGTGGTCGAAGGGTTGGTCCAGGATTTCGACCTGCCCGGCCGGGGCGGCCGCTTCCGCGCGGTCGACGGCCTGTCCTTCGCCGTGCGGCGCGGCACCACCCACGCCCTGGTCGGCGAATCCGGCTCGGGCAAGACCACCACGGTCCGCGCCGTGGTCGGGTTCCAGCGGCCCACCGCCGGCCGCGTCCTGATCGGCGGCGCCGACCCGGCGGCGCTGAAGGGCGAGGCGCTGCGCCGGTTCCGCCGGACCATCCAGCTGGTCTACCAGAACCCGTTCGGATCGCTCGACCCGCGGCAGAGCATCTTCGAGATCATCGAGGAGCCGCTGCTGAATTTCGAGCGCCTGCCGAAGCCCGACCGCGCCCGCAAGGTGCGCGACATGCTCGACCGGGTCGGCCTGCCGCAGGCGGTGCTGGACCGGCGGCCGCGGGCGCTGTCGGGCGGCCAGCGCCAGCGCGTCGCCATCGCCCGAGCCCTGGTGCTGGACCCGCAGGTGCTGGTGCTGGACGAGGCGGTGTCGGCGCTGGACGTCACCGTCCAGGCCCAGATCCTCGGCCTGCTCGACACGCTGCAGCGCGACCTCGGCCTGACCTATCTGTTCGTGTCGCACGACCTCGCGGTGGTCCGGCAAATCGCCGACACCGTCTCGGTGCTGCACAACGGCCGCCAGGTCGATGCCGGGCCGGTGGAGGCGGTGTTCCGCAACCCCAGCAGCGACTACACGCGCGAGCTGATCGACGCCATCCCCGGCCGCCGGCTCGCCCTCTCCGCATGACCCCGAAAGGCTTTCTCCCGTGACCATCCAGCGGCTCGGCTTCTTCACCCGACTCCTCGACGAGGCGAGCGCGCAGGAGCGCTACCGCCTGGCGACGGAGCAGATCGCGGCGGCGGAGCGGCACGGCTTCGACAGCGCCTGGGTCGCCCAGCACCATTTCCACGAGCCGGAGGGCGGGCTGCCGGCGCCGCTGGTGTTCCTGGCCCAGGTCGCGGCCCGCACCTCGCGCATCCACCTCGGCACCGGCATCATCACCCTGCCGCTGGAGAACCCGGTGCGGGTGGCGGAGGACGCGGCGGTGCTGGACCTCCTGTCCGACGGCCGGCTGGAGGTCGGGCTCGGCACCGGCGGCACGCCCTCGGCCTTCGCCGCCTTCGGCCTCGACAGCGCCGAGCGGTCGCAGATCTTCGCCCGGCACCTGCAGGTGCTGCTCGACGCCTGGGGCGGCAGGCCGCTCGACGGCGCCGACACCCGGCTGTATCCGGCGGCGCCGCAGCTGCTGGGCCGGATCTGGCAGGCCACCTTCTCGGTCGCCGGCGGCGCCCGGGCCGGGGCGGCCGGCGACGGGCTGATGCTGTCGCGCACCCAGCCGCGCCCGGCCGAAGCGCCCGACGCCACCTTGGCCGAGATCCAGGACCCGATCATCGACGCCTATCTGGCGGCGCTGCCGCCGGGGAAGGAGCCGCGCATCCTGGCCTCGCGCAGCGTCTTCGTCGCCGAGGCCCGGGAGACGGCGCGGCGCTTCGCCGGGCGGGGGCTGCGCCGCCAGGCCGCCCGTTCCGCCCCCGCCGGCCGCGGCGCTCCGGGCGACACGCTCGATCAGCTGATCGCCGCCTTCGACGTCCATCTCGGCACGCCGGACGACGTGATCGCCTCCCTCAGCGCGGACGGCACGCTGCGCCGCGCCACCGCCCTGGTGGTGCAGGTGCATTCGGTCGACCCGCCGCACCCCTTCATCCTGCGCTCGATCGAGCTGGTGGCGCAGGAGGTGGCGCCCGCCTTCGGCTGGGCCCGCCGGGACATCCGCCTCGCCGCCGCGTCCTGCTGACGCCGCGAGATCATTCGTGAAAAGGACCAGACGATGAGCGAACCGACGGCCGACGTCATCGACCTCCTGGCGGGGGTCGAGCGTGGCTCCGCCCTCGACCGGATCCGGGCCCAGCGCCCCGCCGCCCGCGAGAATGCGCAGAAGAGCTGGGCGGCGCTGTTCCAGCCGGAAGATCCCGGCACGGTGTCGGCGCTGGAGCGCCACGCCGTCGCCGCCTTCGTCGCGGCGCTGCACCGCGAGCCGGCGCCGGCCCGCTTCTACGCCGAGGCGCTGGCCGGGCACGATTCCGGTCTTGCCGCCGCCGTGGCCGCCGAGGCCGAGCGGGCGGCCACGGAGGGGCCCTATGGCCGCTATCCGGCCGGGCCGCTGAGCGCCGAGGACAAGGACGGCCCGGTCCATCATGTCTCGGATGAGAGCCGCCGTGTGCTCGGCCCGCGCATCGCGGCGGCGCTGGAGCACACGCATCTGCTGGTCTTCCGCCCGCGCGACGCCAGCGCCGCGGCGCTGCAGGCGCTGCTCGACGCCGGCTGGTCGACCACCGACATCGTCACCCTGTCGCAGCTCGTCGCCTTCCTGTCCTTCCAGATCCGCGTCGTCGCCGGGCTGCGCGCCCTGGCCGCCGCCTGAGGCCCGCCATGACCGAGACCGTCCTGACCCATCCCGACAACCAGGAGCCGACCGTCTTCACCCAGGACGAGCTCGGCTGGCTGCCCTGGCTCGAACCCTATCCCGCGGACCAGCTGACCGACCGGCACTGGGCCGGCCTGGTCGACGCGGCCCGCGCCAAATCCGACTATTTCCGGCTGCTGGTGCGCGACCCGGACGTGCTGCAGGCGCGGACGAAGACCGACAAGGACATCTTCTACAACCCCGAGGGCGGCCTGCCGCGGGCGGAGCGCGAGCTGGCGGCCACCGCGACCTCACGGCTGAACGGCTGCATCTACTGCGCCTCGGTCCATTCCCGCTTCGCCACCGTCCATTCCAAGCGCGGCGACGACGTGCAGCGGCTGCTGGACGAGGGCGTCGGCGCCGATCTCGGCGAGCGCTGGAACGCCATCGTCGCGGCGTCGGTGGCGCTGACCGAGACGCCGGGTTCCTTCGGGCCGGAGCATGTCCGGCGGCTGCGCGCGGCCGGGCTGGACGACGCGGCGATCGCCGACGTGATCCAGGGCGCCGCCTTCTTCAACTGGGCCAACCGCCTGATGCTCTCGCTCGGCGAACCGCAGGTCCAGGCGAAGCCCTGACCGCAGCAAGGCGACCGGATAAAGAATCCAGATGCCACCACTCTTGTCATTGCCGGGCTTGACCCGGCAATCCAGGGGACACCCAGAGCGGGCTCGACATTTCCTGGATGCCCGGGTCAAGCCCGGGCATGACAATGGGGTGAGGGGCTGATCCCCTTTTCCGGTCGCCAGGCAGACCAAAGCCTTAGAACAGGAGACGACCATGAGCCTGTCGCTGGATCACGTGGTGATCGCCGTCCGCGACCTGGAGCGGACCGTCGCCGATTACCAGGCGCTCGGCTTCACCGTGGTGCCGGGCGGCGAGCACACGCACGGCGCCAGCCGCAACGCGCTGATCGTCTTCGCCGACGGCGCCTATGTCGAGCTGATCGCCTTCCGCCGGCCGAACCCGGAGTTCCGCTGGTGGCGGGTGCTCAGCGAGGCCGGCGACGGGCTGGTCGATTTCGCCCTGCTGCCCGGCGACATCGCGGCCGACGTCGCCGCGGCCAAGGCGCGCGGCCTCGAGCTCGAGGGGCCGACCGACGGCGGCCGGCTGCGGCCCGACGGACAGCGGCTGGAATGGCGCACGGCGCGGGCCGCGACCTCGGACCTGCCCTTCCTGTGCGGCGACGTCACGCCGCGGCAACTGCGGGTGCCCGAGGGCGATGTCCGCCGCCACCCCAACGGCGCGCTCGGCATCGCCGGCATAGAGATCGCGGTGGCGGACGCCGGGGTCAGCGCCCGGCGCTACGGCGCCCTGCTCGGCACCGCCGTCGATCCCGGCGCGCCGGTCGCGCTCGGCGACGGCCAGTCCGTCCGTCTGCTGGGTCCGGACCGTGCCGGGGCGGCCCTGGCGACGCGCGGGGAGGGGCCGGTCTCGCTGACGCTGCGCGTCGCCCCCGGCAGTGCGACGGGCGATCTCGACCCGGCCCGGACCCAAGGCGTCCGGATCGGCCGGGTCGCTTCGGATCAGGGATAGGCGCTTCCGGCCCCGGCCGGTCACTTCTCCGGCATGATCGAAGAATGGTGCGAGGCGATCAGCCAGGCGCCATCGGCGAACTCATAGGTGTAGGTGTAGCGCGCCGGGACCTTGCTGCCGTCGGCCAGCGTGAAGGTGTAGGTGCCGGCGTCGGTCACCGTGTTGCAGCCGATCCAGATCACCCGGCTGTCGACGGCGCCCTGCGGCCGCTGCTCCAGGAAATGCTTGAAGTACTCGACCCGCTGCTCCTGGGTCAGGCGCGGCGTGTTGGACAGCGTCGGCAGCAGGATGGCGTCCTCGGCATAGTTGGCCGCCACCGCCTCGGCCTTAAGCGTGGCGAGGGAGGCATTCCAGCGGTCGAACAGACCGGCCACCTCCGCCTCCGTGATCGGCTCGCAGCGGGTCGCCGCAGCGGCGGGCTGCGTGGCGGCTGCCGGTTGGCCGGCGACCGCGGTCTGCAGCGAGAGGACGGAAAGGGCCAGGGCACCGGCCAGGACGAAACGCATCATGGTCTCCTGTGTTGATGGGCGCCGGGGATGTCCGGCTCCCGATGGCCGGAGATCTGGTCCGCCGGGCGGGGCCGCGCGTCTGCCGGACGGATCTGCCGAACGGCATAGGGCGCCGGGCCGGGCGCTGCGGTATGCTGCGCCGCGCCACCCGTCCGGAACGGAGCGAAAGTCGGACCATGCCCTTGCCGTCGGAGGCTGCCGAGGCTTCCACCGTCGACGAACTGCGCCGGCTGTACCGGGACGCCGAGGCGCGCGCGGCGCGGCTGCGCTTCATCGTCGAGACCCATACCGGCCTGGAGCGCGGCCGATTCGAGGATGTGGCCGGGACGGTGCTGGCGCAGGTCTCGGCCTTCGCCGGGGCCGGATCGGCCGCGCTGGAGATCGAGGCCTCGCACGGGCAGCCCGCCTGGCGGGTCGGCGTCGGGCGGGCCGGCGATGCCGGCGCGGCCGTCGACCTCGTCGCCGGCGACGGCGGGGCGACGGTCCGGCTGGCGCTGCGCCTGCTGCCGGGGCGGCGCGGCCCGGCGGCGGAGGACCGTGACGCGCTGGACGTCGCCCTCCGCGGCATCGCCGCCGCCGTGGGCCTGCAGCGCCAGGCGGCGGAGCGGCAGCGGCTGCTCGACGACATCGCCGGCAAGCGGGCGGAGCTGGCGGCGCTGGTCGGCCGCCTGATCGAGGCGCAGGAGCAGGAGCGGCGCCGGGTGGCGCACGACCTGCACGACGGCTCGGCCCAGACCTTGGCGGCGCTCGGCTACCGGCTGCAGGCCGTGACCGCCGGGCTGCCGGACGATGCGCCCCTGCGGCGGGAGCTGGCGGAGATCGCGGATCTGGCGCGCCGATCGGTGGCCGAGATCCGCGCCGCGATCGCCGATCTGCGCCCGCCCGAGCTCGACGGCCTCGGCCTGGCCGCGGCGCTGCGGGCGCGGCTGGACACGCTCGGCGGCCTCGCCGTGTCGGCCGAGCTGTCCGCGGCGGCGAATCGCTGGCCTGCGGCGGTCGGCCTCGTGCTCTACCGCGTCGCCCAGGAGGCGCTGGCCAATGTGCTCAAGCATGCCGGGGCGGGGCGCGTCACCGTGCGGCTGTTCGAGGAGGGGCGGCAGGCCCATCTCCACATCGCCGATGACGGCCGAGGCCTGGTCGCCGCCGGGGCGCCCGGCGCCGCCGGCGAGCGCCTGGGCATCGCCGGGATGCGCGAACGGCTGGCGCTGATCGGCGGCCGGCTCGAACTGGACGGCGCGGCGGGGCAGGGCACGGCCGTGCGCGCCGCCGTGCCCTTGCCGGCCGGGGAGGGGCGGTCGTGACCGCATCGGTGTTGATCGCCGACGATCACGATCTGGCCAGGGCCGGCCTAGCCGCGATGATTGGCCGCGAGGAGGAGTTCCGCATCGTCGCCGAGGCCCGGACCGGAGCCGAGGCCATCGCCGCCTGCCGGGACCGGCCGCCCGACCTCGCCATCCTCGACATCCGCATGCCGGAACCGGACGGCCTCGCTGCGACGCGGGAGATCCGGCGGGTGGCGCCGCAGACCCGGGTGCTGATCCTGACCATGCACGACAGCCTCGACTATCTCGAGGCCGCGATCGAGGCGGGCGCCTCGGGCTATCTGCTGAAGGACGCCAGCCGCACCGACATCCTGGCGACCATGCGGCGGGTGCTGGAGGGCGAGGCCTTCTTCAACGCCGAGCTGGTGGCCAGGCTGCTGCGCCGGGTCGCCACCCGCCCGGTCCCGCCGGCGAGCGTCCTCGACAGCCTGACCGGGCGCGAGCGCGAGGTGCTGGCCAAGGTCGCGGAAGGCCTGACCAACAAGGAGATCGCGCGCAGCCTCGGCATCGCCCCCGGCACGGTGAAGATCCATGTCGAGCGGATCATCGCCAAGCTGGGCGTCGGCGACCGGACCCAGGCGGCGGTCCTGGCCGCACGCAGTGGGTTGCTGCCGGGGGTGGCCGCGCCGCCATGACCGGGACCCGCCGCCGGCTCGGACGCTTCACAGACCTGCCACTGAAGACCAAGGGTATCATCGTCGTCGCCGTGCCGCTCGCCCTGCTGCTCGGCGCCCTGGTCTTCGCCTTCCTGGCCGACCGGCAGAGCGCCGTTGCCGAGGACCGGATCCGCCTGACCCTCGCGATCCAGTCCGACATCCAGGAGATCCACGCCCAGATCGCCGAGGCGGCGACCGGCGTGCGGGGCTATCTGCTGACCGGGGAGGACTCGTTCCTGGCGCCCTATGACCGGGCGGTGGCCGGGCTGCCGGTGGTGATCGAGCGGATGGGCGGCCGCCTCGTCGACCCCGAGCAGAAGGAGCGGCTGCAGCGCATCCGGACCATGGTCGCGGCCAAGCTCGACAGCCGGGCGGCGCTGCGGCGGGCCGCAACCGCCGGCCCGGCGGACCAGCCGGCGTTGACCGTGGCATTGGCCGAGAGCAAGGCGGATCTCGACGCCCTGCGGGCGGAGATCGACACGATGACGCGGCGGGAAGCGGAGCTGCTGGCCGCCCGCTCCGAGGTGGCGGAGGAGGCGCGCTGGCGCTCCCAGGCCCAGCTGGTCGCGGCCGGGGTGCTCGGCCTCGGTGGCGCACTCGCCGCCGTCATCCTGTTCTCGACCGGCATCGTCCGCCGCGTCCACGCCCTCGAAGGGGCGGCGCATCGCCTGGCGCGCGGCGAGAGCGTCGCGGCGCCGCATCCGGCGGGCGACGAGATCGGGCATCTCGAACAGGCGCTGCACCAGGCCAGCATCCTGCTCCGTCGGCGCGAGGCCGAGCTGCGCGAGAGCGAGCGCAACCTGGTCGCCGCGCGGGAGGAGGCGCTGCAGGCCAGCCGGGCCAAGAGCGAGTTCCTGTCGCGCATGAGCCACGAGCTGCGCACGCCGCTCAACTCCATCCTCGGCTTCGCCCAGCTGCTGGAGCTGGACCTGAAGGACGAGGAGGCGCGCGAGAGCGTGGCGCAGATCCTGCGCGCCGGGCGGCACCTGCTGAGCCTGGTCGGCGAGGTGCTGGACCTGGCTCGGATCGAGGCCGGGGGGATGGACCTGGCGATCGAGCCGCTGGCGGTTGCCGAACTCCTGGCCGAGGCCGTGACGCTGGCCGCGCCGCTGGGACAGCCGCGGGGCATCGCGTTGGCGCTGGCGGCGCCCGGCGGCGCCGGCCTTTCGGTGCTGGCCGATCGGCGCCGGCTGCTGCAGGTGCTGCTCAACCTCCTGTCCAACGCGGTCAAGTACAACCGCGACGGCGGGCGCGTCGTCCTCGACCACCGGCCGGCAGATTCGGCGCGCGTCCGCATCACCATCCGCGACACCGGGCCCGGCATCCCGCCGGAACGGGCGGAGCGTCTGTTCGCGGCCTTCGAACGGCTCGGTGCCGACCGTTCCGCGGCGGAAGGCTCGGGCCTCGGTCTTGCGCTCTCGCGACAGCTCGCCGAGGCGATGGGCGGCCGGCTGCTCCACGAAAACCTGGCGGAAGGCGGTTCGGCCTTCCATCTTGAATTGCCGCGGCCGCGCGGCCAGTTGGACGACGGTGCCGATGAAGCGCGGGGCCGATGACGAGGGGACGATGCCAACAACCGACCTGATGCGCCGGTCGACGATCCTGGTCGTCGACGACGAGCCGGCCAATGTCGTGCTGCTGGAGCGTCTTCTGAAGCGCGAGGGCTTCACCCGCCTGCTGACCACCACCGATCCGCGCCGGGCCCTGCCGCTGTTCCAGGAGCATCCGGTCGATCTCGTCCTGCTCGACCTGATGATGCCGGAGCTCGACGGCTATGCCTTGCTGGAGGCCTTCTCCCGCCTGATCCCGGCCCAGGCCTATCTGCCGATCCTGGTGCTGACCGCCGACGTCACTCTGGCCGCGCGCCGCCGTGCCCTCTCGCTCGGCGCCCGGGACTTCCTGACCAAGCCCTTCGACGCGGTCGAGGCGGTGCTGCGGATCTTCAACCTGCTCGAGACGCGGCTCCTGACGCTCGAGCTCGCCCGGCACGGCCTGGCGCGGCCCGAGACCGAGCGGCCGCTGTTCGAGTAGCGCGGCGGCCGAAGCGTCGTCGCCAGATCATCCATCCCCCACCACTCCGAGGGACCTCCCGTGGACTTCTCCTGGATCTCCGACCCGACCGCCCTGGCCGCTTTGGCGACCCTCGTCGTCATGGAGGTCGTGCTCGGCATCGACAACCTGATCTTCATCTCGATCCTGACCAACAAGCTGCCGGAGCACCAGCGCAGCAAGGCGCGCCGGATCGGCATCGGGCTGGCGCTGTTCCTCCGGCTCGCCCTGCTGGGCACGGTCTCGATCATCGTCCAGCTCACCGAACCGGTGTTCGAGGTCCTGGGCCATCCCTTCTCCTGGCGCGACCTGATCCTGATCGGCGGCGGCCTGTTCTTGGTCTGGAAGGCGACGAAGGAGATCCATCACAGCGTCGACCCGACCCCGGCCGACGACGTCTTCGGCACCGCCAAGGTAACGCTGGGCTTCGGCGCGGCGATCGGGCAGATCCTGATGCTCGACCTCGTCTTCTCGCTCGACAGCATCATCACGGCGGTCGGCATGACCGACCATGTGGCGATCATGGTGATCGCCGTGATCGTCGCCGTGGCGGTGATGCTCGCCGCCGCCGATCCGCTGTCCCGCTTCATCCACGCCAACCCGACCGTGGGGATGCTGGCGCTCGGCTTCCTGATGATGATCGGGATGACGCTGATCGCGGAAGGCTTCGGCGCCCATGTGCCGAAGGGCTACGTCTACGCCGCCATGGCGTTCTCGGCCCTGGTCGAGGGGCTGAACATGCTGTCCCGCCGGGCCGCGCGGCGCCGGGCGGCATCGGCGGATGCCGCCCCGCGCAAGCCGGCGGGGTAGCCGCCCGGGCACTGCGATCCGCGGGATGGCGGACGGAGACCTGGGCGCCGGCATGTGCCGGCGCCCAGGTCTTGCCATCCAGGCTGTCCCGGCCACATCCCGCCCGCCTTCGCCCTGGATTCATGATGATTGCGCTTGAGGCGATATTCTGTCGATTTCTAGATTAATCGATTTCTTTTTATTTCAATAATACTGGCTTGAGCCGGTTCGGCTCGTTTTGATAACAGGATGCTCCGTTCGATTTGAAGATTTGTCGTCGCCGGGCGCAGGCCGGCTGCGACGCTTCAGCGGCGCGACAGCGATGAAGGCCGCCCTGGCCGGCCGACGGATCCAACCTGACTGGAGGATGTTCCCCATGCACCGCAGAGACCTGATGATCTCCGGGCTTGCCCTGCTGATGCTGGCCGGAACGGCGTCCGGCGCCGGCGCCGCCGACTGGTGGGGCAAGAAGCTGCCCGGCCAGCCGCAGAACTTCATCTTCGGCTATGGATCGCTGATCAACACCGCGTCCCGCACCTCCACCGCGACCAAGCCGATCGACGCGATCCCGGTGCGGGTCTCCGCCTCCTTCGGCTACATCAGGGCCTGGGTCGACCGCGCCAGGTCGGGCTTCACCGCCCTCGGGCTGCGCAAGCCCGGCGCCGGCGAGCAGGCGATGACGATCAACGGCGTGCTCTATCCGGTCGAAGGCGACGACATGAGCCTCTTCGACCAGCGCGAGGCCGGCTACAAGCGCATGGAGGTGCCGCGCGACGCGATCGAGGGAGTGTCCTGGGAGCAGGTGCCCACCGAGGGGAAGATCTGGGTCTATGTCTCGGTCGGCAAGGACGGCACGCCCGGCGAAGGCCTGCAGCCGCCCTCGGCCGACTATCCCCTGCTGCAATCCTATGTCGATGTCGTGATCGACGGCGCCCTGGAATACGGCCCCGACTTCGCGCGCGAGCTGATCGAGACGACCGCGGATTGGAGCCCCTATTGGCTGAACGACCGCGAGCTGCCGCGCCGGCCCTGGGTCTACGACAAGAACTACGCGATCGTGGACAAGCTGCTGGAGGAGACGGCCCCGGCCGGTTCCCATCTCAAGGACCGTCTGTTCCCCGAGGTCTACGCGATCCGCAACGTGGCGCCCGCCGCCCAGTAGAGATCTTGCGAGCGGGAGAGGCGGTGCGAAGGCGGAGCGCTATGACGCCAGCCGCCGCCGTTCCTCGCGCCGGGCGGCCTGCACCTGCGGGTCGGGGTCGAGCCCGGCCGCCAGCAGCGCCCTGGTGTAGGGCTCGCGCGGCGCCTCGAAGATCTCGCGCACGATGCCGCTTTCGACGATGCGGCCGGCGCGCATGACGATGACGCGGTCGGCGAAGTCCCGCACCACCGGCAGGTCGTGGGCGATGAAGATGAAGGCGATGCCGAGCTCCCGCCGCAGCCGGTCGAGCAGCGCGATCACCTGGGCCTGGACCGAGACGTCGAGCGCGGAGACGGCCTCGTCGCAGACGATCAGCTCCGGCTCCAGCGCCAGCGCGCGGGCGATGGCGATGCGCTGGCGCTGGCCGCCGGAGAACTGGTGCGGATAGCGCCGGGCGCAGTCCGCGGGCAGCCCGACCTGCGCCAGCAGCTCCGCCACCCGCTCGCGCCACCGGGCCTTCGGCAGGATCTCCGGATGGATCGCCCAGGCCTCGGCGATCAGGTCGTGCACGGTCATGCGCGGGTTCAGCGACTGGGTCGGGTCCTGGAACACCATCTGCATCTGCCGCCGCAGGCCGAACAGCTCCTTCGGCGGCATGGCGAAGAGGTCCCGGCCCTTCCACAGGGCTCGCCCGCCGCTCGGCGTGTCGAGCTGCAGCAGCACCCGGGCGAGGGTCGACTTGCCGGAGCCGCTCTCGCCCCCGATCGCCAGCGTCTCGCCGCGATGCAGCGCGAAGGAGACGCCGTCGAGCGCCCGATAGGTGCCGTAGGATTTGGCGACGCCCTCCACCGCCAGCAGCGCCGCGCCGGCCGCCGGCTCGTCATGCATCCGGCCCTTGCCGGGCGCGGCGGCGATCAGGCGGCGGGTATAGGGGTGGCGCGGATGGTGGTAGACCTCCGCGGCGCTGCCGGTCTCGACGATCTCGCCCGCATTCATCACCACGACGCGGTCGGCCACCTCGGCGACGACGCCCAGGTCGTGGGTGATCAGCAGCAGGCCCATGCCGGTCTCCTGCTGCAGCTCCTCCAGCAGGGCCAACACCTCCGCCTGCACGGTGACGTCGAGCGCGGTCGTCGGCTCGTCGGCGATCAGCACGTCGGGCTTCAGCGCCAGCGCCATGGCGATCATCAGCCTCTGCCGCTGGCCGCCGGAGAACTGGTGGGGATATTTGCGCAGGGCCGCCTCCGGATCGGGAATCCCGACCCGGCGGACCAGCTCCAGCGCCCGGCGGACGGCCGTATCCTTCGCCTCGCCATGGGCGGTCATCGCCTCCACGATCTGCCAGCCGACGCTGTAGACCGGGTTGAGATGGCTCAACGGGTCCTGGAAGATCATGGCGATGCGCCGGCCGTTGATCCGGCGCCGCTCCTCGGCCGAAAGCCTGAGCAGGTCCCGGCCGTCGAACAGGATCTCGCCGCCGGTGATCTCGCCCGGCGGCCGGTCGATCAGGTCCAGGATCGCCGAGGCCGAGACCGACTTCCCCGAGCCGCTCTCGCCCAGGATGGCCAGGGTCTCGCCGCGGTCGAGATGCCAGCTGATGCCCTTGACGGCCTCCACGACACCGCCCGCGGTGTGGAAGCGGACGGCGAGGTCGCGGACCTCGAGCAGATGCTCAGCCATTGGTCTTGGCCCTCGTCTCCAGCCGCCAGCGCTGCACCGGGTCGAGGGCCACGCGCAGCCAGTTCGACAGCAGGTTCAGCGACAGGGTGGTGAGGATGATGGCCAGGCCGGGCCAGAAGGCGAGCCACCAGGCGTTGCGCAGATACTCCCGCCCCTGGCTCACCATCAGCCCCCAGGTGATCTCCGGCGGCTGGATTCCGATGCCGAGGAAGGACAGCGAGGATTCCGCCAGCATCACGAAGGCGAAGTCGAGCGTGGCGATGGTCAGCAGCGTCGGCAGCACGATCGGCAGGATGTGGCGCAGGACGATGCGCCGGTGCGAGGCGCCCATCACCTTCGCCGCCTGCACGAACATGCGCTCGCGGATCTCCAGCACCTCGGCCCGGGTGGTGCGCAGATACACCGGGATGCGGGTGATCGCGAGCACGATCACGAGATTGGCGACAGACGGCGCCAGCACATAGAGCACGACCACGGCCAGCAGCAGCGACGGGAAGGACATGATCACGTCGGCCAGCCGCATGATCGCCGGGCTGGTGCGCCGGCCGCCATATCCGGCGACCAGGCCCAGGGTTGCGCCCAGGATGGCCGAGCACAGGACGGCGCCGGCCGCGACCGCCAGCGTGTTGCCCGCCGCCACGACGATGCGCGCGAGCAGCGGGCGGCCCAGGGCGTCGGCGCCGAGCACGAACAGCCAGCCGCGGTCGAGCGAGAAGGGCGGCGCGTTGCGGCCGCGCAGGTTCTGCGCGGTGGCGGCCTCGGCGAGGAGATGCGGCCCCAGGATCGCGCACAGCACGACCACGAGCAGCACGATCGCCGCGGCGAAGGCGAGCTTGTCCCGCCACAGCATGCGCAGCACGCGCCCGGGCGACCAGGCGTCCGGAGCGGGAGCCGTCGCGGGCATATCGGCCACGGGGCTACTGCCGGATGCGGGGATCGAGGACGGCATAGGCGAGGTCGATCAGCAGGTTCATGACGAAGATGGCGACCGCGGTCACCGTGATCGCCGCCAGGATCACGTTGAAGTCGCGCTGCAGGATGGCGTCGATCATCAGCTTGCCGACGCCGGGGAAGCCGAAGATGGTCTCGACCACCACGGCGCCGTTCAGCAGGGCGGCCGCTTGGTCGCCCATCACCGTGATCACCGGCAGCACGGCGTTGCGCAGCGTGTGGACGAAGATGATGGACGGGGTCTTCACGCCCTTGGCGCGCGCCGTCTTCACATAGGCGGAGCCGAGCGCCGACAGCATCGACCCGCGCACCACCTGCACCAGCAGGCCGAAGGGCCGGATGAACAGCACCGCGATCGGCAGGATCCAGTGCCACGGCGTGCCGGTGCCGGAGGTGGGCAGCCAGCCGAGGTTGATCGAGAACAGGACGATGGCGACGATCGCGATCCAGAAATCGGGCGCGGCCGCGGCGACCAGGGAGACGGTGGAGGCGAAGCGGTCGAAGACGCCGCCGATGCGGAAGGCGGCGAGCGACCCGACCACCACCGCCGCCGCCATCACCAGCGCCATGGTGATCAGCGCCAGCTGCAGCGTCCAGGCGAAGCCCTCGAGCACCACGTCGATCGCCGGCCGCGCCTTGCGGATGGATTCGCCGAAGTCGAGATGCAGCAGGTCCCAGAGATAGCGGCCGAACTGCAGCAGCAGCGGGTCGTTCAGGCCGTGGATCCGGCGGAACTGGTCGCGCATCTCCTGGGTGGCGTCAATCGGCAGGAATAGCGCGGTCGGGTCGCCGGTCATCCGCGACAGGAAGAACACCAGCACGATCAGGCCGATCAGCGAAACCAGGCTGGCCAGCGTGCGCTGCCTCACGAGTTTCAGCATTCCGGTCCGCCTTCCGCGCCTATTTGAAGCCGATCTCGGCGAGCTGCAACTGCGAGTTGGTGGCGATGGTCGGCTTGAAGTCGATCCGCTCGTTCACCCGGGCGAAGCTGACCATGTGGAACAGCAGCACATCCGCCACGACGTCGTCATGGAGATAGGCGAAGAGCTGGGACCACAGCCTGGCGCGCTCGTCGCCGGAGGCGGCGCTGGCCTGCTCGATCAGCGCGTCCGCCTTCGGGTCGCTGATGCCCGACTGGCGACCCTGCGAATGGTACTTGAAGTACATCGAGAACACCGGGTCGCCCTTGGCGTTGTCGTGCTGCGCCGCGACCAGCTGCGGCGCGCGGCCTTCAGGGTAGGGCTTGGAGTAGAGGCCCTCGAACTCCGCCACCTCGTGCATCTTCAGGTCGACGTTGAAGCCGGCCTCCTGGAGCATGCCGAGCAGCGCCTCCATCACCTCGGTGACGTTCGGGAAGTTGTTGGTGCGGCCGACCAGCTCCAGCCTGGTGTCGACCGGCACGCCGTCGGCCTTCGCCTGGGCCAGCAGGGCCTTCGCCCCCTCCGGGTCATAGGCCGGCACCTTGACGTCCTTGTTCCAGCCCAGCGTGGTCGGCGGGACGATGGCGGTCGCCAGCTCGGTCCCCTTCGGCAGGATCGTGCCGATGAAGGCCTCGCGGTCCACCGCCATGTTCAGGGCCTGGCGCACGCGCTTGTCGTTCAGTGGCGCCATCGAATGGTCGAGGCGCAGATAGAAGGTCTCCGAGTTCAGATAGGAGAAGTCGGTCGCCGGGTTGGTCGCGTCCTGCTCCGAGATCGAGGGCGCGATGTCGGCCTCGCCCGTCTCCACCATCGCCGCGCGGACCGCGGAATCCGGCCGGAACACGTAGGTCGCCTTGGTCACGGCCGGGGGCTTGCCCCAATAGCCGTCGCGGCGCTGCAGCACGATGCTCTGCCCCGGGGTCCATTCCGACAGCACGTAGGGGCCGGTGCCGACCGGCTTGCGCGTGAACTCGACCGGCGTCTCCGACGGCACGATGGTCAGGAGCGACATCAGGAGCGGCAGGATCGGCTGGGCGGGATCGGTGGTGATGTCGATGGTGTGGTCGTCCACCACCTGGGTCGAGATCGTCATGCCGCCGAAATAGCGCGGGGATTCGCAGCTGATCTTGTCGCTCATCGCGCGCTCGATCGAGTGCTTGACGTCGTTGGCGTCGAAGGCCGAGCCGTCGGAGAAGGTGACGCCCTGCCGCAGATGGAAGCGCCAGGTCTTGTCGCTGACCGCCTCCCAGCTCTCGGCCAGCCGCGGCACCAGGCCCTTGCCGCCGCCGACATCCAGCTCGGTCAGCGTCTCCGAGACGTTCTCCAGGATGATGCGGCCGATGTTGGAGCGCGTCGCCATGCAGGGCTCGACCAGGTCGACCTCCTCGCCCAGCACGATGATGACGTCGGTCTTGGCCTGCGCGAAAGCCGGGCCGAAGGACAGCACCGCCAGCGCGGCGCCGATCAGCGGAACTCTGGGCAACACCCTTGGCCTCCCTGACGATGGTCGTTCCGGCATCCGGATCCGGCGACGCCGCCGAGGTTCCCCGCATGCCCGCCTTCCTGTTGCCTCGGACTATGCGGTTTTCGAGCCGGTGTTGTCAACTTGTGGTTCACGAGCTGCGCCTCCAAGACTCGCTGCAGAACGGATAATGCTTTTAGTGATTTGAAATCATGGAGGATTTTGCAACCTTCATGGTTTTGGGATACGCTGATACAACTTGACAACTCGTCGTCCGGCCAGCATCGTGCGGACCGTCCACGATCTGGGGGAGGGACCGTTGAGCCCCGATGAGATTGCCGCGCGCATGACGGGCGTCGTCGCCCCCGGTCCGGCGGGACGGCTCGAGGCCTTCCTGCCGTCGCCCGTGGCGCAGAACCACGCCGCCTTCCTCGCCTTCCTGCCGGACGGCTCGCTCGCCTGCGCCTGGTTCGGCGGCACCATCGAAGGCGCGTCGGACATCTCCATCCACGTCTCGACCCTGGCGCCCGGCGCCGCGCAATGGGCCGCGCCGCGGCGGATGAGCGGCGATCCCGCGCGGTCGGAGCAGAACCCGGTGATCTTCGTCGATCCGGACGGGCGCATCGTTCTCGTCCACACCGCGCAGCCCGCCGGCAACCAGGACGAATGCCTGCTGCGCTGGCGGACGCTCGTCCATGCCGGCGGGCAGATCTCCGCCGGGCCGGCGCGCGAGCTCGACCTGCCGCGCGGCACCTTCGTGCGGGCGCCGATCGTGCTGCGCGACGACGGCGCCTGGATGATGCCGGTGTTCCGCTGCGTCGGCCTGCCCGGCCGGCGCTGGACCGGCAGCCACGACACCTCCGCGCTCGCCGTCAGCCGCGACCGCGGCGAGACCTGGCAGCTCACCGAGGTGCCGGGCTCGGTCGGCTCGGTGCACATGACGGTGGTGCCGCTCGGAGGCGGGCGGCTCGCCGCCTTCTACCGGCGCCGGCAGGCGGATTTCGTGCACCGGTCCGACAGCGCGGACGGCGGGCGCACATGGTCGGCGCCGCGGCCCACCGACGTACCGAACAACAACTCTTCGATCGGCGCCATCCGCCTGTCCGACGGCCGCATCGCGCTGCTGTGCAACCCGTCATCGGCCGCGACCTCGCAGGATCGGCGCCGGTCGCTCTACGACGAGATCGGGGATGGCGGCGACGCGCGCCCGGACGCCGAGGGCGGCTGCTCGCCGGTCTGGGGCGTGCCCCGCGCGCCGCTGGCCCTCTGCGTCTCGGAGGATGAGGGCCGCAGCTTCCCCCTGCGCCGGATCGTCGAGGACGGTCCGGGGACCTGCCTGACCAACAACTCGCTCGACGGCCGCAACAGCGAGCTGTCCTATCCGGCCCTGGTGGAGGGGCCGGACGGGGCGCTCCACCTCGCCTTCACCTGGCACCGGCGGGCGATCAAATATGTGCGCCTCGCCCCCGGCTGGATCGACGGGCGCGGGGCCTGAGCCGGAGCCCCGGCGCCGGTCAGAACGAGACCTGCTTGAAGGCGCGGGTCTGGGCGGTGAGGGCCTGTTCGGTGGGCAGCCGCTCCATCGAGCTGGCGCCGTAGAAGCCGTGGCAATGGCGGCAGCGCTGCAGGACGTAGGCGGCGTCCTCCGGCATCGCGATCGGCCCGCCATGGCACAGCACGATGATGTCGGGGCGCACGGCCAGCGCCGCCGCGGCCCAGTCGTCGATCAGGGCGACGCAATCGTCCAGCGTCTTCGCGGTCTCGGCGCCGATCGCGCCGCCGGTGGTCAGGCCCATATGCGGCACGATGATGTCGGCGCCGACCTCGGCCATCGCCACCGCCTCTTCGGCCGAGAACACATAGGGCGTGGTCAGCAGGTCGAGGGCATGGGCCCGGGCGATCATCTCGACCTCCAGCCCGTAGCCCATGCCGGTCTCCTCCAGGTTCTGGCGGAACACCCCGTCGATCAGGCCGACGGTGGGGAAGTTCTGCACCCCGGCGAAGCCCATGGCCTTGAGCTGGCCCAGGAAATGGTCGGTCAGCAGGAACGGATCGGTGCCGTTGACCCCGGCCAGCACCGGCGTCTTCTGCACCACCGGCAGCACCTCGCGCGCCATCTCGACCACGATCTCGTTGGCGTTGCCATAGGCGAGCAGACCGGCGAGGGAGCCGCGGCCAGCCATGCGGTAGCGGCCGGAGTTGTAGATCACGATCAGGTCGATGCCGCCGGCCTCCTCGCATTTGGCGGAGAGGCCGGTGCCGGCGCCGCCGCCGACGATCGGCTCGCGGCGCTCGACCATGCGGCGGAACCTGGCCAGGAGGTCGGCGCGGGCGAAGCGGGTCATTCGGGCATCCTCGACGGTCAGTGGTGGGCGATGGTCCGGAACTCGCGCACCAGGGCGGCCGCGAACTCCGGGTCGTTGATGTGCAGCGGCAGCTCGATCAGCCGCCGGTCGGCGGTCTGCCGCAGGTCGCGGCGCAGCGCCTGGAACAGGGCGTCGTCCGCGGCGGGATCATGGAACGGTTGGCCCCGCGCGTCGATGGCCGAGATGCCGCCGAGCGGCAGCAGGAAACGCACCGGCCCGGGGCAGAGGTTGAGGCGCGCGGCGATCCAGGTGCCGATCGCCGCATTCTCCTCCGGCGTCGTCCGCATCAGCGTCACCTGGGCGTTGTGGACATGCAGGCGCCGGCCGCGGAACTTTTCCGGCACCGTCTCCATCGCCCCGAAATTCACCATGTCGACGGCGCCGGTCGATCCGACATAGGGCAGGCCGGTGCGGGCGATCGCGCCGAACCGGTCCTCGCTGCAGGCGAAGACGCCGCCGACCAGGTGGTCCGCGACCTCGGTGGTGGTGGCGTCGATCACGCCGCGCAGGAAGCCGCCCTCGGCCAGCTTCTCCATCGACTGGCCGCCGGTGCCGGTGGCGTGGAACACCAGGCAGTCGTGATCCTGCTCCAGCAGGCGACGCACCTCGGTGACGCAGGGCGTGGTGACGCCGAACATGGTCATGCCGATCGCCGGCCGGTCGCCGGCGCCGGCAGTGGCCCGCCATGTCGCCATGCCGGCGACGGCATGGGCTGCGTTGGCGATCACCCGCCGGCTGATGGCGTTCAGCCCGGCGATGTCGACCACCGAATGCATCATCGTCAGGTCCGTCGCCCCGACATAGGGCGCGACATTGCCGGAGGCGACGGTCGACACCATCAGCTTCGGCAGCCCGACCGGCAGGGCGCGCAAGGCCGCCGTGACCAGCGCGGTGTTGCCGGTGCCGCCCAGCCCCAGCACGGCGTCGATATCGTCGCGCGTCGCCAGGTAGCGGGTCAGCGCCGCCGCCATCGCCGTCACCGCCACGCCGCGGTCGCCGGCGCCCAGCACCGCGGCGGCGCCGTCCGGGTGGTGGCCGGCGACCTCGGCCGCGGTCACGTCGGCCTCCTCGCCGCCGCCACGGGTGCCGACATCGACCAGCTGCGCCGCGACGCCGGCCGCGCGGATGCAGTCGCGGGCATAGGCCAGCTCCGTCCCCTTCGTGTCGCAGGTTCCGATCACCAGGACCGCCATGTCTCTCCCTCCCCGTCGCCCGGTCGCCACGCCGGCTTCGCCAAAAAGCATATTGCATATTGTGTATTCTTAACAAGCGGGATAGGGTGGCCTCCATGAGCGCTGAAAAACACCTCACCCTCCGCGAGCGGATCCGCGACGAGCTGGTCCGGATGATCGTCAGCGGCGAGCTGCCGGCCGGGGCCTCGATCGACGAGAAGAAGCTGGTCGAGCGGCTGTCGACCAGCCGCACCCCGTTCCGCGAGGCGATCGGCACGCTGGAGCGGGAGGGGCTGATCGAGATCCGGCCCTATCGCGGCTTCTTCGTGCGCCAGCTGTCGCGCAAGGATGTCGAGGACCTGTACGACCTGCGCGAGACGCTGGAGGCGATGGCCGCCAGGCGGGCGGTGGAGCGCGCCACCGACGGCGACATCGACCGGCTGTCCGCGGTGCTCGACCGCGCCGTGCAGGCGCTGCGGGCGGACGACATGGCCGCCTATGCCGCGGAGGATCGGCGCTTCCACGAATTCATCGCCGAGCTGTCGGACAACCACGCCCTGGTCGACACGCTGTCGCGCCTGGCGCTGCAGATCCAGATGTGCCGGGTGATCGCCAATCGCAGCCGGGATTTCGCGGAACGCGCGGCGGATGAGCGCGACCGCATCCTGGGCGCCTTCCGCCAGCGCGACGCCGGACTGGCCGCCCGGCTGATGGCCGAGCACATCGCCGATGTCCGCCAATCCGTCATGGCGCAGCTGATGGCCGACGCCGCGGAAGGCTGATCGCGCATCGGGCCGGCCCGGCAAGAGGCCCAGCGCCCGATCAACAGGGAGGATCTGGGAATGTTGAGACGTCTTGGCCTGGGGCTCGCCCTGGCCGCCGCCGGCTTCGCCGCGGGCCTCGCGCCGGCGAAGGCCGAAATCCTGAAGATCTGGGGGCCGGAGCAGATCACCGATCCGGTGATCGCCGATCTCTGGAACGGCCTGAAGGCCGATTTCGAGAAGGCCAATCCCGGCACGACGGTGGAGTTCATGGTGCCGACCGGCACCATCTCGAACGGCGCCGTGCAGGCGGCGATCCAGTCCGATGCCGGCCCGGACCTGGTGCTGACCAATTCCGGCGTCGGCCGGGTCGGCATCGTCGCCAAGGCCGGGCTGGTGGTGCCGCTGACCCGCTATTACGACGAGCGCGGCTGGAAGGCGCAGCTGTATCCCTGGCTCTACGACACGCTGAAGGGGCAGTTCGGCGGCGAGATCTACGAGATCCCGGACGGGCTCGACGTCATCGGCGTGTTCTACCACAAGGACATGTTCGCCGAGCATGGCTGGACCATGCCGGACAGCTATGAGGGCTTCCTCAAGCTGCTCGGCGAGATCAAGCAGGCGGGCATCCAGCCGCTGACCGTCGGCCCGCGCAACAACGCCAATGGCGGCCACCTGTTCGGCAACCTGCTGCAGGGGACCGCCGGCCGTCAGGGGGTCGGCGAGGTGCTGTCGGGCCAGCGGCCCTGGGCCGACCCGGCCATGGTCAAGGGCGCGCAGCGCCTGGTCGACCTGGTTGCCGCCGACTATGTCCAGCCGCAGATGGTCGGGCTCGACCTCGACGCCGCCGCCCGGCTCTGGTTCACCAAGCGCGCGGCGATGATGGTGGCCGGGCCCTGGTTCACCAACAACGCCCGCAAGGCTGGCTTCGACATGGCCAATGCCGGCTACGCGACGATGCCGTCGGATATCGCCGGCGACTCCCTCGCCACCGGCGGCGTGGGCTGGAGCTGGATGCTGCCGAAGACCTCGCGCCACCCGGACCTCGCCCTGAAATGGCTCGACTACATCCTGTCGGATGCGGTGATGACCCGGCGGGCCTCGCATGCCAGCAGCTGGATGGTCTATCCGCGGGCGCTGTCGGGCCTGACGCCGAGCCAGCCGGTGCTGGCCAGCGTCTTCGCCGCGGCCGACAAGGGCGTCGGCTACAACCCCAGCGTCTACATGCCCGGCAACGTCCTCGAGACCTATCTGCAGGTCATCCAGGGCCTGATCGGCGGCCAGATCGACGCCGCGGCAGGCATGGCCCAGATCGACGGCCAGATGCAGCAGGAACGGGATGGCGGCCCGCAGCCCTTCCCCGCCCGGCCGGGCGGGGAAGGGCTGCGGGCCGCCATCCCGTTCCTGCTGCCGGCGGTCGGCCTCTACGCCCTGTTCACCCTGCTGCCGATTGCCGACACCCTGCGCCTCAGCGTCACCGCGGCGGATACCGGCGCCGGGGCGGCCGCGGGTAGCGGCTTGCAGAACTACGCCCGGCTCGCGGGCGACCCGATCTTCTGGCAGGCGCTGCGCCAGACCGTGGTCTGGCTGGTGCTGCACCTGGTCTTCGCCGGCGGCCTGGGCTTTGCCCTGGCCCTCGCGATCTCCGGGCTCAAGGCCGGGCGGATCTTCTACCGCTGCGCCTTCTTCCTGCCGCATGTGGTGTCGCTGGCCGTGGTCGGCGTGATCTGGAGCAAGATCTACGACCCCTATTTCGGCCTGATCAACGGCGCCCTCCACACCCTCGGCCTCGACAGCCTGGCCCGCGGCTGGCTGTCGGAGCCGTTCCTGGTGCTGTTCTCGATCAACCTCGCCAGCAGCTGGCAGGGCTTCGGCCTGTACATGCTGCTGTTCATCGCCGGGCTGCAGGGCATCGACCGCACCCTCTACGACGCGGCGGAGGTCGACGGCGCCACCGCCTTCCAGAAGCTGCGCCACGTCACCATCCCGGGGCTGCGCGAGGTCATGACCTTCGTCGCCTCGCTGGCGCTGATCAACGGGCTGAAGGGCTTCGCCACGATCTGGGTGATGACCCAGGGCGGGCCGTTCTACCGCAGCGAGCTCTTGACCACCTACATCTACAAGCTGGCCTTCCAGCTGCAGGATCACGGCCGGGCCGCGGCGCTGTGCGTCGTGCTCAGCCTGATGGCGATCGCCATCACCGTCGGCTTCAACCGCTGGCGGGAGCGGATGCGATGAGCCGCCGCTCCCGCTCCGACCGCTGGCGGGCGCTGGGCCTGCTGCCGCCGCTCGCCTTCCTCCTCGGGCCGTTCCTGTGGCTGCTCGCCTCCAGCCTGAAGACCGAGGCCGAGATCGCCACCGCCGACCCGTTCTCGGCGCCCGACCGGCTGATGTGGGCCAATTATGTCGACGCCTGGCGCATCGGGTCGTTCGGCGAGCTGATCCTGAACAGCCTGGCCAACGTCGCGGCGGTCGTGGTGCTGATGATCCTGGTCTGCGCCCCGGCCGGCTACGCCTTCGCCAAGATGCGGTTCCGCGGCAGCGGGGCGCTGTTCTATCTGCTGATCCTCGGCCTGACCGTGCCGATCCAGGCGATCGTCATCCCGCTGTACCAGCTGCTCTCCGGCCTCGGGCTGCTCGACAGCCTGGCCGGGATCACCCTGGCCCAGGTCGGCAACGGCATCCCCTTCGGCGTGTTCCTGATGCGCAACTTCTTCCGCAACGTCCCGCATGAGCTGCTGGAGGCGGCGCGGGTCGACGGCTGCGGCCATGGCCGCATCCTGCTGCGGATCTTCCTGCCGATCTCGGCCCCCGCGGTGCTGGCCCTGGTGGTGATCAGCGCGCTCGGCACCTGGAACGACTTCTTCCTGCCGCTGGTGGTGCTGATCTCGCCCGAGGTGCAGACCCTGCCGCTCGGCCTGGTGCGCTTCGCCGGAACCTATTCGACCGATCACCGCCTGGTCTTCGCCGGCACGGTGATCTCCTTCCTGCCGATCGTTCTCCTCTACATCGCCACCCAGCGCCGCTTCACCGAAGGCCTGACCCAGGGTGCCCTCAAGGGATGACCGCATGACCAGCATCACCTACAACTTCGAGTATGAGCGGCGGCTGAAGGCCTGCTTCATCGGCGCCGGCGGCCATTCCTACCGCAACATCTACCCCTCGCTGCGCTACGCCCCCGTCGATCTCGCCGCCGTGTGCGACGTCGATGGCGCCCGGGCCGCAGACTACGCCCGGCTGTTCGGCGCCGGCCGCAGCTACACCGACCACCGCGAGATGCTGGCGGCCGAGAAGCCCGACGTGGTGTTCATCGTCACCGCCTACCATCCGGACGGCCGGGTGCAGGCGACCGGCCTGGCCCAGGACGTGCTGGCCGCCGGCGCCCATGTCTGGATGGAGAAGCCGACGGCCGCCAGCCTGGCCGAGGTGCGCGATCTGGAGGCGGCGAGCGGGCGGCACGGCCGCTTCGTCATGACCGGGCTGAAGAAGGTGTTCTTCCCGACCATCGAGAAGCTGAAATCGATCATCGACAGCCCGGAATTCGGCCGTGTCTCGTCGATCGCCTTGCGCTATCCGCAGGCGCTGCCGCCGCCGGAGCGCCGGGGCGACCTGGTGGCGATGCAGAGCTTCCTCGACCACATCTACCACCCGGCCGCGATCCTGCTGCACCTGATGGGACCGGTCGACCGGATGAGCTACGAGTGGGAGCCGGCGAACGGCGCCGCCGTGGCGTCGCTGCGATTCAAGAGCGGCGCCATCGGCAGCCTGCATTTCGCCGCCGGCCAGTCCGGCACCAGCCCGCTGGAGCGGGTCGAGGTGATCGGCGACCGCGCCAATGCGGTGGTCGAGAACGGCGTCCGGCTGACCTATTACCGGCGGGCGGCGCTGCCCGCCTATGGCCGGGCCGCGTCCTTCATCCAGGGCGACGACGAGGCCCCGATCGTGTGGGAGCCGGAATGCTCCCTGGGCCAGCTCTACAACAACAACCTGTTCTATCTCGGCTATGTGCCGGAGATCCTGCATTTCTGCGACAGCGTCCTGGCCGGCACGCCGCCGGCCAAGGGCACGCTGCAGGACGCCGCCCGGATCATGGCCCTGTTCGAAGCCTTCCAGCGCACGCCGGCGGGCGTGACCGTCAGTCTCTGACCTCTTCTCGGAGTTCGACTTCCATGACCACCCATCCCTGCGTGGCCGATGCCGCCCGCCGCGAGACCGCCATCCTCGACTGGGGCCGGCTCGACTGGCTGGTGACCGGGGCCGCCATGCCCGGCGCCGAGCTGACCTTCGGCCTGGTGACGATCAAGCCCGGCGAGCGCAACCCGCTGCACTCCCACCCCAATTGCGAGGAGGTGCTGTACGTCGTCTCCGGCCGCTGCGAGCACCGGCTGGGCGACGAGATCCTGGCGCTGGAGCCCGGCTCGGCCATCCGCATCCCGCGCGGCGTGCCGCACTGGGCGCGCTGCGTCGGCGACGAGCCGCTGCAGGCGGTCATCGCCTTCTCCTCCGGCGACCGGCGCGCCGACCTGCACGAGGAGCAGGGCGTGGCCTGACGGCCAATGGACCTGCCGCATCACAGGGCCAGGTCCAGCACGCGGCCCTCGAAGATCCGGTCGCGCGATCCCTCCAGGTGTCGGCGCATGGCGGTCCGGGCCAGCTCGGCGTCCCGGCTGCGGATCGCCTCGAAGATCGTCCGGTGCTCCTCCAGCACGCCGGCGAGGCCCGATCGCGGCCCCATCAGCGACACGCCGTGGAACTTCATGCCGACGGCGATGTGCTCGCGCAGCGCCTGCAGGGACGACACGTAGTAGTGGTTGTTCGCCGCCTTCGCGACGGCGAGGTGGAAGGCGAAATCGGCGTCCTCACGGTGCCGGTGCGCCCGCGTCGCGTCGCGCATCAGGTCGAGGGCCGCGGCGATCGCCGCCAGCGCCGGCTCGTTCCAGCGCAGGGCGGCGTAGTGGGCGTGATCGGGCTCGATCGTCAGGCGGAACTCGTAGCAACGCTGGATGTCGGCGATCGTCTCGACCGGTGAATAGCCCAGCGCAAGCCGATCCGCCTGCACCGCCTGCGGCTTGACGAAGCTGCCGGCCCCGCGTCGCGAATAGATCAGCCCGTCCTCGCGCAGCCGGCCCAGCGCCTCGCGCACGATCGGGCGCGACACCTGGAACTGCGCCGCCAGCTCATGCTCCCCCGGCAGCTTCTGGTCGGGCTGGAACTGGCCGCCGCCGATCTGGGTCAGCAGATGCTGGTAGACCTTCTGGACCAGGGGTGTCTGGCGCCCGCGCCCCGCCGCGTCGGCCGCGGCCAGGACGGAGTTGTCTTCAAGGGCGCCCTGTTCGGCCATGACATCGTCTCGCAGGTGATGGCCCGGGTCTCGGCGGGCGCGGATCATCCTATTATCTGCGGTTTCCGGCCGCCCAGATCAACCGTTCTCCCCTGTCCGACGGACGTCGGCGCAGCGGAATGTTGTTAACCTGTGATCGCGGTCCCGCGTTCGGCCGGCCCGTTTCCTTCGATTTGTTTTTACAACATGTTGACAACAAGATGGGCCGGCGGTTCAATGCGACATCCGAATGCGACGGGCATCGCCCGGGCGAGAGACTTCACGCGAAAGGCCGGGGGAGGGCGATGACGCGGCTGCAGCTGATCGCAGACGACCTGACCGGCGCGCTCGACACGGCGGCGCCGTTCGCCGGCGCGGCCGGACCGATTCCGGTCTACTGGACGGACGCGCCGCACGTCTCGCCGGCGGCCGGCATCGCCCTCGACAGCGGCACGCGGGAGGCCGGGCGGGACGAGGCGCGGATCATCCTGGCAAGGCTGGTCGCCGGGCTGCCGAAGGCGCCGGACGCGATCTTCTACGCCAAGCTGGACAGCCTGCTGCGCGGCCATGCCGGGGCGGAGATCGCCGCCTGGCTCCAGGTCCTGATGCCGGCCTATTGCATCATCGCGCCGGCCTTTCCTGCCCAGGGCCGCATCACCCGCCACGGCGTGCAGCTGGTGCGCAAGGCGGATGGCTGGTGGCCGGTCGGGGCCGACCTGGGCGCCGAGCTGCGGCACGAAGGGCTGGCGGTGCGGCATCGCCGCCCCGGCGATCCGGTGCCGCCGGGCATCAGCCTGTGGGACGCCGAGACCGAGGCCGACCTCGCCGCCATCGCGGCGGCCGGCCGCGCCCTCGAGGCGCCGGTCCTGTGGTGCGGCAGCGGCGGACTGGCCGGCGCGCTGGCAGGGACTCTCCGCCGCCCTGCCGCTCTCCCCGTCGAACCGGCCGGCCCGGTGCTCGGGCTGTTCGGCACCGACCATCCCGCCACCGCGGCGCAGCTGGCCGCCTGCGGGCCGCTGGTCACCGTCCTGCCCCATGGCGGGAATGACGCCGCCGCCCGCCTGGCCAGGCAGCTGACCGACCGGGGCATCGCGCTGGCCACCGTGTCGCTGCCGGACGGGCTGGCGCGCGACGAGGCCGCCCGGCGCATCGGCGACGAGCTGGGGACCCTGGCCCGGCGGATCGACCCGCCCGGCACTCTGCTGGGCGCCGGCGGCGAGACCCTGCGGTCGCTGTGCGTGGCCTTGGAGGCCGAGCGGCTGGATCTCGATGGCCATCTCCTGCCCGGCGTGCCCCACTCGATCCTGCGCGGCGGGCGGTTCGACGGCGTCCGCGTCATCTCGAAATCGGGCGCGTTCGGCGACCCCGGGCTGCTGCGACGGCTGCTCGGCCTCGAACGGGCGGAGCTGCAAGGAGCGCACGCATGACACCTCATCTCGCCATCACCATGGGGGATCCGGCCGGCGTCGGCCCCGAGATCATCGTCAAGGCCTGCGCGCGGCTGCAGGACAGGCTGGCGGCCGGGGAGCTGCGCCTGCTGGTGATCGGCAGCCGGGTGTCGCTGGAGGCGGCACGGACGGCGCTGGGCAGCGAGCTGGAGTTCCCCGAGGTGCGGGAGGGCGACGCGTCCTGGCCGGCGCTGGCCTGCCTGCAGGCCGGGCCGGAGGGCGAGCCGATCCGCCCGGGCGTGCTGTCGGCGGATGGCGGGCGCTTCGCCTATCTGGCGGTGGAACGGGCGGTGCGGCTGGCCCAGGCCGGGCGCATCCAGGGCATGGTCACCGGACCGCTGAACAAGGAGGCGCTGAACAAGGCCGGCTACCATTTCGCCGGCCATACCGAGATGCTGGCCGAGCTGACCGGGGTCCGCGGCTCGGTGATGATGCTGGCGCACGGCAACATGCGCGTCAGCCACGTCACCACCCATATCGCGCTGCAGGACGTGCCGGCCCGGCTGACGCCGGAGCGGCTGCGCACCGTCATCGACCTGACCGACCGGGCGCTGGCCGGGCTGAGGCTGCCGCGCCGCCGCATCGCGGTCGCCGCCCTGAATCCGCATGCCGGGGAGGGCGGGCTGTTCGGCCGGCAGGACATCGACATCAGCGAGCCGGTGATCGCCCGCTGCGTGGCCGACGGGCTGGACGTGGTCGGCCCGGTGCCGGGCGACACCGTCTTCGTCAAGCTGCGCGCCGGCCAGTACGACGCGGTGGTCGCGATGTATCACGACCAGGGCCACATCCCGGTGAAGCTGCTGGGCTTCAACGTCAATCCGGAGACCGGGACCTGGGACGCGCTCAGCGGCGTCAACATCACGCTGGGCCTGCCGATCATCCGCACCTCGGTCGACCACGGCACCGCCTTCGACATCGCCGGCAAGGGCATCGCCAACGAGCTGAGCCTGATCGAGGCGATCGAATATGCCGAGGCGCTGGCCGCCGCCGGCGCCGCAGCCTGACGGACCCCGCCATGACCACCGACGACATGACCGCCGGCGACCCGACCCGCCCGATCGACCTGACCCGTCCGCGCCGCGTCGAGTTTGGCTCGGGCACCGCCCCGGCCGCGGGCCGCTGGATCCGGGAGAACGGCTTCGCCCGCGTGCTGGTGGTGGCCGACGCCTTCAACGCCGCCCGGGTCGACCTGCTGGGCCTCGCCGGCGCGGCCGTGACGGTGTTCGCCGAGATCAAGCCGGAGCCCGACCTGCCGAATCTGGAGGCGCTGCTGGCCGTGGCCGAACGGGCCGAGGCCCAGGTGGTGGTCGGTTTCGGCGGCGGCAGCGCCATGGACATGGCCAAGCTGGCCGCGGTGCTGCCCGGCAGCGGCCAGTCCCTCGCCGATGTCGCCGGCGTCGAGAAGGTGGCGGGCAAGCGCGCGGCCCTGGTCCAGGTGCCGACCACCGCCGGCACCGGCAGCGAGGCCGGGACCCGCGCCCTCGTCACCGACCCGGTCACGCGCAGCAAGCTGGCGGTGCAGAGCCGGCACATGCTGGCCGACCTCGCCGTCATCGACCCGGACCTGACGCTCAGCGTCCCGCCCGCGGTCACCGCCGCCACCGGCGTCGACGCCCTGGCCCATTGCGTCGAGGCCTATACCAACCGCAAGGCGCATCCGGCGATCGACCTCTACGCCCTGGAAGGCGCCCGGCTGGTCGGCCGCTGGCTGCCGCGGGCGATCGCGGATGGCGGCGACCGGGCGGCGCGCGCCGGCCTGGCCCTGGCCTCGTTCTACGGCGGCCTCTGCCTGGGCCCGGTCAACACCGCCGGCGGCCATGCCGTCGCCTATCCGCTGGGCACCCGGCACCATGTCGCGCATGGCGCGGCCAACGCCCTGGTCTTCCCGCATGTGCTGGCCTTCAACGCCCCGGCGGTGCCGCAGCGCACCGCCGCCGTGCTGGCCGCGCTGGGGCTCCGGGCCGCGACCGACCCCGGCGCCGTGTTCGACGCCGCCTATCGCTGGTGCGCCGGCCTCGGCTGCGAGATGCGGCTGTCGGCCTATGGCGTGCCGCAGGACGACCTGCCGCGTATGGCGGAGGAGGCGCATGCCATCCGCCGGCTGCTCGACAACAACCCGCGCGACCTGTCGCGCGACGACATCCTGGCGATCTACCGCGCGGCCTATTGAGCCGAGTACGCCAGACACGGAGGAAACATGATCACCGGTCCTTTCGTCGCCATCGTCACCCCGTTCGATGGGGACGAGGCCATCGACCATGCGGCGCTGCGCCGCCAGGTCGGACGCCAGGCCGCCGCCGGCAACGGCGTGTTCTGCGCCGGCACCAATGGCGAGTTCTACGCCTTGTCGGTCGAGGAGAAGGTGCGGCTGGCCGAGACCTGCGTCGAGGCCGCGGCCGGCCGGGTGCCGGTGCTGGCCCATATCGGCGAGATTGCCACCGGCCAGACCATCGCCCTCGGCCGGCAGGTCGAGCGGCTGGGCGTCAAGGCCGTCTCGGCGATCACGCCGTCCTTCATCGCCTGCTCGCAGGCGGAGCTGACCGACCACTACCGGCGCGTGGCCGATGCGCTGTCGGTGCCGCTGTACCTCTACAACATCCCGGCGCGCACCGGGAACACGCTGGAGCCGGACACCGTCCGGACGCTGGCCGACCATCCCAACATCATCGGCATCAAGGACAGCGCCGGGTCGCAGGAGAGCCTCGACGCGTTCCTGGCGATCGCCCGCGACCGTCCGGATTTCGACGTGCTGGTCGGGCCGGATTCCCTGGTGCTGCACGGGCTGCGCCATGGTGCGGCGGGCTGCATCTCTGGCCTCGGCAATGTCTGCCCGGTGACCCTCAACGGCATCCATGCCGCCTTCGTCCGCGGCGACCTGGCGGCGGCCGAGGCCCGCCAGGCCCGATTCAGCGCCCTGCGGCGGGAGTTGTACGCGCTAGGCTTCCCGCCGGCGATGGTCAAGCGCGCGCTGTGCCATGCGATGCCGGAGGTCGGCCGCAGCCGCGGCCCGGTGCTGATCCCCGAGACGGCCGACCGCCGGATCGCCGAGATTTCTGCGGCCTATGTCGAGGCCGCGGGCCAGCCGGCGGAATGACGGTGCGCAACGTCCTGGCGCTGCCGAGGGGCGAGGAGGTGCATCCGCGCCACGTCGTCCGCATCTGAGCGGTCGCCCCCGATCAGCCCAGGTAGCGCTTGAACCACGCGATCGTCCGGTCCCAGGCCAGCTTGGCGGCGGCCTCGTCGTAGCGGGGCGTGGAGTCGTTGTGGAAGCCGTGATTGGTGCCGGGATAGATGTAGGCCTCGTAGGTCTTGCCCTGGGCCTTCAGGGCGGCCTCGTAGGCGGGCCAGCCGGCATTGATGCTGGCGTCGGTCTCGGCGTAGTGCAGCAGCAGCGGCGCCCTGATCCGCGCCACATCCTCCGGCTTCGCCTGCCGGCCGTAGAACGGCACGGCGGCGCCGAGCTCGGGATAGGCCACGGCCGCGGCGTTGGCGACGCCGCCGCCGTAGCAGAAGCCGGTGATGCCGACCTTGCCGGTGGTCAGCTCGCTCTTCATCAGGAATTCGACCGCAGCGAAGAAGTCGTTCATCAGCTTGGCGGGATCGACCTTCTGCTGCAGCTCGCGGCCCTTGTCGTCGTTGCCGGGATAGCCGCCGACCGAGGTGAGGCCGTCGGGGGCGAGCGCGACGAAGCCGGCCTTGGCCACGCGCCGCGCCACATCCTCGATATAGGGGTTGAGGCCGCGGTTCTCATGCACCACGACCACGCCCGCCACCCGGCCGGCGGCCTTGGCGGGACGGACCTGATAGGCACGGACCTCGCCGTTGCCGTCGGGCGACCGGTAGGTGATGTACTCGGCGACGATGTCCGGGTCGGTGAACGCGACCTGTTGCGCCATCGCGTAGTTCGGGCTCAGCGACGCCAGGATGGCCGCCGCGCTCAGCCCGGCGACGGCGAATGTGCCGGCGCGGTCGAGGAACTCGCGCTTGGTGATCTTCCCATGGACGTAGAAGTCGTAGAGCTCGAGCAGCTCCGGCTGGAAGTCCTTGGCCGTGAGACGGGTCATGAAGCGCTTCCCTTTCCAGGCCGCCTCGAGTCCTGAAGCGGCGACACGAACCTCACGTTCGTCGCGGCCGGAACCGTCGGCGGAATCGTCGCGGCTGCGGCGGGACGACCGTCTCGCCATCCGGCCCCCGCATTCTCTCATCTCGCCACATTTCGGGCTGACGGCGGCCTATGGCTCGCGGGCGCGGGCGGCCAGGGCCCGTGCGCCCGCCAGCGACAGGCCGTCCAGGGCGCGGCCGGTCAGCCCGGGGTGCTCCGAAGCGGCCAGCCGGGTCAGGACGTCGCCCGGAGGCATCTCCAGGAAGACGGTGGCGCCGTGCTCGGCCATCAGCGCGACGCTGTCGGACCAGCGCACCGGATGGGCCAGGTTGGTCGCCAGTTCCTCCCGCACCGCGTCGGCATCGCGCAGCATCCGGGCCCGGCGGTTGCCGATCATGGCGATGCGCGGCGCCGCGATCGGCACCGCCTCGGCCTCCGCCGTCAGCGTCGCCGCCGCCCGGTCCATGAGCGGCGCATGCGACGGCACGGCGACGGCCAGGCGCTCCGCCCGCCGGGCGCCGGCCTGCCGTGCGGCCTCGATCGCCCGGTCCAGCGCCGCATCGGCGCCGCTCAGCACGAACTCCGCCGGGCCGTTGAGATTGGCGAGGTACAACGGTGCGGCCGCGCCGTGGATCGCGCCGACGATCGCCTCGACCCGGCGCTGCGGCAGCCCGGTCACCGCGACCATGCCGTATCCGGCCGGGCAGGCCTGCTCCATCAGCCGCGCCCGGCGGTCGACCACGCGCAGCGCGTCGGCGAAACCGATGGCCCCGGCCGCCACCGCGGCGGCGAAGGACCCGACCGACAGGCCCGCGACCATGGCGGGGACGACGCCTTCCGCCGCCAGGGCCCGCGCGACGGCGACGCCGGCGACGGTCAGGCCGATCTGCACCGCCACCGTCGATTGCAGGGCGGTCTCGCGATCCAGCTCCCGGACCTCCTGCCCGAGTGCGGCCCTGGCCTCGGCCAGCGTCGCCGCGACGGCCGGATGGTCCGGCAGGCGGTGCAGGAAGCCGGGGCTCTGCGCGCCCTGGCCGGGGAACAGGAAGGCGAGGCTCATGCGGGCTCGGCCCAGGGATCGCGGACCAGCCGCGGCCCGGTGAAGGTCTTGACCGCGACGGCGCCGCCTGCGGCGACCTCGGCCAGGCTGCAGGCGCCGAGCGGCGTCTCCACTGCGACGTCGACCCGGGCGGGCAGGGCCGCCAGCAGTGAGCGGGCCTCGGCGGGGCCGATCCGGCCCGGGGCGCGCAGGACGATGTCGAGATCGCTGTCCGGGGTCGCCGTCGGATGTCCGGTGGCGAGCTCGAAGCCGACGCTGCCGGCCAGGCCCCAGTCCGACCCGGCGAGCAGTGCGGCGACGGAGTCGAGCGCGGCCAGCGCCGGAATTTCGGCTTGGCGCGGATGCGCGTGCCAGGCCCGGGCGGCGGCCAACTCCTCCGGCGTGACGCACGCGACGACCGCGGCAGGCGGCAGCCAGGCGGCGCAGCGTTCGGCACGGCCGGATCCGCGGATGCCGACCGGCAGCAGGCCGTTGCACGCCATCGCCCGCCGCACCACTGCCCCGGGTACCGCCGCCAGCGACGCCACCGTCCAGCCGGGCAGGTCCCGGGTCACCTCGAGGACGGCCGCAGAATCGACCCGCAGCAGGTCGTGGGGGCGGAATGGTCCGGCAAGCGGGGTAGCGCCTACCTTTTCCAAGTCCCCCCTCCCCTTGCGGGAGGGTAGGGGGGACTCGATTGTGGTTCCGCCCCGTTCTCTCATCTCACTCGGCGTCCCACTGCTCGGCCAGCCGCCGGCGCACCTCGATCGAGGCGGCGCGGCCGTGTTGCGCCGCCGGTGAGGCCAAGCGGGAGGAGAGGTCGCGGCGGCCCGAAGCGCGGATATCAGCCACTGCCGCCACAAGCTCGGCCCGCACCCGCTCGACATCCGCAGCGCCCGGCGTGTCGGCCGCAACGCCCTCGATCAGCCGGTGCAGCAGGCCCAGCCCGGCATAGGCGCGGATGCCATAGGCCATCGGCGGGACCTGCTCGCCCAGCCGGTCGAGCTCCGCGACCGTGCGGCAGGTGACGCGCGCCGCGGCCTCCCGGCCCATCGCATGCACCAGCACGCCGTCATCGGCCAGCGCCAGGATCCGGTTGGCCTGGTAGCCATGCGCCAGGAAGGCGCCGGACATCGCCTTGCCGACCAGGAGCGCCACCACCGGATGCCCGGCCAGCCGGGCCGCGGCATAGGCGTCGGCGGCCGCGGCGCAGGCCAGGTGGATGCCCAGCATCTCCTCCTGCCGTCCATAGGCCTGGCTGGTGACGTCGACCAGAGCGATGACCGGGCGCCGAGGGCCCTCTCGATCGGCGTCGATGACCTCACGGACCGTCGCGGCCAGGCCCCAGCCTTCGTCCAGCCCGACCTCGCCGTGCCGGGCCCGCGGGAAGCGGTTGGCCGGATCGGGCACCACCGCGATGAAGCGCGCGGTCTCGCCGCCCAGCGGCGCATCGGCGGCCAGCACGGTTGAGGTGCCGTCGACGGCCGTCCCCGGCCCGGCCAGGGCCGAAAGCCAGGTCCGGCCCAGGCTGTCGGATGGGATGCTGGTCATGACACGCTCTCCTCGCCCCACAGGTCCCGCAGTTGTTGCGGCGTCGGCGGCGCGGCCGGGTCGATCGCCGCCAGTCGCGCCCGGTACAGATCGACCGCCATGCTGCGATGCTGCCGCGGCGGCCCGGCGGCGAAGGCGGCGCGCACCGCGTCGGCGATCGCCCCGGCATCATCCGCGACCAGCGCGTCGACGAAGCCGGCGGCCCGGCGCTGTTCGCCGCCGATCAGGCTCCAGATCAGAGTGCGGTCGGAGGAATCCAGCTCCTCGATCCCGGCCTCCTGCTCGATCACCTCCGGCCCGTTCATGCCCAGCCGGGCCTGGCGGGTGACGATCAGCGTGCTGCACAGCGCCGCCGCCAGCGACATGCCGCCGAAGCAGCCGACCATGCCGGACACCACCCCGACCACCGGCACGTGCGGCCGCAGCGCCAGGATGGCGGCCTGGATCTCGGCGATGGCGGCGAGGCCCAGATTGGCCTCCTGCAGCCGCACGCCGCCGGTCTCGAACAGGATCACCGGCCGGGTCGGGATGCCGCGCTCATGGTCGGCCAGGGTCCGTTCCAGCGCCCCGGCGATCTTGGCGCCGGCGACCTCGCCCATGCTGCCGCCCTGATAGGCGCTCTCGATCGCGGCCACCACCGCCGGCCGGCCGTCGATGCGGCCGCGGGCCAGCACCACCCCGTCGTCGGACTGGGTCGGGATGCCCTGCAGCGGCAGCCAGGGCGACACCAGCCGGTCGAAGGGCCCGAGGATCTCGCGGAAGCTGCCTTCGTCCAGCAGCGCGCGGGCGCGCTCGCGGGCGGTCCGCTCGATGAAGCTGTTGCGGTTCGCGATGGCGTTCATGACCGTGTCGCCTCCACCGCCTGCTCCAGGCGCAGCGCCACCATGCCGGGCGTGGCCCCGAAATCGTTGATCTCGACCGATGCCGCGACGCCGTGGCGGGCGATGAAGCGGTCCAGCACCGCCTGCCACACCGCGCCGTAGCCGTCGACGCTGGTGGTGACGCGGATATGGGCCTGGCCGTCCGGCGAGGGCTCGATCAGCACCTCGAGGTTGCCGGAGCCGACGACGCCGACATGGGCGCGCCGCGGCACGGGCGTCGTCGCGGGGTAGTCGAAGCTCAGGCGTTCCATGGGGCGAAGCTCCGGTTGATGCGGTCGAGGAACAGGGCGGCGGCCAGCAGGTCCGCCGAGCCGCCGGGCGACACCCAGCGGGACAGCAGGTCGGCGTCGAGCGCCCGCAGCGCCGCGCGGCCGGCCGGGGTGGCAGTGCCGCCGGCCGCCAGCACGGCGCGGGCGCCGGACTGCGCCGCCGCCAGCGCCGGCCGGCCTCCGCGATGCAGCAGGCAGGTGTCGTCCAGCGACGCCATGACCGCTAGCAGCGCGTCCAGCCGCGCTTCGGTCTCGGCGGCCCCGGCGGCACGGCTGGCCCGCAGGGTGGGGAGGGCGATGTCGACGACATGCGGGAAGCCGGCCCGGGCCTCGCCGCGGGCGCCGGCGGCGCCATGCGCCTGCCGCACCCGCTCGCCGTTGCTGGACGCCCGCGGCGCGAAACGGTCGGGCCAGAATGCGATCGCGGCGGCCGCGGCGGCGATGCGGCGGGTATCGACCGGGCCGGCGATTGCCGCCCCGGCCAGCAGCAGCCCCAGCGCCCAGATCGCGCCGCGATGCGCGTTGCTGCCGCCGGTCGCGGCCATCATGTGGACCTCGCCGGCCCGGCCGATCGCGGCCAGCTCCTCGCGCAGCGCCTGATCCGGGACGCGGTCTCGGGCGGCCTCGGCCATGGCGCGGAAGGCCGGGCGCAGGGCCCGGGCGCTGCGGCGCAGCGTCTCCAGGTCCAGGTCGCGATGCGCGCCGGGGCCGCGCCGGTCGACCAGCCCCGGCTTCGGGGTCAGCTCCGCCTCCTCGATCAGCGCCCAGACGGCGAGGTCGGCGAGGGTGTCGGGGGTGAGAACGGTCGAAGGATTCCCCTCTTTAGTCCCCCCTCTCCTCGCGGGAGGGGGTAGGGGGAGGGGGTTGCCGAGGACAGGCTCCGCGCGCTGGTGGTCAGATCTTCGATCTCGCCGGCCAGTGACAATCCGGGCCGGCTTGGGCCGAGGGAACCCCCCCCCTAGCCCTCTCCCGCAAGGGGAGGGGGGACTCAGGAAACTTAAGGCATCGATCTTGCCCATGGCCGGTCACCAGCTGCGGAACCGGGCCGGCGGCCGGTACAGCCCGCCGGACCAGTCCACCAGGTCGTCGATCGACCGCGCCGCCAGCAGCGAGCGCTGGGCCTGCAGCCGGCTGACGCCGAGATCCTCGGGATAGGCGACGATGCCGCGGGCGCGCAGATCGGCGGTCCGCTTCGCCTCCGCCCGCCGGCCGATCTCGGTGGCGCCGGCCACCGCGGCGATGGCGGCGCGCCGCTCCTCGCCGCCCTCGGCCTTGTAGAGATAGGCGATGCCCTCCTCGGTCACGACATGCGAGACGTCGTCGCCGTAGATCATCACCGGCGCCACCGGCATGCCGCTGTTGCGGCCGACCTCGACCGCGTCGAGCGTCTCGACGAAGGCCGGAACGCCGCCGGACTTGAAGGTCTCGACCGTCTGCACCACCAGCTTGCGGCCGCGCGCGACCGGCGCCTTCGAAGTCATCAGGCTGAGCCAGGCGTCGCTGGCGTGGCGGCGGCCGCGCGGGTCGTGGCCCATATTCGGCGCGCCGCCGAACCCGGCCAGCCGCCCCAGCGTGACGGTGGAGGAGTTGCCGTCGGCATCCATCTGCAGGGTCGAGCCGATGAACAGGTCGACGCCGTACTGCCCGGCCAGCTGGCAGAACACGCGGTTCGACCGCAGGCCGCCGTCGCGGCCGACGAAGAAGATGTCCGGCCGGGCGCGGATATAGTCTTCCATCCCGACCTCGCTGCCGAAGCAGTGGATGCTCTCGACCCAGCCGCTCTCGATCGCCGGGATCAGCGTCGGGTGCGGGTTCAGCGCCCAGTTGCGGCAGATCTTGCCCTTCAGCCCCAGGCTCTCGCCATAGGTCGGCAGCAGCAGCTCCACGGCCGCGGTGTCGAAGCCGATGCCGTGGTTCAGCGCAGTGACGCCGTGCCGCTCGTAGATCCCGCGGATGATCATCATCCCCATCAGGATCTGCAGCTCGCCGATATGGCGCGGGTCGCGGGTGAACAGCGGCTCGACCGCGAAGGGCCGATCGGCCTCGACCACGAAATCGACCCAGGACGCGGGGATGTCGACCCGCGGCAGCTCGTCGACGATCTCGTTGACCTGGGCCACGACCACGCCGTGGCGGAAGGCTGTGGCCTCGACGATGGTCGGCGTGTCCTCGGTGTTGGCGCCGGTGTAGAGGTTGCCGTGCCGGTCCGCCTTCTCGGCGCAGACCAGCGCCACCTGCGGCGTCAGGTCGACGAACATCCGGGCATAGAGCTCGACATAGGTGTAGATCGCGCCGATCTCGAGCTTGCCGTCCTCCAGCAGCTGCGCCACGCGCAGGCTCTGCGGCCCGGCAAAGGAGAAGTCGACTTTGCGGGCGATGCCCCGCTCGAACAGGTCAAGATGCTCGCGCCGGCCCAGGGTCGAGATCAGCAGGTGCAGGTCGTGCACCTTGCCAGGGTCGAGCCCGGCCAGGGTGCGGGACAGGAAATCCGCCTGCTTCTGGTTGTCGCCTTCGAGCGCGACGCGGTCGCCCGGCTCGATCAGCGCCTCCAGCGCGTCGCCGATCCGCTCCGGCTTCAGCACCGGGCCGTCGGCGAAGGCGGCGGCGCGCTCCAGGCGCCTTTGCTTGCGGGCGGGCAGCGTCGACCAGGGCTGATCCATGGTGTGTCTCCGCAGCATGTCGGGTCGACGGGTCAGTGTATACGAATGCCGTCGGTGTTCCGGAATATGAATACAGAGATTGCGTTTGGCAAGGCGTTGGGATACGTTATCGTCGTTAAAATCAATTAACGTGCACGGGGGAGGCCTGATCTTGGCCCTTCAGGATACGCCCGTCGACGACCGTGCGTCATTGTCGGAGCGCATTCGCCTGGCGCTGACCGACGAGATCTCCACCGGCCGCCTGCCGCCCGGCACGGTGCTGGACGAGGCGCAACTGGCCGACACCTATGGCGCCTCCCGCACGCCGGTGCGCGACGCGGTGCGCCAGTTGGCCGCCGCCGGGCTGGTCGAGATCCGGCCGCGCCGCGGCATCGTCGTGCTGCCGATGACGATCGAGACCCTGTCCGAGATGTTCGAGGTCACGGCCGAGATCGAGGCGATGTGCGCGCGCATGGCGACCAACCGGATGACGGCGCTGGAGCGCGGCCGGCTGATCGAGCTGCACGAGGACTCCGAGGCGCTGCTGCGGTCCGGCGACATCGCCGGCTACGACGCCTTCAACCTGGCCTTCCACGAAGGCATCTACCGCGCCACCCACAACGGCTTCCTGGTCGAGCATGCGCTGCAGCTGCGCGCCCGGCTGCTGCCGTTCCGGCGCACCCAGCTGCGCTATCCCAACCGCCTGGTCCAGTCGCGCGACGAGCATGGCCGGATCCTGCGGGCGATGACCCGCGGCGACCCGGACGAGGCCGCCTTCGCCATGCGCGAGCACATGCTGAACGCCGGCAGCGCCCTGGCGCGCTTCCTGACATTGGAGCCCGGCCAGACGGGCTGACGCCGCGGCCACGGGACGCCGCCACCGGACAACGAGAACGACAGGAGAGGAAACGCGTGTCTGCGCAGATCGCATCCATCATCGGGCTGGTGGTGATGTTCGTCATCGCCACGGCCCTGCCGATCAACATGGGCGCCCTCGGCTTCGCCATGGCCTTCCTGGTCGGCGGCGCCGTGATGGGCATGTCGGCGACATCCATCCTGGCGGGCTTCCCGGGCGACCTGTTCGTCACCCTGGTCGGCATCACCTATCTCTTCGCCATCGCCCAGAACAACGGCACGGTCGACTGGCTGGTGCACTATGCCGTGCGCCTGGTCGGCGGCCGCATCTCGGTCATCCCTTGGGTGATGTTCGCGGTCTCCGCCGTGCTCACCGCCATCGGCGCGGTCAGCCCGGGCGCGGTCGCCATCATCGCGCCGATCGCGCTGCGCTTCGCCGCCCGGTACAAGATCCACCCGATGCTGATGGGGCTGATGGTTGTGCACGGCGCCCAGGGCGGCGGCTTCTCCCCGATCAGCATCTATGGCGGCATCACCAACCAGGTGGTGCAGCGCGCCGGGCTGCCGGGCGACGAGATCGTGCTGTTCCTGTCCAGCCTGGCCTTCAACGCCGCGGTGGCGCTGGTGATCTTCTTCCTGTTCGGCGGCCATCGCCTGCCGGTGCGGCGCCCGGCGGAGGATTTCGAAGGGCTGGTCGACGCCGTGCCCGCCGGCGCCTCGGTCCCGGTCAGCGGCCATGGCGGCACGCCGGCGCGGCCGGCCGCCCCCCGGCCGGATGCCGTGCACCGCGAGGGCGAGGACCATCACGTCGCACTCGATCGCGAGCAGGCGCTGACCCTGGCCGGCCTCGTGGTGCTGGCCGTCGCCTCGCTGGCCTTCAACTTGAATGTCGGGCTGGTGGCCATGAGCGTCGCCGTGGTCCTGGCGCTGCTGTGCCCGCGCGGGCAGAAGGGCGCGGTCGACAAGATCAGCTGGTCGACCGTGCTGCTGATCGGCGGCGTCATCACCTATATCGGCGTGCTGCAGAAGGCCGGCGCGGTCGATTATGTCGGCGGCGGCGTCTCGACCATGGCGGCGCCGCTCCTGGGCGCGCTGCTGCTGTGCTATGTCGCCGGCGTGGTCTCGGCCTTCGCCTCGTCGGTCGCGGTGCTGGGCGCCACCATTCCGCTGGCCGTGCCGCTCCTGATGCAGGGCCATCTCGGTGTGCCCGGCATGGTGGCGGCGATCGCGATCTCGACCACCATCGTCGATGTCAGCCCGTTCTCGACCAACGGCGCGCTGGTGGTGGCCAACGCGCACGGCATCGACCGCGACGCCTTCTTCCGGCAGATGCTGATCTACAGCGCCATCATCGTGCTGATCGGGCCGCTGCTGGCCTGGCTGGCGCTGGTGGTGCCGGGGCTGCTCTGACCCCGGTGGGTTCGGGCCGGCCGCCGTCAGGGCCGGCCGGGAGGGGATGGCGGAAGAGAGTGGGAGTCGAACCCACCAAGGACCGGCTCGCGGCCCCTCCCGGATTTGAAGTCCGGACGCCCCACCGGGGACGATTCTCCTCCAGGCCCCTCGGCCGGCATCTCGCCGGTCGAGGGACGAAACAGGTCCAGCCGGTGCCGGTTCAGCCGGCGCAGGTCCCCCCGGCGCAGGGTCACCCCGTGGCGGTCGAAGAACTCCAGGATCTGAATAGCAACCTTGCGGCCGCTGTCCACCTGATCCCGGAATTGCGCCGCGGTGAAGCCGGTCTCGTGGGCCTCGGCCAGCCGCACCAGGATGCCGACGATCTCGGCGACGGTCGGGCGCAGGAAGAAATGGTCGTGCGCCACCTCGTCGGCCCGGCCCATGCGCCCGATGCGCTTCAGCAGGCGCCGGATCTCCGCCTCGTCGACGCCGGTGTCGCCGGCGATGTCGCGCACCCGCGGCGGGCGGAACCGCGCATCCCCGCCGAGGCGCGGGCGGATCTCGTCCCACAGCGCCTCGTCGGCCTCGGGCAGATGCGCCTCGTGGCCGGTCAGCCGGACCCAGGCGCCGTCCAGCGCCACCTGGTCGGCCCGCGCCAGCGCCCGCAGCAGGGCGGCGAAGGCCGGTGCCGGCAGGCGCGGCCGCGACTGCAGGCGCAGCCGTTCGAAGCCGATGCCGGGCAGGTCGGGGTTGTCGCGGTGGAAGGCGCCCAGCGTCTCCAGCAGCCCCTGGGTCAGCTGCGTCCAATCCTCCGCGGCCAGGACGACGCGCTGCCCCCCCGCCGCGATCCGGACCAGGCCCAGCCGTTCGGCCAGCTCGTCCACCCGCGCGGCGCCCAGCGCCCGGTCGCGGCCGAAGGCGTCGAGGTCGACCAGATGCTGCGGGGCGGCCAGCAGTGCGGTCAGCGCCGCCTCCGGGTCGTCGAGCGCCAGCGCCGCCAGCTGGGCCAGCCGCTCCGGGCCCCTGCGCTTGCGCGCCGGGGCCCGCAGATCGACCAGGCGCCCGCCGCCGATGGTGCGCTGGGCCGAGGTGTCGCGGACGACGTAGCGGTCCCCGGAAGCGGCGGCGACCGGCCGGTCCAGCACCAGCTGGACGAAGGCCTCGCCACCCGGCGGGATCGGGTCGTCGCCCAGCAGCACGATCCGCGCCCCGACCTCGGCCGCCGCGGTGTGGAAGCGCACCGGGAACCACTGCCCGATCGGCCTGCGCTCGCTCGGCAGCACCCGCAGCGTCGCGTCCACCCGGTCGGTCGGGGCGTGCAGGGCGGGGTCGAGCACGACGTCGCCGCGGGCGAAGGCCTCGCGCGTCACCCGTTCCCCCGCCAGGTTCAGGGCGCAGCGCTCGCCGGCGCGGCCGCGCTCGGCCGGGCGGTTTTGCGCATGGATCGACCGCACCCGCACCGGCAGGCCGGACGGGCTGGCCATCAGCTGGTCGCCGACCGCGACCGATCCCGACAGCACCGTGCCGGTGACGACGGTGCCGGCGCCGCGCAGGGTGAAGGACCGGTCGACCGCCAGCCGGAACCGGCCCGACGCCTCGCGGCCGGCGAACTCCATCGCCTCCAGCGCCAGCCTCTCGCCCAGCTCCTCGACGCCTTCGCCGGTGATGGCCGAGACCGGCAGGATGTCGGCCCCGGCCAGCGCCGTTCCGGCCAGGGCGGCCCGGATCTCCGCCGCCACCGCTTCGCGCCGGTCCGGCGCGGCCAGGTCGGCCTTGGTCAGGGCCACGACGCCGCGGGAGATGCTGAGCAGGTCGATGATCGCGAGATGCTCGCGGGTCTGCGGCATCACGCCGTCGTCGGCCGCCACCACCAGCAGCGCGAAGTCGATGCCGGAGGCGCCGGCCAGCATGGTGTGCACCAGCCGTTCATGACCTGGCACGTCGATGAAGCCCAGCACCTCGCCCGTCGGCGTCGGCCGGTAGGCGAAGCCGAGGTCGATGGTGATGCCGCGGGCCTTCTCCTCCTTCAGCCGGTCGGTGTCGACGCCGGTCAGCGCCCGCACCAGAGCGGTCTTGCCGTGGTCGATATGGCCGGCCGTGCCGATGATCACGGCGTCGCCTCCGGCAGGGGCCGGCGGGCGAGGGCTTCGGCCTCGGCGATCCCGGCGGGGTCGAGCGCGGCCCGGGCCGGCCCGAGGGAGCGGCCGGCCAGGGCGCTGCCGCCGGCCTGGCCGCGGATCAGCCAGGCCAGGGCCAGGACCGGATCCGCCGCCACGCCGGATCCCAGGTGATAGGCCGCGCCGAGCATGGATTGCGCGTCGGGTTCGCCGCGATCGGCGGCCATGCGCCACCAGCGCACGGCCTCGGCGGGGTCGCGCGCCACGCCGAGCGCGTTGTGATGCAGCATGCCCAACCGGGTCATGGCCGTGGCGACGCCCTGCCCGGCGGCGCGCTGCGCCCACAGCCGCGCCTCGGCCGGATCGAACAGAGCGCCGTCCTCCACCAGCATCCAGCTCAGCATGTCCTGGGCCGCGGCGTCGCCCTGTTCGGCGGCGGCGCGGTACAGCGCGGCGGCACGGCCGTCGTCCCGCGCCACGCCTTCGCCGCGGAAATGCAGCGTCGCCAGGTTGCGCTGGCCGACCGGGTCGCCGGCTTCCGCCGCGAGGGTCAGCCACCGTACGGCCAGCGTCAGGTCGCGCTCGACGCCCAGCCCCTCGGCGAAGCAGGCGCCGACATTGCTCTGGGCGCGCGCTACGCCCTTCCGCGCCAGCGGCCCCCAGATGGCGAGGGCGGCCGCATGGTCGCCGGCGCGCGCCGCGGCCGAGGCGGCGGCCAGCTGCTCGGCTATGCCGGGCGAGGGGGGCGCCGCCGCGCGGGCGCGGGTGAGGCGGTCAAGCCAGCCCATCACCCGCTCCAGCCGCGAGCGCGGCGAGAGAGGCCAGGAACCCGCCCTCGTCCTCCAGGCACCGCAGGTCCAGCAGCAGCGCGCCGTCGGCGACGCGCCCGATCACCGGCACCGGCAGCCCGCGCAGCGCGGCCGCCAGGGCGTCCAGCGCCCGGCCGCTTCCCTCCCGCGGAATCAGGGCCAGGGCGGCGCTGGGCAGCGTCTCCAGCGGCAAGGCGCCGGATCCGATCTGGCTGGCGCAGGCCCGGACCTCGACCGCGGCGCGGCCGGCCAGGGCCTGCTGCACCGCGGGCAGGACGCGGCGGGCCTGCGCCTCGATCTCTTCGGCCTGGCGCGCCCGCAGGCGCAGGGTGGGCAGGCGCTCGGCCAGCCGGGCGGGATCGCGGTACAGCCGCAGCGTCGCCTCCAGCGCCGCCAGCCGGATCTTGTCGACCCTGAGGGCCCGCTTCATCGGGTTGCGGTTGATCGCGGCGATCAGCTCGGCGCGGCCGACGATGAAGCCCGCCTGCGGTCCCCCCAGCAGCTTGTCGCCGGAGAAGGTGACGAGGTCGGCGCCGTCGGCCACGGCCTCGCGCACCGTCGGCTCATGCGCCAGGCCAATGGCCGAGAGATCGGCCAGGGTGCCGGAGCCCAGGTCGTGCACCAGCAGGATGCCGTGCTGGCGCGCCAGCGGCGCCAGCTCCCGCGCCGCGACCTCGGCGGTGAAGCCGGCAATGCGGTAGTTCGAGGTGTGGACCTTCAGGACCAGCCCGGCTTCCGGCCCCAGCGCCGCCGCATAGTCCTTGGGATGGGTGCGGTTGGTGGTGCCGACCTCGGTCAGCACCGTGCCGGCCCGTGCCATGATGTCGGGCATGCGGAAGGCGCCGCCGATCTCGATCAGCTCGCCGCGCGAGATGATCGACCGGCGCCCCTGGCCCAGCGTGTTCAGCACCAGCAGCACCGCCGCCGCATTGTTGTTGACGACGGTCGCGTCCTCGGCGCCGGTCAGCTCGCGCAGCAGGTCCCGCAGATGGTCGTCGCGCTCGCCGCGCCGGCCGGTGGCCAGGTCGAATTCCAGCGACACCGGGCTGCGCATGGCCTCGACCGCCGCCTCGACCGCCGCCTCGGCCAGCAGGGCGCGGCCGAGATTGGTGTGCAGCACCGTGCCGGTCAGGTTGAAGACCGGCCGCTGGGTCGACCGCGCTCCGGCGGCCAGCGTCGCCGCGGCGGTCGCCGCCACGCCCTCGGCATCGGGCACAGGCGCGCCGCCGCGCACCGCCTCGCGCGCCACGGCCAGGGCGCCGCGCACCGCGGCAGCGGTCTGGGCATGGCCGAAGGCGGCCAGCGCCGGCGCCACGACGGGGCTCTTCAGCACGTGGTCGACCGAGGGCAGGCCGCGCAGGCGGGCGGCAGCGTCTCCCGCCATGTCAGTAGCCCAGCAGGAAGGGGTTGAAGCCGCCGCGCTCGTACGGGCCCTCGCTCATCAGCAGGTCGAGGCCGAGGCTGGCCGCGTCGTCCGCCACCGGCTCCAGGTCGGGGTCCTTCACCTGGTACAGCACCTTCACATAGTGATGGCAGCTGTCGCAGGTCTCGGCCTTCACCGTGCCGGCGCCGCCCTCGACCTCCTGATAGCCGATGCCCTTGGTGCTGCCGCACAGCACGCATTTGATGCGGACCTGGTGCCAATAGGTTCCGCACAGGCTGCAGGCGCAGAAGCGGATGCCGTGCGCGCCGCGCCAACCGACCACCATGGTGCTGACCGGCGGCCCGCCGCAGCAGGGGCAGGCGCCGTCGCCGACCGGACCCAGCGCCGCGGCGTCCAGCCGCGCGGCCATCCGGCTGAAATGGACCTGCAGCGCCGCCGCCACGAAGGCGTGCTCGGCCAGGGCGTCCGCCGGGACCGCGCCCGACAGCACGGCGCGCAGCATGCCGTCGCGCCCGGCCCGGTCGGCCGCGCGGACCCGGGCCAGCGCCCCGGCGGCAGCCGGCGGCATCTCGATCTCGGCCGCGGCGCCGGTGAAGCGGTCGAAGATCGCCTCGAAGGCCGCGTCGGGGGCGAAGCCGGTGCGGTCCAGCGGCGGCATGGCATGGGCGCGGGCGCGGGCCAGCGCCGCCGCGTCGGGCATCGCCGGCTCGGGCAGGTCGTCCTGGATCCGGTACTGCAGCTCGACGAGGTCGGCCAGGAAGCGCAGATAGGGGCCGATCTCGCTGCGCGCCGCCAGGGCGCGCAGGCGCAGCGTGCGGTCGATGCACAGCTGCAGCGGGTCGGGCAGGCGGGCGAAGGGCGGGGCCGCGACCTCGCCGATCACGGTCGGGTCGGGCCGGGCCGTATCGTCACTCATTCTCGATCCTCACGAACCCGACGGGCCACGTGATGCGGGACTCGTCACTGCTGTGTCTACGGGGCCGTCTTCTTGTCCGCGCCGGGCCGCCGCGCCACCAGCTCGCGCAGCCATTTGCGGTGGTGGCGCCAGGCCCAGCCGCCGGTCACCCGGCCCCTGGTCATGGCGCCGATGGTGCCACGGACCCAGATCGCCGCATAGACGTGGACGATCCAGACGCAGATGATCACCACCGCCGCCAGGGCGTGCACCAGGATGGCGATGCGCTTCTGCTCGATCGTGGTGAAAGGATAGAAGTACTGGTCCCAGACCACGAAGCCGCTGGCGATCAGCACGATGATCAGGATCGACATGCCCCAGAACACGAATTTCTGGCCGGCATTGTACTTGCCCAGCTCGGGCAGGTTCTCCTCGCGCCCGGCCAGCACGTCGCGGGCCCGGCGCAGCCAGGTGTTGTCCTCGCTCTTCCACAGATTGGCCTTCCAGAAGCGGATGAACAGACCGCAGAAGGAGAAGAACAGCACCACGCCGATCCAGGGATGCAGCGTCCGCGTCATCTGCCCGCCGCCGAACAGCGCGGTCAGGAAGAACAGGCTGGGATGGAACATCGCCAGGCCGGACAGGGCCAGCAGCACCAGGCTGGTGGCCGTGATCCAGTGGTTGATCCGGGCGCCGACCGTGTAGCGGTCGACGATCACCGGCTTGCCGGGATGGACGTCGTCGCCGGGCAGGACGTCGTCCGGCCGGGGATCGGTGGCGGCGGTCACGGGCGTCGCTCCTCCGTCAGCTCCTCGGCATGCTGCTCATCCTCCGGCGTCACGCGGTTGGCGCCGGCGAACAGGTGGTGCAGCACGCCGGCCACGGCGGCCAGGCCGATGGCGCCGAGGCCGACGACCTTGGTCACGCCCTTCCAGGCCTCGACGATCGGGCTGATCGTCGGGTCCTTCGGCAGGCCGGCATAGATCTCCGGCTTGTCGGCGTGGTGCAGCACATACATCACATGCGTGCCGCCGACGCCGGGCGGGTCGTACAGCCCGGCATTCTCGAAGCCGCGGGACTTCAGGTCCTTGATCCGGAAGTCCGCCCACTCCTTCATCTCGTCCTTGGTGCCGAACACGATGGCCTGGGTCGGGCAGGCCTTCTGGCAGGCCGGGCCCTGGCCGACCGCGACGCGGTCGGAGCACAGCGTGCACTTGTAGGCCTTGTGGTCGGTCTTGGAGATGCGCGGGATGTTGAACGGGCAGCCCTTGATGCAATAGCCGCAGCCGATGCAGTTCTCGTGCACGAAATCGACGATGCCGTTCGAGTACTGCACGATGGCGCCCGGCGCCGGGCAGGCCTTCAGGCAGCCCGGGTCCTCGCAATGCATGCAGCCGTCCTTGCGGATCAGCCATTCGAGGTTCTGGGTCTCCGGGTTCTCCCATTCGGTGAACCGCATCAGCGTGAACATGTCCGGCGTCAGATCGTGCGGATTGTCGTAGACGCCGATGTTTTCGCCGACCGGCTCATGCGTGTCGTTCCACTCGACGCAGGCCGACTGGCAGGCCTTGCAGCCGATGCATTTCGACACGTCGATCAGCTTGGCCACCTCGGTCTGCCGCTGGGCCGGCGGCGTGATCGTGGAGGCCGAGCGCCGGATCAGGTCCTGGTCGCCGAATTTCGGGGCGCCCGGGGCGACGGTGGGGTTCGGGATCGGGGGAAACATGGTCCTATCTCCCTCACGCCACCGGCGGCCCGGACGAGGCCTCGATGTTGACGCAGAAGGCCTTGAACTCCGGCGTCTCGATGTTGGCGTCACCGACGAACGGCGTCAGGACGTTCGCCCCGAAGCCCTTCTTCGCCGCGCCGACGAAGCCCCAATGGATCGGGATGCCGACGATGTGCACGGTCTTGCCGTCGCACACCAGCGGCCGGATCCGCTTGGTCACCACCGCCTTGGCGAAGACCGAGCCGCGCTTCGACCACACCCGCACCCAGCCGCCCTTGGCGATGCCCTTCTCCGCCGCCAGCTGCTCCGAGATCTCGACGAAGAACTCCGGCTGCAGGACCGCGTTCACGTGGTTGTTCTTGGTCCAGTAGTGGAAATGCTCCGTCAGACGGTACGAGGTCGCGGCGTAGGGGAAGTCCGGCGAGGCGATGTCGGCGAACTGGGCGAAGTCGTCCGCGAACACCCGGGCCGCCGGGTTGCCCCGCACCTTCGGTGCGATGGCGTTGGCGACCGGGCTCTCGAACGGCTCGTAATGCACCGGGAACGGCCCTTCCCGCATCAGGCCGCGGGCGAACAGCCGCGAGACGCCTTCCGCGTTCATGATGAACGGCCCGACATCCTCCGGCTTCGCCGTCGGCGAGATGTCCGGCACGTCATAGCCGGTCCACTTGCTGCCGTTCCATTCGATCAGCTTGCGGGACGGGTCCCAGGGCTTGCCGGAGACGTCGCAGGAGGCGCGGTTGTACAGGATCCGCCGGTTGGCCGGCCAGGCGAACGCCCAGTTCAGATAGGCGCCGGTGTCGTCCGGGTCGGAGTTGTCGCGCCGGGCCATCATGTTGCCGGCCTCGGTGAAGCTGCCGGCATAGATCCAGCAGCCGCTGGCGGTCGACCCGTCGTCGCGCATCACCGCGAAGTTCGGCAGCTGCTTGCCGGCCTCGACGATCTTCTTGGTCGGGTCGGCCGGGTCGAACAGGTCCACCAGGGCGGACCCGTTCATCTCCTTCGCCAGCTCCTCCGCCTTCGGCTCGCCCGGGTCGGCATAGGCCCAGTTCAGGTTCAGGATCGGGTCGGGGAAGGCCCCGCCCTCGGTCCGGTACAGCTCCTTCAGCCGCAGATGGATCTGCGCCATGATCCAGGCGTCGGTCTTCGCCTCGCCCGGGGGCGTGCCGCCGGGCCAGTGCCATTGCAGCCAGCGCCCGGAATTGACCAGCGACCCCTCGTCCTCGGCGAAGCAGGTGGTGGGCAGCTGGATCACCTCGGTCTGGATCGAGGCGGTGGCCGCATCGTTGTAGACGCCGTGGTTCTCCCAGAACCGCGCCGTCTCGGTCTCCAGCGGGTCCATCACCACCAGCAGCTTCAGCTTGGACAGCGCCTCGGCCAGCTTGGCCTTGTTCGGGAAGGCCTGAAGCGGGTTGAACCCCTGGCAGAAATAGAGGTTCATCTTGCCCTGCTTCATCAGCTCGAAGGCCCGCAGGATGTCGTAGTTGGGCACGTCGAGCTTCGGCAGCCAGTCATAGGCGAAGTCGTTCTCCGGCGTCGCCGCCGCGCCGAACATCGCCTTCTGGAAGCTGACGAAGAACTTCCTGTAGTTCTGCCAGAAGCTGGTCTGGTTCGGCCGCAGCGGCTTGTAGCCGCGGGTCGACATGTAGGTGGCGAAGTCCTTTTCCGTGTCCCGGGGCAGGTTCATGTAGCCGGGCAGCGAGTTCGACAACAGCCCGATATCGGTCAGCCCCTGGATGTTGGAATGGCCGCGCAGCGCGTTCATGCCGCCGCCGCGGATGCCGATGTTGCCCAGGATCAGCTGCAGCATCGCCATGGTGCGGATGTTCTGGGCGCCCTTGGAATGCTGCGTCCAGCCCAGCGCGTACATCGAGGTCATCGCCTTGGTCGGCGACGAGCACTCGCCGACCATCTCGGCCACCTTCAGGAACTTGTCCTTCGGGGTGCCGCAGATGCGCTCGACCATCTCCGGCGTGTACTGGGCGACGTGCTGCTTCAGCAGGTTCCACACACAGCGCGGATGCTGCAGCGTGTCGTCGACCACGGCATAGCCGTCCGGGCCGATCTCGTAGTCCCAGGTCGACCGGTCGTAGTCGCGCTTGCCCTCGTCATAGCCGGTGAACAGGCCCTCGCTGTAGCCGAAGCCCTCCTTCACCAGGAAGGTGGCGTTGGTGAAGGCCTTCACATACTCCCACTGCACCTTGTCGTTCTGGATGCACTGGTTGATCAGGCCCAGCAGGAAGGCAATGTCCGTGCCCTGCCGGATCGGCGCGTAGAAATCCGCCACCGACGCCGAGCGGGTGAAGCGCGGGTCGACGACGATCAGCTTGGCGCCGCGGTTGGCCTTGGCCTCCGTCACCCATTTGAAGCCGCAGGGATGGGCCTCGGCGGCATTGCCGCCCATGATGACGACGAGGTCGGTGTTCTTGATGTCGGTCCAGGAGTTCGTCATGGCTCCACGGCCAAATGTCGGGGCGAGACTCGCCACCGTCGGGCCGTGTCAGACGCGCGCCTGGTTGTCGAACGCCAGAATGCCGGTGCTGCGCACCACCTTGTATGTCGCGTAGGCGGTTTCGTTGGTGGTCGCCGAAGCCGCGAGGAAGCCCGTGGTCAGCCATCGGTTGACCGTCGTGCCGTCCTTGTTCTTGGCGATGAAGTTCGCGTCGCGGTCGTCCTTCATCGCCCGGGCGATCTTGTCCAGCGCCTCGCCCCAGGAGATCCGCTCGAACTTGTCCGATCCCGCGCGCCGCAGCATCGGATGCTGCAGCCGCGTGGCGGACCGGACCGTGTCCAGCAGCGCCGCGCCCTTCGGGCACAGCGTGCCGCGGTTGGTCGGGTGGTCGGAATCGCCCTCGATATGGGTGATCTCGGCCTTCTCGCCCTTCCGGAGGTCGCCCTTGGAGTAGAGGATGATGCCGCAGGCCACCGAGCAGTAGGTGCAGGTGTTGCGGGTCTCGGTGGTGTTGGCGAGCTTGAACGGCCTGATCGCGGCGGCGTAGGCCGCCTCGATGTCGCCGAAGCCGAAGGCCCCGAGCGTCGTTCCCGCCACACCCGCGCCGGCCCCTTTCAGGAAGCCGCGGCGCGAGAGCTTCATGTCCATCTGGACCTCCCGGAAGCCTGTTCCGCAAAAAACATACCGAATTAGGACAAAGGCTACGCTTGGAACGGTTCCAAGTCAAACGGGCGATGGGTTCCTATACCTTCGTATTGTTTTGCTATTACAACAGCTTATTGCGGCTCATTCGCACGGGGGAAATGGAGGGGTGAGACGGCGAGACGCGGCAGGCTCCGGGTTGACCTTCCGCCCGCCTTCGCCGTCTAATCGCCGCCGTGGCGTTTCCCAGCGCTCCCGCGTCGCGGGGCTGCATCGATGCCGACAGGCCGGTCCGGCCGCCCGCAGGGCGGTGCGATGCCGCTTGGCCGCTGGTGCCGCCGTCTTCCGTCATCCCCGAATTCCCGCAGCCGGCCGTGTCGGGCCGCCCGCGCCCGCGCGCGGATCAGGAGCGCAAACCATGAGCAGCCGTCGTGATCTCCTCCGGGCGGGCGCCGCCCTGTCCGCTGTCTGGGCCATTCCCGCCTGGGCAGGGCGGGCCGCGGCAGGCGATGCCGTGTTCGCGCCGTCGCCGGGCGACTGGCGCAGCTTCGCGCTGACCACCCGCATCGCCCTCGACCGCGCCAAGGTCGGTCCCGGCCGGGTCGAGGCCTGGGTGCCGCTGCCCGGGCTGGAGGCGGCGGGCTGGAGCCGACCCGGCGACACGCGCTGGACCACCAACGCCGCCTCAGCGGCCATCGAGCACGACCCGGCGTCGGGCGCGGCCCTGCTGCATCTCGCCTGGGCGGCGGACGACGCCGCGCCCAGGGCCGAGGTGACCAGCCTGGCGGCGCTGCGCGACCGCGCGGCCGATCTCGCGGCGCCCGGTCCGGCCCCGGCCCTGGCCGAGGCGGAGCGCCGCCGGTACCTGCAGCCCAGCGCGCTGATCCCGACCGACGGCATCGTCCGGGAGACGGCCGACCGCATCACCGCCGGCGCCGACGGCGATCTCGCCAAGGCCCGCGCGCTCTACGAATGGGTGGTCGCCAACACCTACCGCGACGCCGCTTTGCGCGGCTGCGGCAGCGGCGACGTCGCGGCGATGCTGCGGGCCGGCGCGCCGTTCGGCGGCAAATGCGCCGACATCAACGCGCTGTTCGTCGGCCTGGCGCGCGCCTCCGGCATTCCCGCGCGGGACGTGTACGGCATCCGCGTCGCGCCGTCGCGCTTCGGCTACAGGAGCCTCGGCGCCAACAGCACGACCGTCACCAAGGCGCAGCACTGCCGGGCCGAGGTCCATCTGGCCGGCTTCGGCGGGGTCGCGGCCGATCCCGCCGATGTGCGCAAGGTCGTGCTGGAGGAGCCGCCGGGCAGGCTCGCCCTCGACGATCCCAAGGTGGTGGCCGCGCATCGCGCCCTGTTCGGCGCCTGGGAGGGCAACTGGATCGCCTATAACGACGCCCATGACGTGGCGCTGCCCGGCAGCGCCGGCCCCGCGGTCGGCTTCCTGATGTATCCTCAGGCCGAGGTGGCGGGCGTGCGGCTCGACTGCCTCGACGCCGACACCTTCGCCTACAGCCTGGAATCGGCCGAGATCTCGGCGTGATCGGAGGAAGCCCCATGATCCCGGCACCCCGCGACGGCGACGTCGCCGCCCCGGTCCGCCTGACCAGCCTGGCGCATGGCGGCGGCTGCGGCTGCAAGCTGGCGCCCGCCGTGCTGCAGGAACTGCTGGCCGGCCAGCCGGCGGCGGCGCCGTTCCGCCAGCTGCTGGTCGGCACCGAAACCGGCGACGACGCCGCGGTCTGGCAGCTCGACGACGAGCGCTGCGTCATCGCCACCACCGACTTCTTCATGCCGGTGGTCGACGACCCGCGCGATTTCGGGCGGATCGCGGCCACCAACGCGATCTCCGACGTCTACGCCATGGGCGGGCAGCCGATCTTCGCGCTGGCCATCCTCGGCATGCCGCTGGGCAAGCTGCCGGCGGAGACGGTGCGCGAGATCCTGGCCGGCGGCGCGTCGATCTGCGCCGAGGCCGGGATCCCGGTCGCCGGCGGACATTCGATCGACGCTCCGGAGCCGATCTACGGCCTGGCGGTGATCGGCACCTGCCGGCCGTCGGAGCTGCGGCGGAACTCGGGCGCCCGGCCAGGCGACGCGCTGATCCTGACCAAGGCGCTGGGCGTCGGCGTCTACTCCGCCGCCTTCAAGAAGCAGGCGCTGCCGGCCGAGGCCTATGCGGAGATGGTCGCCAGCACGACCCAGCTCAACCGCATCGGCGCCGAGCTGGGGCGGGAGGCGGCGGTGCACGCCGTCACCGACGTCACCGGCTTCGGCCTGCTCGGCCATGGGCTGGAGATGGCGCGCGGCGCCGGCGTCACCCTGGCGATCCGGCAGGACGGGCCGGCGCTGTTCGCCCAGGCGGAGGCGCTGGCGCGGGACGGCTTCGTCACCGGCGCCTCGCACCGCAACTGGGCCAGCTACGGAGCGGAGGTGACGCTGCCCCCCGGCCTGCCGGAGTGGCGCCGCCACCTGCTGACCGACCCGCAGACCTCCGGCGGGCTGCTGCTGTCCTGCGCCGCCGACCGGGCCGATGCGCTGCTGGAGCGCATCACCGCAGCCGGCCATCCGGCCGCCCGCCGGATCGGCACGGTGGAAGCCGGCCCGGCGGGTGTGCGGATCGAGGCGTGACATCAGCCGGTCGATGGACGCATAGCCTCTTTCGCTTGCGAGACCTTTTCAGAATCACCCGAACCGTCCCGTGCCTTTCACTCTCCCCCCTCCCGCAAGGGGAGGGGGAGGATAGAAGAGATGGGCCGGCTCAGACGGCGGTGTTCGGAAAAAGTCTCGTTTGCGGAAGAGGTCATCCCGCCAGCACCACCCGCACCGTGCGGCCGGCGGCGCCGGGCGGCAGGTCCACGGTGACGCCGTCCTCCGCCCTCCGGCCGGCGGCTTCGTCGCCGATGCGCAGGTCCAGCACCCGGTCCGGCGCCAGCGACGGGAAGCGCAGCCAAGCGCCGGCCGGCAGCTCCGCCGGCAGGGTGACGGCAATGTCGCCCTCGCCGAAGCGCAGCTGCGACAGCCGGCCCCGGAGATTGGTCTCCAGCAGGGTCCTGCTGCCGCGGCGCAGGGCCAGCACACCCTCCGCGACCGCGACCGTCACCGCGCCGGCCGGGCTGGCGATGGGCCCGAGCGTGGCGTCGGCGCCGTCATTCACCAGCTCCCACCCGCCCCAGGGGTTGACGTCTATCACCCGGGCGACGCCGAGGGCCGGCATCAGCGCGCCCCAGCTGTAGAAGCCCTCGGTGTCCGGCTGGTCCATCGGCTCGCCGGTCTCGGCGTTGAAGTTCTCCGGGCACAGCCGCCGCTCGTCCCAGGCCCGGCGGAACAGCCGCAGGCTGTCCTCGGCCAGCTTCGCCGCCTCGGCCTCGAAGCCGTTGCGACGCAGCCCGTGCCAGACCATCCAGTTCAAGGGCGGCCAGATCCGGCCGCGCCAGTAGGAATTGTCCTTCGCCGCCGGGTCGTCGCGGGTCGTGCCGGGGATGACGAAGTCGCCGCCGAAGGTGGCCGGGTCCTCGAGATGAGCCAGCAACTGCTGCGCCTGCTCCGGCGAGGCGGCGCCGCAGATCAGCGGATAGAAGCTGGTCGGCCCCAGGCTGCGGGCGAACTGGCCGGACCACAGCCGGTTGGCGAAGATGCCGCGGCTGTCGTCCCACAGCTCCGCACCGATCTTCGCCCGGGTGCGGGCGGCGGTCTCGGCGTGCGACGCGGCGGCCGCGTCGTCGCCCAGCTCCGCCGCGATCCAGGACAGCACCTCGGCGTCGAAGGCCAAGAGGCTGTTCAGCCCGACATCCTCGCAGCGCAGCGTCCGCGTCTCCGGGTCATAGGCCGCCTCGTCGTGGATCGGCGAATTGTCCATGCTGGATTCGTTGCGGGCGCCGAAGGAGGTGCCCTTGTACAGCCCCTCGCCGACATCCGAGGTGCCGTAGGAGACGAGGCCCCGGCCGCGCGGGTCGCGTTCCCGCCACCACCAGGCGTGGTTGCGCGCCAGGGTGCCATAGGCCAGCTCCAGCATCGGGCGGGAGCGGGAGCGGAGCCAGATCAGCCACAGCAGGAACGACCCGATCGGCAGCTGGGTGCGGTCGACCCAGGCGTCGTTGGCGGTCAGCAGGCAGGCGAGGTTGCCCTCCGGCGTGGCGCTGGCCAGCGACGCCGCCAGGTTCTCCCGCGCCATCTCCTGATCGAGATAGCCGGTCAGGAGCGCGTTGTAGAGCTGGTCGTTCAGCCAGACGCCGAAGCCGCCGAATTTCGACAGGTTCCAGTTCCGGCTGATCGAGGTGTAGGGCCGGCGGTTGACCTCGTCCCAGACGGTGTTCCAGGCCATGACGTCGCGCAGCGCGTCCAGCGCCCCGGCCTGGGCTCCGGTCTGGCCGGGCAGGGCGGGCGCCTCGCCCGGCTCGGCCGCCAGCGCCTTGGCGCGCTCGACCGCCAGGTCGGCCCGGTCGGCCACGGCGACGCCGATGCCGCCGTCGCGCATCATCTCCAGGTTGAAGCGCAGCACCAGCACCGGCGCCGCCTCGGACCGCGCACCGAGATGGAAATAGCCGTGCGTCTCGTAATCCTCGGCCACGGCCTCGACCGCGGCGTGGCCGGTCACCTGCACCGGCGGCTCGGCGCTGGCCAGGGCGACGAAGCGGTGCCCGACCTTGACCACGGCGGCCCCCGCAGGGTCCCAGCGCACGGTCTGGCCGTCCTCGGCCGACAGGCAGAGGTTGAACCAGAATCGCAGACCCCATTCGCCGGTCTTCTGCGTCTGCCAGGTGCCGGACAGCTCGAACGGCCCACGCTTCGCCCAGCGCCAGGCCAGGCCGGTGCCGGCATGGTCCAGGTCCAGCTCCACCAGGCTGCCGTCGAGGGCGTGGCGGCCGTAGCGGACCGACCTGGCCGGGAACAGCGTCGCGCTGCGGGTGCTGTCGGCATAGGCCAGCGGCGTCACCCGCACGCCCAGCGGCAGGAACACCATCTCGGCCGGGCGGCTGGACCAGGTGTTCCAGGCCCGGGCGAGGGGGATCGTGGTGTCGCGCAGCATCAGGACCTCATGTCAGGCTCCAGCCTGTCCGCCTTGTGGAACCGTCATGGCGAGCCCCGAAGGGGCGTGGCCATCCAGGCGGCACCGGCCTCTGGATGGCCACGGCGCTGCGCGCCTCGCCATGACGAAGGAATGCGAGTACCGCCGGTATCAGCTCCAAGCCCTGAGCACCGCTTCGGTCGTGACGATCTCCACCTGCTGGTCGAAGCGCGGCAGGATCAGGTCGAGCGTGGCGTGGTGGCCCGGCAGCGACGAGCTGGTCATCGCGTCGGACACGGCGACGATGCGGAAGCCGCGGTCGATGCCGTCGAGGATGGTGCCGAGGACGCAGACATCCGTCTCCACCCCCGTGACGATCAGCGTGTCGGCGCCCAGCGCGGCCAGCCGGTCGACGAATTCCGGCGCGGCGAAGGCGGAATGGGTCGGCTTGTCGATGACGCTGCCGGCCGGTGCCAGCGCCGCCAGCTCCGCCACCAGGTCCAGCATGCCGGGCGCCAGGTTCGGCCGGGTCACCGCCCGCCAGTGGGTGTAGTAGCGGCGCCAGGTGCCGGGCGCGTCCTCCGCCCTCTCCGGCGTCACGAAGCGCGGGAACAGGGTGCGGCCCGCTTTCGCCAGCGCGGCGACGTTGGGGACGACGCCCATCAGCGCCGGGGTCGACCACACCGTGTCCTCGGCGAACAGGCGCTGCAGGTCGATGGCGATGTGGACGGTGTTTGGCGACAGCGGCCCGAAGCGCAGCACTCAGTCCTCCAGCGCGATGGTGTGGGCGGCGGACCAGCCCAGGGTGACGGCGGAACCGGGGGCGGGCGCGGCGGCATCTTGCGACCGGTTCTGGGCGAAGACCTTCAGCTCCCGCCCGTCCGGCCCTGCCAGCAGGTAGGTGGAGACCGCGCCGGCGTAGATCACCTCGCGCAGCGTCGCCGGGATCGCGTTCTCGAAGGTGGTGTTCGGGGCCAGGATCTGCATCTTCTCCGGCCGCACCGCCAGGGTGACCTTGGACCCGGCCGCCGGCAGCTGGCCGGCGACCCGAATTGTGCCGCCCTGCACCTCGACGCTGCCCGCCGTCACCGTGCCCTCGAGGAAATTGGCGTCGCCGAGGAACCCGGCGGCGAAGCGGGTGCGCGGCCGCTCGTAGATCTCGCCCGGCGCGCCGTCCTGCACGATCCGGCCGCGGTCCAGGATGGCGATGCGGTCGGACAGGGTCAGCGCCTCCTCCTGGTCGTGGGTGACGAAGATGGTGGTCAGTCCGCTCTCGCGCTGGATGCGCTTCAGCTCGACCTGCATCTCCTGCCGCAGCCGCCGGTCCAGCGCCGACAGCGGCTCGTCCAGCAGCAGCACGGTCGGCTTGGTGACGATGGCGCGGGCCAGCGCCACGCGCTGCTGCTGCCCGCCCGACAGCTGCTTCGGGCTGCGGTTCTCGAAGCCGGACAGGCGCACCATCTCCAGCGCCTCGCGCGCCTCCTTCGCGGCGGAGGGGCCGCGCACGCCGCGCCGGTTCAGCCCGAACATCACGTTCTGCAGCACGGTCATGTGCGGGAACAGGGCGTAGGACTGGAACACCATTCCGATGCGGCGCTTCCACACCGGAACGCGCGTTACCTCCTCCGCGCCGATGCGCAACTCGCCCTCGTCCGGCACCACGAAGCCGGCGACGATGCGCAAGAGGGTGGTCTTGCCGGAGCCGGAGGGGCCGAGCAGGCTGGTGAAGCGCCCGGCCTCGAAGCTGGCGCTGATCCGGTCCAGGACGGTGGCGGGCCCGTAGCGCTTGCTGACGGCGGAAACCTCAACGCCGCTCACGGGCGCCTCCCATGTTCGACAAGAGGGCGAAGGCCAAAACCAGGACCATCGAGGCGCCCAAGAGGATGGTGGAGATGGCGTTGATCTCCGGCGTGAAGCCCTTGCGGATGGCGGAATAGATCTCCACCGGCAGGGTGGTGACGCCGGGCGTGGCCAGGAAGTAGGAGACCACGAACTGATCCAGCGACACGGCGAAGGCGAACAGCGCCGCGGCGATGATGCTGGGCAGCAGGAGCGGCAGGGTGACGGTGAAGAAGGCGTGCAACGGGGTGGACCCCAGGCTCATCGCCGCCTCCTCCAGATCGGCGCGCTGCGACTGCAGCCCGGTGCCGACCACCAGCACGACATAGGGGATGGCCAGCGCCACATGGCCGATGGTCATGGCGAACAGGCCGCGGCCGATGCCGGTGGAGAAGAAGAACACCAGCATGGCGGTGCCGGTGATCAGCCAGGGGATGGCGATCGGCGGCAGCAGCAGCAGTTGCAGCAGCGACCGGCCGCGGAACCTGCGGCGCGACAGGGCCAGCGCCGCCGGGGTGCCGATCGCGGTGGCCAGCACGGCGGTGACGACGGCCAGGATCAGGCTGTTGCCGCTGGCCGACAGCAGCCGCTCGTTGTCCGGCAGCCTGGCGAACCAATCGAGCGAGAACTCGAAGGGCAGCTGGTACAGCGGCGAGGCGTTGAATGCCATCACCACCATCACCGCGATCGGCAGGTACAGGAAGGCGATGACGGTCCAGAGATGGGCGAGGCCGAGACGCTTCATGGGCGGGCCCCCCCGGTCGCGGCACCGCCATCCCTCGCCGTCATTGCGAGGAGGCGAAGCCGACGAAGCAATCCAGGGGCCGCAGCGAGCCGCCCTGGATTGCTTCGCTGCGCTCGCAATGACGGTGCTGGGAACGTTGGGAGAGTGCTCATCACGGCCGCGCCCCCTGCTGCCGCTTCAGCACCGGCGAGGCCAGGGCGAAGATCGCCAGCACGATCGCCAGCATGGTGAAGGACAAAGCGGCGCCCAGCGGCCAGTTGAAGGCCTGGGTGAACTGGTCCTCGATCACCGTACCCATGGTGACGCCGACCCGGCCGCCGAGGATCCGCGGCTCCATGAAGCTGCCGATCACCGGCACGAAGATCAGGACCGAACCGGAGATCAGCCCCGGCATGGCCAGCGGCAGGATGATCTTCGAGAACAGCACCGGCGCCCGGGCGCCCAGGCTGCGCGCGGCCTCCAGGATCTGGTCGTCGATCGCGACCAGCGACAGGTAGCAGGTCAGGATCATGTAGGGCAGATAGGCGTGCACCAGCCCGACGATGATGGCCGGGTAGGAGTAGAGCAGCCCCAGCGGCGCCGCATCCGGGAACACCCAGTGGTAGAGCCCGTCGATGATGCCGCCGTCGCGCAGCACCATGGTCCAGGAGAAGACGCGGACCAGCCCGTTGGTCCAGAACGGCAGGATGATCAAGAGGAACAGCACCTGCCGGGTGCGGCCGAAGGTGGAGCGCGCCAGGGCCAGCGCCGCCGGCAGGCCGATCGCGGCGCAGATCAGCGTGGTCCAGATCCCGATCGACAGCGAGGTCCAGGCGACGTCGCGCAGATAGGGCCGCTTGAGGAAGGCGAGGTAGTTGTCGAGCGTCCAGACGATCGCCCGGCCGCCGAAGGGCGCCACCTTGAGGAAGGAGAAGCCGAGCATCATCAGCAGCGGCAGGAAGATCGCCAGGGTCAGCCAGCCATAGGCCGGCAGCAGCAGCCCCGCCGTGGCCAGCCAGCCGCGCTTCTCGGCCGGGGCCGCAGGGGCGGCAGGCGCACTGGTCGCCGCCAGCTCGGTCATCGGATGCCGCCTCCGGTCACGATCACGTCCAACTCTCGCATCCTATCGGGCAAAGCAACGCCTCTGCCCCTTTACTCTCCCCCTCCCCCTCCCCTTGCGGGAGGGGAAGGAGGGGCTCTCCGCCGGAGCCGACGACCCAGGACTGGTCCCGGCCTCGACATACCCCTCCCCCTACCCCCTCCCGCAAGGGGAGGGGGAGAGTAAAGGGGCAGGCCGCATCGACCTCGGGTTATCCAGCGTAGAACGCCTTCGTCTCCTGCCACAGATCCGAGAACGCCGTACGCTGGTCGTCGCTCAGCGGCGACATGAACTGCAGCTGGGACAGGTACTCGGCCTTGTGGATCTGCTTGTTCAGGTCGTCGGCCGGCAGCGCCGCCATGGCCTTGGCGTTGGCCGAGGCCGGGGCGCCGATATTGGTGGCCCAGTAATCGTAGAAGCCGGGGTCGATCATGTAGTTGATGAAGGCCAGGGCCGACTCCTTGCGGGTGCTGGTGGCCGGCACCGACAGCCCGTCGATCCAGCCGATGCCGCCTTCCTTCGGCACCACAAAGTCGACCGCCAGCTTGAAGTTGCGCTGCGACCGCACGGCCGCGCCTGACCAGTAGATCGAGACGTCGAACTCGCCGGCGGCGAAGGCCTTGTTCCACTGGTCCTCGCTGGACCACAGCAGCTTCACGCCCGGCTTCAGCTCCTTCAGCTTGGCGGCGACGGCGTCCATGTCTTTGGGCGCGTTGATGTCCTGCCCGGTCAAGAGCGCGCCGATGCCGATCGCGGTGACGGCGTCGTCGAACAGGGCGACGCGGCCGGCATAGGCCGGGTCGGCCAGCACCGACAGGCTGTCGGCCTTGACCTTGTCGCGGCGCAGGCCCAGCGCGTTGATGCCCCACAGCCAGGACACGCCATAGGCCTTGCCGTCCTTGTGGAAGTTCGCGTGGTCGCGCAGCGCCGGCGCCAGGTCGGCGGCGTTCGGCACCTTGGCCAGGTCGATCGGCTCCAGCAGCTCCTCGGCCTGGGCCTGCAGGGTGCGGGCGCTGTTGATCAGCACCACGTCGTAGGTGCCGGGGTTGGTGCGCAGCTTGGTCAGCATCTCTTCTTCGGAGTTGAAGTAGTCGTGCCTGACCTCGATGCCGGTCTTCTCGGCGAAGGCCTTCAGGGCCCAGGCCTCGTCGGTGCCATAGCCCTGCCAGTTCAGGACATAGATGGTCTCGGCCGCCCGCGCCCGGCGCAGCGGCATTGCCCCGGCCAGCGCCCCGGCCCCGAGCAGGGCGCCGAACCGGCGCCGATTGAGTGTGACGGACATGAAACGCTCCCCGGCGGTTATTGTTTGTACACAAACGATGCTAGCGCGGGGTGGCTGGGGTTGTCAAATTACCTTCGAGGGGGCTGGCCGGTCTTCTGGTAGGCGAAAATCTGACGCTTTGACGACTAGAGATCACGGAACGGAGCGACGCTAGTTTGAACTTTCGTGTCATTAAAGCCGAAGCGACGGAGGGCGGAGGCTACCGACGCTTGATTCAATTTTGGGTATGGTGACGGCCCCACGATCACACGTGTTGGAGCGGCGCTCACCGCACCATCGTTGGTCGACACGTTCATAAACCTAACTATCGCATGCGGAATCAAGGTTGATCCACTGGAATGGAATGTGAGGTCGTTAACCGATTTTTTATCAGCCAATGGATCTGAGACCAGGCGCCATTCTGCCTCAGACCGGAACGCGGGATGCTTAAAAATAGCAGCCATATATTGAAATTCGATCAAAGTTAGGCTGATGACATTGGACAAATACTCATCTCTTTCGGAGATTTTCCTCGGCACTTTTCCGATCAACTCTATTTTTGACTCAATAAGGTTGTGAAGCATTTTCTCCTTGACGTCATCGTCATAGATACACTTTACGAGTCTAAACCCTTGCGCGTTGGCGATATCGCGTAGTGTTCGTGCAGAAAATCCGATCGCGACGCCGGCCGGGCGCGCATAAGCACGCCATTGCGATAGGTCATCTGAGTGTTCAGAAAAAGAAATAACAAAAGTATTAACCGCAAGTGTTTCAGAATTCTGAAGTTCTCTCATGAGCTGGAACAGATACGACCTGCATCTGTTTCCATGTAGAGTAGGGCTGACGCCTTTGGGGGGTATAAACGTTCCAGCCATTCGCGCGTATGCCATATCCCGACATAGCTCTGCGGAGCCATGATATTCTGTTTGGTCATTTAGAAAGCGAATGTCAGTCGACCAAATTTGCTCCGATCTAATGATATCCAATAGGTTTGCGAAACGTGTATAATGGTACAGATGAGGAGAGGCCGGTTTTTCGGGTGAAGGCTTTGACATTTCGGGGCGGACTTAAACAGGGAGGCCGTAGTGTACCTTGTTTGTGGCCCTAGGGAACAGAGCAACGATCCTGCAGCGCAAAGATGCGAGCGCGGAGCGGCAACGATCGGCTCGTGAAACACGGACGCCGGGTCCCAGCGACAGCCCTCTTCGAGGCGGCTATTCCGTTCGCGATGCACATCTACAGCTTGAATGAGAAGGCACTCTCGTTTGTGCAAAAACATATGTCTGTGAAGCGTCACTCTACCTTGCTTGAGAGGCTGGCAGCGGCTCGTGGTCACGAAATTGTCTCGTCATCGAGCCCTCTTGCCAGCAAGAGCTAGCACCTGGTTCAGAGGCGGGCTGATTCGGATTCCTAGGCACTTCGTTGTCAGCAACTTTTGCTTCCAAGTATTAACCTGCCACCCCCTCCCCCAGCAGCCCCTTCAAATAGGCGATATCTCCTCTCAGGAACGGCAGCACCTCGTCGCCCATGCGCTGGCCCTGGCCGCTCGGGTGGCTGTATTCGGCCGGCAGGCAGTAAGCCCCGCTGTAGCCCGCCTTCCGCAGGGCCTGCACGAAGCCGCGCCAGGAATAGGCGGCGTGCCGGTGCGTGGTCCAGTGCACCTTGTAGACCGCGTCCTCCTCCGGCGGCGTCAGCCGGCGCTGATAGGCGCTCTTGAAGTTCGCCAGGCGCAGCCGGCCGGACAGGATGTCGACCGCCAGCTCCACCGGCTCGCCCGCCACGCCGCAATGCGCCATGTCCAGCACGGCGCAGACATGCTTCGGGTCGTAGCGCTCGATCAGGTACAGCACCCCCGCGGCGCTGCCGATCTGGGCGCCGGAATGGTTCTGGATGCCGATGGCCACGCCGTGCCGCTCCAGCGCCGGCAGCAGCGCATCGAACCGGCGGCGCCAGCCGTCGACCGTGGCGCGGAATCCCGACGCCGGGTCGACCGCGACGCAGATGCGGATCAGCGGCACCCCGGCCTCGCCGCAGGCGGCGACAGTGGCCTCGTCGACCGGGCCGGCGATGCTGCGGATCGCGAGGCCGCGCGACGCCAGGGTGCGGGCGGCGGCGGGCAGGCCGCTTGCCGCGGTCTCCGGCGTCACCTGGTAGCCGGGGCGCACCGGCAGCTCCACCCCCTGGAGGCCGAGTCCGGCCACCGTGTCGGCCAGCTGCGGCAGCGGGCCCGTCCAGGGCTTGGTGAACACGGTCAGGATCGGCTCGGGCACTGGTTCCTCCAGGGGCGGGCCGGCAGGGTCAGGCCGCCGGCAGGGGCGGGTATCGGGGGATGTCGAGGCCGCCCGCCCGGGCCGTGGCCACCAGGCTGCGCCAGACCCCGTCGCTCAGCGGCACGCCGCCGGCGATGCGCCCGGCCCGGCGGCGCGCCTCGGGCCCGCCGGGCAGCAGCACCCCGCCGCCGGGCTCGGCCGGGCGGCAGGCCTTGAAATGGTCGATGTAGCGCGTGGTCTCGGCCGCCAGGTCTTCGGCCGAGCCGAACTGCCCGGGCGCCATGTAGATCGACAGCATGCCGTTGCAGAAGCGGCGCGGCCCCGGCCCGGCGCAGCCCGATCCGGTCAGGGCGCCGGCCACCAGCTCGCAGATCAGGGCCAAGCCCGACCCCTTGTGCTCGCCGAAGGCGCGGATGGCGCCGAGCCCGTTCTGGGCGCTGCGCACGGCGCTGCCGGGCACGGGCGGGCCGTAGAGGGTGTCGGGGTCGCGGCTCAGCCGGCCGTCGGGCTCGATCAGCGCGCCCTCGGGCAGGGGCTTGCCGCCATTGGCCGCCACCAGCACCTTGCCCTCGGCCACCAGCGAGGTGGCGAAGTCCAGGATCACCGGCGCCCGGCCGGGCACCAGGAAGCCGGCGGCGAAGGGGGCGGTGGAGAAGCGCCGCTCGACCCCGCCGAAGGGCGCCACCAGCTCGCTGCCGGCGACGTTGACGAAGTGCAGCGAGCAAAGGCCGGACTCGGCCGCCATCTCCGCCCATTCGCCGATGCGGCCGAGATGGCCGGCATGGCGCAGCCCGACCACGGCGACGCCGCCCGCCAGCGCCTTGTCGATGCCGAGGCGCACCGCCTGGGGCCCGACCGTCTGGCCGAAGCCGTAGCCGCCGTCGACCAGGGCGAAGGCTGGGGTGTCGGTGACGATTTCGGCGGTCACGTCGCGCCGCACCTCGCCCTGGGCCAGCATGGCGACGTAGCGCGGCACGCGGATGACGCCGTGGCTGTCATGGCCGGTCAAATTGGCGGCGACGAGATAGCGGGCGATGCGCCCGCTCTCGGCGGCGCTGCAGCCCTGGGCGGCGAAGATGTCCCCGACCAGCTGGGTCAGGGTGTCGTGGCGGATCAGCATCGAGGGTCCCATGAATGTCATTTCAGGCCGGTCGTCGCGATCCCCTCGATCAGCCGGCGCTGAAAGACGAGGAACAGGACGATCAGGGGGACCAGCGACAGCAGCGACATCGCCAGCATCGGGCCCCAGGCCGAGACGCCGGTCGAGGCCATGAACAGCCGCAGCCCCTGCGGCACCGTATAGGAGGCCATGTCGGTCAGATAGACCAGGGGCGTCAGGAAATCCTCATGGGTCCAGATGAAGGAGAAGACGGCGGTGGTGACCAGGGCCGGGGGCGATCGGCACCCGCTTCCACGACGTCTTCAACACGCCGCAGGGCCGCGCCGCGGTGGTGTATCGCACGCCGTTGCGCCGCGAGGCCACGCCGGAGGACGTGGCCGAGGCGGTACCTGGCCTCCGACCGCGCCTCCTTCCTGGCCGGCGAGATCCTGCAGATCAACGGCGGCATCGGGTTCTGATGCCGACGAACCCGTGATCGAGCTTTTTGCTCGCAGAGAACCGTCATTGCGAGGAGGCGAAGCCGACGAAGCAATCCAGGGGCCACGCCAAACGGCCCCTGGATTGCTTCGCTGCGCTCGCAATGACGGTTCTTTCATGTGGTTCTGAGCCCTCGCGGCGGGCTTCGCACCGCCTTGAACCAAAGGCCAATGCCGGTGCTTCCTGCTTGACCCGCCGAGTCCCGCGGCGTTCAATTCCTCACTTGCCGCCAAGACAAGGATGCCGCCGATGCGCACGGTCCTGGTCGCTGACGATCACCCGATGTTCCGCGAGGCTCTCGCCGGCACGCTGAAGTCGCTCGACGACCAGGTCGACGTGCTCGAGAGCGGCACCTTCGGCGAGGCGGTGGACCGCATCGCCTCGGTGATGGACATCGACCTGATCCTGCTCGACCTCCGCATGCCGGGGATGAACGGGGTCAAGGGCGTGCGCTCGCTGCGCACCCGGCGGCCGGACGTGCCGGTGGCGGTGATCTCGGCCCTGGCCGACAGCTTCGTCATGCGCGAATGCTTCGACGCCGGCGCGGTCGGCTACATCCCGAAGTCGCTGTCGCGCGACGCCATCGTCTCCGCCATCTCCACCATCCTCGACGGCGGCAGCTACACCCCGGGCCTCGACGCCATCGGCCCGGGCGAGCCGGAGGAGGACGAGCCGCTGGACGAGGCGGTGCGCTGCCGGTTCGAGCTGCTGACCAACCAGCAGCGCAAGGTGCTGGAGCTGATGGCCGAGGGCCTCCTGAACAAGCAGATCGCCTACGCCATCGACGTCCAGATCACCACGGTCAAGGCGCATGTCTCCAGCCTGCTGCAGAAGCTCGGCGTCTCCAGCCGCACCCAGGCGGTGATCCTGTTCCAGAAGTACCGCCGGGCTCTCTGATCGTCCCGCGACGAGGGCGTAGGTTGGGTTCGCGAAGCGAACCCAACAGCTGCTCGGGCTGCGCGATGTTGGGTTCGCAGCCGCGAACCCAACCTACGTCCAAGCGGCATCCCGGCAGTCTCACCGCCGCGCCGACGCGATCAGTGCCCGCAGCCGGGCGGGCTTGATCGGCTTGGTCAGCAGGCTCACCCCGGACAGCGCCTGCACCATCGACTGCACCTCCGGGCTGCGGTCGGCGGGGATCACCGCGGCCGGGATCTCCTCGTCGAGCGCGTGGCGCAGGGCGATGATCAGCTCGGTGCCGCGCTGCCCGGCGTCGAGGTGGTAGTCGGCCAGCACGATGTCCGGCCGGAAGCCCTCCGCCCCGATCCGCGCCTCGGCCCCGGCTTTGTCGGCCGCGGCGGCGACGCGGCAGCCCCAGCTGCGCAGCAGCCGGGTCATGCCGTCGAGGATGGCGGGGTCGTTGTCGATCACCAGCACGCGCACGCGGTCGACCGCGCCCGGCACCACCGCCGCCGCGGCCGGCCGCGGGCCCATGCAGTCCTGCGCCGGGTCGGTCAGCGGCACCACCACCGAGAAGACCGAGCCGCGGCCGACGATCGAGCGCACCTTGACCTCGGTGCCGAGCAGCCGGCTGATCCGGCGCACGATCGACAGGCCGAGGCCGTAGCCCTTCTGGCCGGGCTCGGCCTTGCCCTCCGGCCCGTCCAGCCGCCGGAACTCCTCGAAGATCTCGTCCAGCCGCTCCTGCGGGATGCCGATGCCGGTGTCGACCACCTGCAGCTCGACCGCGCCGCCGCGGCGCCGGGCGCCGAACAGGATCCGCCCGGCAGGGGTGTAGCGCACGGCGTTGGTCAGGAAGTTCTGCAGCAGGCGGCGCAGCAGCTGCGGGTCGGAGCAGACGGTGAGGGAGCAGGGCAGCAGGGTGAACCCCAGCCCCTTGCGCTGGGCCAGCGGCGCGACCTCGTCGTGCAGCGCCTCCATCAGCGGCGGCAGCGGCACGCTCTGCAGGTTGGCGCCGACCCGGCCGGCGTCGAGCTTGGAGATGTCGAGCAGGATGTTCAGCAGCTCCTCGACATTCTCCAGCGCGTGGTCGATCTTGCCCAGCAGCGCCTCGCCCTCGGCCGGCAGCGTCGTGTCCTCCAGCGTCGCCACGAACAGCCGGGCGGCGTTCAGCGGCTGCAGCAGGTCGTGGCTGGCATCGGCCAGGAACTTGGTCTTGCTGATGTTGGCGCGCTCTGCCTCGGTCTTGGCGATGCGCAGCTCGCGGGTGATGCGGCGGCGCTTCTCCACCTCCGCCGACAGCGCCTCGTTCAGCCGGGACAGGGTGGCGGTGCGCTCATGCACCCGCCGCTCCAGCTCCTCGTTCGCCGCCTCCAGGATGCGCTCGGCCCGCCGGCGCTCGGTGATGTCCTGGATCAGGGTGAAGAACCCCACCACCTCGTCGCGGTGGTTGCGGTGCGGCACATAGGTCGCGAAGCCGAAGCGCGGCTCGACTTCGGATCCCGGCAGCGGCAGGTCGAAGGTCACGGTGGCGCCGGCCAGGGCCCGCTCGATGAAGGGCTGGCGCGGGCCGTATTCGGCCTCGCCCAGCACGGCGCGCAGCGTCTGGCCCAGGATCGGGGTGCCGTTCGGCGCGTAGGCGGCGCGGTAGGCGCGGTTGACGAAGCGGTAGCGCTGGTCGCGGTCGACATAGGAGATCATGGTCGGCACCGCATTGGCGAACAGCCGGATCCGCTGCTCGCTGTCGAGGAGCGCCTCCTCCGCCATCTTCCGCTCGGTGATCTCGACATAGGAGGTGACGAAGCCGCCGTCCGGCATCGGGTCGCCCTTGACCTCGAACCAGCGGCCGTTCAGCGCCACCTCGGACGGCGGGCCCGAACCCCGGGCTGCGCCGCGGGCCGAGCCCGGGCCGATCGGCGAGGCGATGCCCAGCGCCGGCGCGCCGCGGGCGTCGTTGTACTCCTGGAACCGGCGGTAGGAGGCGCCGGCCCGGCGCAGCTCCGCCGGCAGCTCCAGCAGCTCGCCGTAGCGCCGGGTGGCGGTGACCAGGCGCTGGTCGCGGTCGAACACGGCGACGCCGATCGACATGCTCTCCAGCGTCGCCTGCAGATGGGCCGACCGCTCGGCCAGCGCCTTCTCGCGCTCCTGCCGCTCGGCGTCCTTGACGTCGGTGATGTCGGTGTAGATCGAGGCGATGCCGCCCTCGGTCGATCGCCGGTCGTTGACCTGCACCCAGCGCCCGTCGGCCAGGGCATAGACCCAGCGCTGGGCGCCGCCGTCGCGGGTCGTGGCGCGCTGCAGCCGGCGCTCCGCCATCCAGGCCTCCGGCGTCATCCCGTCCGACTGGATGATGCCGGCGTCGAGGCCCAGGCGGATCAGCGCGCCCAGCGACAGGCCGGGCCGGATGCTGTCGGTCAGCTGCGGCCAGAAGTCCAGGAAGCGGCGGTTGAACAGCACCAGCCGGTCGTCCGGGTCGAAGATGGCGAAGCCTTCGGAGATGCTGTCGATCGCGTCCTGCAGCCGGTTCTGCGCCGTGCGGCTGGCGACGATCGCCTCGCTCAGCTCCAGGTTCGACTGCTCGACCGCCTTCAGCGCGTGCTCCAGCTCGCGCGTCCGGTCGCGCACCTTCTGGTCCAGCAGGATCGCGGTCTGGAACAGCTGGTAGGCGTTGCCCTGCATGTCGAGGCTGTGCTCGACCCGCTGCATCAGCGCCCGGTTGATCTCCGACAGCTTGGCGATGTGGCGCCGCAGCTCGGCCTCCTGGCCGACCTCCGTCCGATCCTGCTGCGCCGCCTCCCGCCCCATCGCTCAGCCCGGCCCGAAGGCGATCCCGGTGAAGGTCTGGCTGACATGCATCATGCCGAACTGCTCGCCATAGGTGTTGAAGCCGACGACGTTGTTCTGGGCCATGATCTTCGAGGCCTCGGTCAGCATCTGGCGCTGCTCCATCTCGACATAGCGCAGCACGCAGTCGAAGCCGATCACGGCGTCGATGCTGCCCAATTCCGCGCGCAACTCGTCGAACAGCGAGGCCAGATTCGCGACCAGGTCGCCGCTCTTTGCGACGCTCAGGATGATTCCCTCGTCGATGGCGCAGAAGAAATGCAGGCAGCCCTGCTCGTCGACCCGCTGGATGGCGCGGACGTAGTGGCGGCCGCCGGCCTTGACCACCAGCGGGGGCGAGGCGAAGACCAGCGGCGTCAGCCCCGCCGGTTCCAGCCCGATCATCCGGGCGGATTCCTCGGCCGCCGGCTCGGCATTGATCTCCATCACCACGCGCCGCGCCGGGTCGGCCCGGGTCACCACCATCTTCTGGTCCAGCGCCTGGAAATGCTGCCGCTCGAACACCCGGAAGGCCAGGTCGGTCGACACCAGCACCAGCAGCGAGGCGCTAGAATGCACCTTGCCGTCGAGGAAGATCGCGGTCTCGCGGAAGGCCAGGTTGTCGCCGGCCGACCCGCCGACCAGCGGGATCTCGCCCAGCGCGTCGCCCAGCGCGCTGACGATGATCTCCTCATGCATCGACAGCCCGTCATTGATCAGGAGGGCGAAGGTGCGCGCCGGATCGAAGCGGTGCTGGTGGCGGGCCTGGTGCTCGGCCAGCAGCTCCTTGGCCAGCACCGCGCCGTCGGCGATCTCGAAGCTCGACATCGGCTCGATCAGCCGGACCGAGGTGGCGAAATGGTCGGCGGACAGGCTGAGGCCGGTGATCGTGCCCTGGCGGTAGCCGGCCGGGGTGATCTCCCCGGCGGTGGTGCAGCCCAGAACCCGCACCTCCGGCGCGCGGCGGCCGATCTCGGCCAGCACCGCCGGCAGGTCGTAGGTGGGCGAGCAGAACAGCAGGACCATCTCCATCCGGTCCTGGCTGATCGCCGCCAGCAGCTCCTCGACCGCGTCCTCCGTCGACGCCTTCATGCTCATTCCCCGACGGATGCCGCTTGGGGCGACGACGGCCGTCCTCTCCTTGGCTTGGCTGGCTTGGGGCATCGCTTCCTCCCGAGAAGCTTATCGGGCCCCTCTGGCGGGGACCACTGATCCAAGGTCCAATTATCGGCCCGGAATCCCGTTGTGCCAAAGTCCTATTCCGGCCGGTCTTTCTTTGCCGGTACGGTTTTCCCGAGGTTCAGGCGCCGGTGGGAACGGCCGTGGCGCGACCCGGGCACGCGCCCGCACCGGACGGCGCGACAGACAGGAGGAAGCCGATGAAGACGCGTGCCGCCGTAGCCGTCGCCGCGGGGAAGCCTCTGGAGATCATGGAGGTGGACCTGGAGGGCCCGAAGTTCGGTGAGGTTCTGGTCGAGATCAAGGCGACGGGGATCTGCCACACG
>NZ_CAKAKL010000011.1 GCF_916619195.1 Inquilinus sp. Marseille-Q2685
GCCTCGGTGCGGGTGGCTTCGGCGATCTCCATGCCCATCTCGACCAGCCGGTCGAGCACGCGCAGATCCGCCGTCCGCTCCCCTGCGGGAGCGGCCGCCGGGTCCAGGTCCTGGTCGGTCTGCGTCGTGTCCATGGAACATAGCATGAACACAGACGGCCGATAATACTACTGCGATCATACTCCTGCCGCGACGGCGGGATGGGCGGTCCCCGCGGCGGCCGGATCAGGGCTGGATCATCGCAGCCGGGCGCCGCCTCTTGGATATTGGGACACCGGTTCCGGACAGCGCATCAGCATCAGCGGTTGGCATTTCGCCCAAACTCGTGCCGCTGGTGTTCGAATGCCACAGAGCATCGCGGAGCGAAGAGGCTCGGGCGCACGAGGCACCCGAGCCGGTAACCGTCACAGCACGAAATCGCCCGCGACCAGCGAGACCGAGCCGACCAGGCGGATCTGCCCATCGGCATATCCGTCGCCGTTCGCGTCGATGTAGACGTTGGTCTCCGAGGCTCCCGCCACGAAGCGGACCTCGCCGGCGGTGCCGCTGAACGCCGCCGAGCCGATGAAGCTGCCGGAGCCGCCGGTGATCCCCGACACATCGATCCGGTCGCCCCCGTCATGCGAGAAGTCGGTGATCAGGTCGAACGCGCCCTTGGCCCGGGAGTCGCTGACAGCGGCGAAGACGAAGGTGTCCGCGCCGGCGCCGCCGACCAGGCGGTCCGCACCGCCCCCGCCGCGGAGCGTGTCGTCGCCGCCCCAGCCCATCAGGTAGTTGGCGGCGGCGTCGCCGGTCAGGCTGTCGTCGAAGGCGCTGCCGAAGAGGCTCTCGATGCCGCTATAGGTGTCCCCGGCGGCGTCCCCGGTGTTGACGGGAGCGTCGGCCAGGCTCGCGGTCACGCCGGCGGCCGCATTGTCGTACTGGGCGGTATCGGAGCCGGCACCGCCGGTCAGGACGTCGGCCCCTGCCCCCCCGATCAGCACATCATTGCCGGCGCCGCCGTTGAGCGTGTCGGTACCGGCCAGGCCGGAGAGACGATTGGCGCCGTCGTCGCCGGTCAGGATGTCGTTGAAGGCCGCCCCGCGCAGATTCTCTATGCCGATCAGAGTGTCGCCCGTGGCGTAGCCGCCATTGGCCGTGCCGGCACCGAGGTTGACCACCACCCTGGCGATCGAGGTGATGTAGTCCGCCATGTCCACGCCGTCGCCGCCGACCAGGGTGTCGACTCCCGCCGAGCCGCCCAGACCGTCGTCGCCCGCCCCGCCGTCCAGGACGTTGGCCCCCGCAGCGCCGGCGAGATAGTCGTTGAACGCCGAGCCGCTGACATTCTCGATGCCGCTGAGGGTGTCCCCCTCGGCGTCGCCGCTGCTGCCGGTGCCGGCCAGGAGATCCACGACCACACGGGCGGTCGAGGCCGTATAGGTCGCCCGATCGATTCCGTCCCCGCCGACGAGCCGGTCCGCACCGCCGAAGCCGCCGAGGATGTCGTTTCCGGCGCCGCCCTCCAGCACGTTGTCGGTACCGTCGCCGATCACAGTGTCGTTGCCGGCCCCCATGCGGACGTTCTCGATCCCGGAGATGGCCTCGAACTGCCCCGAGCTGTCGAACGTCGCCTGGCCGGTGGAGAGGTTCACGCCGACATCGGCGCCATAGAAGGTGTAGTCGGCGGTGTCGACGCCGTCGCCGCCGTTCAAGGTGTCCCAGCCGTAGCCGCCGCTCAGGACGTCATTGCCGGCGCCGCCACTGAGCGAGTCGTCGCCGTCCCCGCCGTCAAGCACATCATTGCCGTCGCGGCCTTCCAGCACGTTCGCGAGCGAGTCGCCGATGAGGGTGTCGTCGAAGGCAGAGCCGCCGACGAACTCGATGCCTTCCATGGTGTCGCCTTCGGCATCACCGCCGCTGCCGGTCCCGGTCGCGAGGTTGACGGACACGCCGGCGGACGAGGCGGAATACCCCAGGCGGTCATATCCGGCGCCGCCGATGATGTGGTCCGCGCCGAGGCCGCTTTGGAGACCGTCGTCACCGTCCCCGCCGTCCAGGGTGTCGTTGCCTTCGCCGCCGATCAGCTCGTCGTTGCCGTTTCCACCGGCGAGAGCGTCGTTGCCCCCATGGCCGTAGATGACGTCATTGCCGTCCAGGCCCTGGAGGTAATTATCCGCAGCATTGCCGGCAAGAACGTCATTAAAGAAAGATCCGGTTAAATTCTCAACGTTGATCAATACATCTCCGGCAGCGTCGCCTCCGTTTCCAACGCCGGAAGAAAGATCAACATTGATCGCATCTGGCGAGCTCCAATAATTGACCAAATCAGAACCGTCCCCGCCATCGATCACATCGGCGCCCCCAAGGCCATCCAGGACATCGTCGCCAGCCAGGCCATTGATTGTGTCAGCATCGTCTGTGCCGACGAGATTATCAGCGCCTTCAGTTCCGTTGATAACGGCCATCGTCTTTTCCCCTTCTCATCTTGATGGCACCGCCAGTGCCGGTGCGTTGATCACAAAACGGATCACAGCCGCCGCAATAGGGCTGGCTTCATATTTAGATACTAATATTGCTATGCCAGGATCACACAGCGTCCTACGAGGACGGCGCCACGATCCGTCGCGCTCGACGTGTCCACGGGAGACAGCCGCTCGGCGTCAATGACCCAACTGTCTGTATTGTGACCGACATGCGAGTGGCCCCAATTCTCGTCAGCGCCGGCTCTCTATGAACGAAGTCCTGTCAGCTGGCAATAGGGAACCGCAGCAATTTACGTAATTTTCAATAAACGATCCGGGTATTTTGATGCGGCCGAAGGCGCCCGGCATAGACTGTTATGAACGACGGTTTCAATGTCGGCCCCATTCGGCACCCGCGGGCCGCCCCCACCCGGCTGGAGAAGCGGCGCCCCGCGGCGAATCCCGCTGCGGTCCAGCCCCGGCAGGCGCCCAACAGCCCCCGCCAGAATGGAAGCATCAAATCCCGTCAGGCCGGATCTGGTCCGGACCTGTCCGCTACCGCCTGGACCTGGCGCCGCGGCGCGATTCGGGGCGCATCGATATGCGGTCAGACCGCATCGCGAACGACGCCGGGCGCGACCGGCGGCGAACCGCCGCCCGTCGCGAGCCAATGCTGGTAAGTCGCCCGGATGCCTTCGGGCAGGCCGATTTCCGGCGCCCAGCCCAGCGACGCGATCTTGCTGACGTCGAGGAGCTTCCGGGGCGTGCCGTCGGGCCGGCTGGTGTCGAAGCTGAAGCTCCCCCGGTAACCGACGACCGCCGCAACCAAGGCGGCCAGATCGGCGATCGCAATGTCGGACCCGGCGCCGATATTGATCGGGGTCGGCTGATCATAGCGCCGCATCACCACCACGCACGCATCGGCGAGGTCATCGACATGCAGGAACTCGCGCCGGGGCCGGCCCGAGCCCCACAGCACGACCGTGGGCTGGCCCCGGACCTTCGCCTCGTGGATCCGCCGGATGAGCCCCGGCAGCACGTGGGATGTCTCCGGATCGAACTTGTCGTTCGGGCCGTAGAGATTGGTCGGCATCGCCGAGACGAAGCGGCAGCCATATTGGCGGGCATAGGTCTCGACCAGCTTCACCCCGGCAATCTTCGCGATCGCATAGGCCTCGTTGGTCTTCTCCAGCGGGCCGGTCAGCAGCTGGTCCTCGCGCATCGGCTGGGCGGCGTCGCGCGGATAGATGCTGCTCGACCCGAGATACAGCAGCTTCTCGACCCCGGTGCGGTACGCGCCGTGAAGCACGTTCGCCGTGATCATCAGGTTCTGATACAGGAAGTCGGCGGGATAGGTCGTGTTCGCGACGATGCCGCCGACCCGTGCCGCCGCGGCGAACACGATCTCCGGCCGTTCCCGCTCCATCCAGGCTTCGGTGGCGGCCTGGCAGGTCAGGTCGACCGCGGACCGGTCGGCCACCAGCAAGGTGCAGTTCTCCCGGGCGAGCCGCCGCACAAGCGCCGAACCGACCATGCCGTTGTGGCCGGTCACCCAGACCCGTTTGCCTTGCAGTTCCAGCGGCCGGCCGGCAGATCCGTTCGACATTCCTGGCCTCTCCGTCCAAGCCTTTTCATTCCGATGTCTCATTGACTTATATTTCTTTTGTCTGATTTAATTTAAGTTCTACTTAGGCGCCCTTAATCGACCTGAGCACTTCGACAACAGAGATAGCGCGAATACGGCCGGCGACCAGCATCGTCTTCTGCCGAGGGCGCAGCCCCCTTGCGCCGGCATCGCCGCTCCTGCCGCTTTCGCCCGCCATCCCAGGACGTCCCGGATGCGGCCCCTATTCCGCCGGGACGCCGAGAGCGGCGCCCGCATCGTTGCCGCCGCGGCACTTCGATGCCCCGGACAGACGCGGGAGTCCGGGCCACCCTGCCATGGCGGCCTGCGCGGAGTCGCCGAAGGTGCCGACGCCGGCCCGCCTCGTTGCTTTCCGTCATCCCGGGGATACGCTTGAGACCAGCGCTGCCTCCCTGGGAATTGCAGGGTGCGGCGCTCTCCGATCGAGGAAGGCCGGATGACAGGTCCGCATGGGTCGACCGATCCCGTGTCTCGGGCGACACCGTTCAAGCTCGGCCGGCTCGCGACCGAGCTGCAGTGGCAGTCTCTGCTGCGGACCCTTCCCGTCGCCGTCTACATGACCGACCCGGAGGGCTGGATCACCTTCCACAACGACGCCGCGGTCCGGCTCTGGGGCGTCCGGCCCGAGATCGGCAAGGCCAGATACAACGGCGCCTGGAAGCTGTTCCGGCCGGACGGGACGCCCCTGCCGCACAGCCAGACGGCCTTGGCGCAGACGCTTCGCGCGAAACGTCCGGTGCTCGGCCTCGACACCATCGCCGAGCGCCCGGACGGCAGCCGGGTGCATTTCATCCCCTACCCGGCGCCGCTGTTCAGCGCCGCCGGCGAGCTGACCGGGGCCGTCAACATCCTGATCGACATCACCGAGCGGCACCGGGCGGAGCTGACGGCGCAGCGCCTCGCGGCCATCGTGGAATCCTCCGACGACGCCATCCTGGCGAAGGACCTCGAAGGCACGATCACGAGCTGGAACGGCGGCGCGCAGCGCCTTTTCGGCTATGCCGCCGAGGAGATGATCGGCAAGCCGATCCTGATCCTGGTTCCCCTCGACCGCCGCGACGAGGAAGCCCTCATCCTCGCGCGCCTGAGGGCGGGCGAACGCATCGACCATCTCGAGACGGTGCGGCGTCGCCGGGACGGCAGCCTGGTCGAGGTCTCGCTGTCGGTGTCGCCCGTGAGGGATGCCAATGGCCGCATCGTCGGGGCCTCGACGATCGTGCGGGACATCACCGAGCAGCGCCGGGCGCAGGAGCGGCAGGAGATGCTGCTCCGCGAGATGAACCACCGGGTGAAGAACCTGTTCGCGCTGACCGGCGCCGTGGTCAATCTGAGTGGGCGGTCCAGCAGCACCGTCGAGCAGCTGGTCGAGGCCGTCCAGGGGCGCCTCGGCGCCCTGTCCCGGGCGCATGAGCTCACCCTCGCAGACCTCGATCGCAGGAAAGCCTCCACGCCGACCACGCTGCATGCGCTGATCCGGACGATCGTATCGCCCTATGAGGATCTTGCGGGGCAGCGGGTTTCGGTCTCAGGACCGGATGTCCCGATCGAGGGTCATGCCGTCACCGGCCTTGCGCTGGTCTTCCACGAGCTGGCGACCAACGCCGCGAAATACGGCGCCCTGTCGGTTCCGGGCGGACAGGTCGAGATCAACTCGGCCACGAATGCGGACCGGCTCGATCTCAGCTGGGTCGAGCGCGGCGGCCCGCCGGTCGCGTCGGCGCCAAAGACGGCCGGCTTCGGAACGCGGCTCCTGGACAGCACGATCAAGGGGCAACTGCAAGGCAGCCTCACGCGGCGCTGGCGCCGCAGCGGGCTGGGCATTCGTATCACGCTCCCCCTCTCAGCCCCGAGATAGGCCACCTGGATCGCGCACCCGCCCAACTTGTGTTCCCCATTTGTTCTTGACATGATGCCGCATCGCGCGGCATAGTTCTGGCACAGTCAGACAGTTGCGCCCGCCCGGCCCCGCCGCGGCGGGCTTTTTCATGCGAGGCCGACATGCGGAAGGGTATGACGAGGCGCAATCCGGGCTGGGCCGGCTTCGCCGGGCAGCTTCGGGGCAGCGCCACGGCGGGCTTCGCCCGCCGGCGCCGCGGCAGCGCCGGGAGACGGGCCATGCCGACAAGGCCGCGGGTCCTGATCCTGTGCCTGGCGGCGGTGGCCGGGCGGCGGCGACGGGGCGAGCGCCTGCCGGAGCGGATCCGCCGGCTGACCGGCGCGGCCGAGGCCCGGCTGGCCCCCGGCGCCGGCCAGGACGCGGCCGAGCTGCGGCGGCTGGAGCAGGCTTATCAGCACTTCCGCCGGGAGCTGGACAAAGACGGAGAAGAAGACGCGCCCCCCGCCCTGCCCCTGCTCGAGCTGGCGCCCGCGTTCCGGCCGCTGCAGCGCCGGTGCCGCTACAAGGGCGCCTATGGCGGGCGTGGCTCCGGCAAGTCGCATGTCTTCGCCGAGCTGCTGGTGCGGCGCTGCGTCGAGGGGGCGCCGGTGCGGGCGGTGTGCATCCGCGGGGTGCAGCGGTCGCTCGACCAGTCGGTCAAGCGGCTGATCGAGGACAAGATCCAGGCGCTCGGCCTGGGGTCCGCCTTCCGGGTGCAGGCCGACCGCATCCTCGGGCCCGGCGGCGGCCGGATCATCTTCCAGGGCATGCAGAACCACACGGCCGAGAGCATCAAGTCGCTGGAGGGCTACGACATCGCCTGGGTGGAGGAGGCGCAGGCCCTGTCGATCCGCAGCCTGGACCTGTTGCGCCCGACGATCCGCAAGCCGGGGTCGGAGCTGTGGTTCTCCTGGAACCCGGTGCGGCCGGACGACCCGGTCGACGCGCTGTTCCGCGGCGGCCCGCTGCCGCCCGATTGCGAACTGGTGCCGGTGAACTGGTCCGACAACCCGCATTTCCCGGAGGTGCTGAAGGCCGAGATGGAATGGGACCGGCAGCGCGACCCGGAGAAGCACCAGCATGTCTGGCTGGGCGGGTATCGCCGGGTCAGCGAGGCGCGGGTGTTCACCAACTGGAAGGTGGAGGCGTTCGAGACGCCGGCCGGCGCCCGCTTCCTGTTCGGCGCCGACTGGGGCTTCGCCCGCGACCCGACCGTGCTGGTGCGCTGCTTCGTGCAGGGGCGGACGCTGTTCGTCGACCACGAGGCGTACCAGGTCGGCTGCGAGATCGACCGCACCCCGGCCCTGTTCGACACCGTGCCGGGGGCGCGGCGCGGCCCGATCATCGCCGACAGCGCCCGGCCGGAGACGATCAGCTACATGCAGCGCCAGGGCTTCGGCGCCATCAAGGGATCGGCCAAGGGGCCGGGGTCGGTCGAGGAGGGCGTCGAGTTCCTGAAGGCGCACGACATCCTGGTGCATCCGCGCTGCCGCCACCTGATCGATGAGCTGGCGCTGTACAGCTACCGCACCGACCCGAAGACCGGCGTGATCCTGTCCGAGCTGGAGGACCGCGGGAACCACGCCGTCGACGCCCTGCGCTATGCCGTCGAAGGGCAGAGGCGCAGCACCTACGACACCTCGATGAAATGGGTGTGACAGGCATCGCCACCGACATCGGCACGTTCGGAAAATCCGGGTGGAACTGGCTTGTTGGGCATTCAGCCTCCGATCGGCCATGTCATCCTATTCTCGTATCTCACCAGCGGGGTCCACTCCAACCTATCTGGCCACCAGCCAATTTGTGCACTGTCACCGAAATTCCGTTGTCGCACTAGCCGAGCCGGCGCGATCGAGTTCCATGATGACTATCATGCCCGGGCTTGACCCACGGCTGTCCGGTTGAGGTTCAGCAGCAACCAAAGGCAGAACTTCAGATCATGATCTTCAATTTATAGCTGTCATGCCCAGGCTTGACCCGGGCATCCAGGAATGTCGATGCCGCTCTGGGCGGCCCCTGGATCGCCGGGTCAAGCCCGGCGATGACAATAAAGTTGAGATTCACCCCTCTTCCGCCTCCGTAACCCGGCGGCCGGCTTCGGCGAACCGGGTGTCGAGGCCCCTGCGGGCCCGAACGGGAGATCCGGATCGTGACGTCCAAGCGCTTCCCTTCCCTGCCTGCCCTCGCCGGCGCCCTGTCGCTGCTCGCGGTCGCCGCCGGGCTGTCGGTGACCGGATCCTCCGCCGAGGAGGCGCGGCTGGTGCCGCCGCCGGCGGTCGACGAAGCCCCCGGCGCCGAATCGGAGACCGCGGTGCTGGCCGGCGGCTGCTTCTGGGGCGTGCAGGGCGTGTTCCAGCACGTCAGGGGCGTGACCAGCGCCGTGTCCGGCTATGCCGGCGGCGACGCGGCGACGGCGCGGTACGAGACGGTCGGCGGCGGCGGCACCGGCCATGCGGAATCGGTGAAGATCACCTACGATCCGCGCCGGATCAGCTATGGCCGCATCCTGCAGATCTATTTCTCGGTGGCGCACGACCCGACCCAGCGGAACCGCCAGGGGCCGGATGTCGGCCCCCAGTACCGCTCGGCGATCTTCCCGACGGATGCGGAGCAGGCGCGAATCGCCAAGGCCTATATCGAGCAGCTGGGCCGGGCCGGGGTGTTCGACGCGGAGATCGCCACCAGGATCGAGGCCGGCCATGCCTTCTATCCGGCCGAGGAGTATCACCAGGACTACCTGACCCTGCACCCGACCAGCCCCTATATCGCGATCAACGACCTGCCGAAGGTCGAGGCCCTGCAGCGCCTGTTCCCGGAGGACTACCGGGCCGACCCGGTTCTGGTGGCGGGCCAGCCGACCAACTGAGGGCAGCGGAGCGGCGACAAATCGCCCCTGGCCAGGACGGCCGTCTTGTCCGACCCTCGCATAACCAGGAATGCACCGGCCGAAATCCCGCGAGAGGACCGGCCGGCGGGCAAGGGACGGGTCGCCATGGGGCTGCTGAAGGCTGGCGGCATAGCGCTTGGGGTCGGGCTGCTGCTGATCGTGGGCGGCGCGGCGGGGCTTGCCGCCTATGCCTGGCGGCCGCCGATCGACCCGGTCGACCCGCCGGCGGCGGCCGGCTTCGACCCGGCGCTGGTCGAGAAGGGCGCCGAGCTGGCCTCGATCGGCAATTGCGGCACCTGCCACACCGCGCCGGGCGGCAGGCCCTTCGCCGGCGGACTGAGGCTGCCGACGCCGTTCGGCACCATCGTCAGCACCAACATCACCCCCGACCCCGGGACCGGCATCGGCCGCTGGTCGGAGGCGGCGTTCGGCCGGGCGATGCGCGAGGGCGTCGACCGCGAGGGCCGGCACCTGTACCCGGCCTTCCCCTACGACCACTTCACCCTGGTGAGCGACGAGGACAACCGGGCGCTCTACGCCTTCCTGATGACGCGCCGGCCGGTCGAGGCGCGGGCGCCGGCCAACGACCTGCCCTTCCCGCTGAACCAGCGCTTCGTGCTGGCCGGCTGGAAGCTGCTGTTCCTGCAGCCCGGCCCCTACAGGCCCGACCCGGCAAGGAACGCCCAGTGGAACCGCGGCGCCTATCTGGCCGAGGGGCTGGCGCATTGCGGCGCCTGCCACACGCCGCGCAACCTGTTCGGCGCGGAGGAGACCGACCGGCGCTTCGCCGGCGGCGACGCCGAGGGCTGGCACGCCGTGCCGATCGGCCGCGGGTCGCCGGCGCCGGTGCCCTGGACCGAGGAGTCGCTGTTCCAGTATCTGCGCGCCGGCTGGCACGGGCTGCACGGCACGGCGCAGGGGCCGATGGCGCCGGTGGCCGACAGCCTGGCCACGGTGCCGGAGGACGACGTGCGGGCGATCGCCGCCTATGTCGCCTCGGTGATCGGCTCCCCGGATGCGGAGGCCCGGAAGCGCGGCGACACCCTGGCGGAAGCCGCCGCGGTCCCGGCCGGCCCCGGCACCCGCCCGCAATCGGCGGGCAGCCAGACCGTCGCCGCGATTCCCGAGACGGAGAACATCGGGGTCAAGATCTATGCCAGCGCCTGCGCCGCATGCCACGAGAGCGGCCGCCCCGCCCCCTTCGGCGGCATCGACCTGCGGCTCAGCTCCGCCATCACGGCCGACAGCCCGGCCAACCTGATCCGCATCATCCGCGGCGGCGTCCCGCCGAGGAACGGCGCCCCCGCCCCGATCATGCCGGGCTTCGCCGCCGCCCTGTCGGACCGGCAGCTCGTGGCCCTGGCCGACCACCTGCGCGCCCGTTTCGGCGGCGGCCGGCCGGGCTGGGCCCGGTCGGAGCTGGAGGCCACGGTCCGGGCCGCCGGGGACGGCGAGGCCGCCGCCGCAGCCGCAAGCCATTAGGGAGAGGTCATGATCGAGCTCAAGGTCAACGGCCGCCGGCAGACCATCGCCGCCGATCCCGACACGCCGCTGCTGTACGTCCTGCGCGGGGAGCTGCAGCTGAACGCCGCCAAATACGGCTGCGGCCTGGGGCAGTGCGGCTCCTGCGCCGTGCTGGTCGACGGCGAGGTGGCGTTCTCCTGCGTCGTCCCGGTGCTGCTGGCGGAGAACAAGGAGGTGACGACGCTGGAGGGGCTGGGCACCGAGGACGAGCCCGGCCCGCTGCAGCGCGCCTTCATCGCCGAGCAGGCGGCGCAGTGCGGCTACTGCATCCCCGGCATGATGATGCGGGCCCATGCCCTGCTGCGGAAGACCCTGACCCCTTCGGACGCCGAGATCCGCCGCCAGCTGCAGGGGCATCTGTGCCGCTGCGGCACCCATATGCGGATCCTGCGCGCGATCCGCCGCGCCGCGGAGGAGATGCGGAGCGCCGACGTCACGCCGCGACGATCGGCGCCGCGGGAGACGGCGCTGTGAGCGCCGGCCCCGCGCTGTCCCGCCGCGGCGTGCTGCAGGGCGCCGGGAGCCTCGTCGTCAGCTTCGCCCTGGCCCCCGCCGGCCTGGCGCAGCAGGCGGCCGAGACGCCGGAGCTGAGCGGCGCCCTGCCCGGCAGCCTGGAGGACGCCCCCTTCCTGGATTCCTGGATCCGGGTCGATGCCAAGGGCGCGGTCACCGTCTTCACCGGCAAGGCCGAGCTGGGCCAGGGTATCGCCACCGCCCTGCAGCAGATCGCGGCGGAGGAGCTGGGCCTGTCCTTCGCGACGCCGACCGTCATCACCGCCGACACCGGGCGGACCGCCAATGAAGGCTACACCGCCGGCAGCCATTCGATGCAGGACAGCGGCACCGCCATCCGCCACGCCGCGGCCCAGGTCCGGGAGATCCTGCTGGGCGGGGCCGCGCGGCAGATGGGGGCCCCTGTCGACCGGCTGCGGATCGGGGGCGGCAACGTGGTGGCGCCGAACGGCAACCGCCGCTCCTACGGCACCCTGGCCGCCGCCCTGTCGCTGCACGTCCAGGCCAGGCCGGACTCGAAGCTGACCGACCCCGCCGCCTTCCGGGTCATGGGCCGGCCGCTGCCGCGGATCGACATCCCGGCCAAGGTGGCCGGCGGCGAGGCCTATGTGCAGGATCTGCGCCTGCCCGGGATGCTGCACGGCCGGATCGTGCGGCCGCCCGGCACCGGCGCCCGGCTGGCGGCGCTGGACAGCGGCGCGGTCGAAGCCCTGCCCGGCGTGGTCAAGGTGGTGCGCGACGGCAATTTCCTGGCGGTGGTGGCGGAGCAGGAGTTCCAGGCGATCAAGGCGATGCGGCTGCTGGCCGCCGCGGCGCAATGGGAAGAGGACGCCAAGCTGCCGGACCAGGCCCGGCTGACGGAGGCGCTGCTGGCGCTGCCGGCGCAGGACTTCCCGATCCTGGACCGGCGCGCCGCCGTCGTGCCGTCCGGCCGGACGCTGGAGGCCCGCTATTCCCGGCCCTATCTGCTGCACGGGTCGATCGGCCCGTCCTGCGCCGTGGCGCGGCAGGATCCGGACGGGCTGCTGACCGTCTGGACCCACACCCAGGGCGTCTATCCCGACCGCAAGGCGATCGCCGAGATGCTGGGACGGCCGCCCGAGCAGGTGCGCTGCATCCATGTCCAGGGGTCCGGCTGCTACGGCCATAACGGCGCCGACGACGCTGCGGCCGACGCCGCCCTGCTGGCCGCGGCCCTGCCCGGCCGCCCGGTGCGGGTGCAGTGGATGCGCGAGCAGGAGCATGCCTGGGAGCCCTACGGCCCGGCGATGGTGGCCCAGGCCCGGGCGACGCTGGACGAGACCGGCCGCATCGCCGACTGGGACTACGGGGTGTGGAGCAACACCCATTCGATGCGTCCCGGCCCGGCCGGCAGCCTGCTGGCCGCCCGGCACCTGGCCAGGCCCTTCCCGGTGCCCGCCCCCCGCCCGCTGCCGCAGCCGGAGGGCGGCGGCGACCGCAACGCCATCCCGCTCTACACCCTGGAGAGCGCCCGGGTGGTGCACCACTTCCTGCCGGACATGCCGCTGCGCATCTCGGCCCTGCGCTCGCTCGGCGCGCAGATGAACGTGTTCGCGATCGAGAGCTTCATGGACGAGCTGGCGCTGGCCGCCGGCGCCGATCCGGTCGAGTTCCGCCTGAAGCACCTGGACGATCCGCGCGCCCGGGACGTGATTGCCGCCGCGGCCGAGACCTTCGGCTGGAGCCGGGGCAAGCCGGCCGCGCCGGGGCACGGCCGCGGCTTCGCCTTCGCCCGCTACAAGAACCTGGCCGCCTATTGCGCCGTGGCGGTCGAGGTCGCGGTCGAGCGCGAGACCGGAGAGGTGCGCGTGCCGCGCGTGGTCGCCGCGGTCGACACCGGCCAGGTGGTCAACCCGGACGGCGTGCGCAACCAGATCGAGGGCGCGGTGCTGCAGTCGATGAGCTGGACGCTGTACGAAAGCGTCGGCTTCGACCGGGGCCGGATCACCTCGGTCGACTGGTCGACCTATCCGATCCTGCGCTTCGACGCGGTGCCGGACAGCGTCGAGGTCCGCATCATCGACCGGCCGGGCGCGCCCTTCCTGGGCTGCGGCGAGACCGGCCAGGGCCCGGCCAGCGCCGCCCTGGCCAACGGCATCGCCGACGCCGCCGGCCAAAGGCTGCGCGACCTGCCGCTGACCGCGGCCAGGATCAAGGCCGTGATCGGGGTGTGAGAGACCGTTTGGAATGCACCTGGCGAGGCCGTCTGACGGCGGACTCGAAGCTTCCGGTGCTCACGCACCCAATGTGCGCTGCGCTCCGGTTCTCGAAACCACCGCCAGCCGACTCACGCCAGCGCATTCCAAACGGTCTCTGAGGCATTCATGCCACACTTCTTCCCGTCGCCGCCGCGGATGGGAACGATCTCGCGACCCGCATCGTTTCCAAGTCTGAAATGGTTACAGGCACGGAGATGAGGATGCTGAAGCCCGCTATGCTTATCCTGGCGGCGGCGCTGTCCCTGGCGGCGTGCGGCCGCGACCCCGGCACCCGGGCGCTTTCGGGTGGCGCGATCGGCGCGGGGCTTGGCGCCGGCACCGCCGCGGTCACCGGCGGCAATGTCGGGACCGGCGCGATCATCGGCGGTGTCGGCGGCGCTGCCGTCGGCGGCCTGACGAACTGCCACGCCGTCGGACGCTGCTGATCCGGAGATCGGCGCATGAACGGATCGGGCCTGCGGAGAGCCATCTCCGCAGGCCCGATCCTGTTTTGACCATAGGGCAGTCCGTCAGCGCGTGCCGAGCAGCTGGCGCGCGGCCTCGACCTTCGCCATGCAGCCGGCCTCGTCGCCGTTCTGCGCCAGCTGGCGGGCGTCCTGCAGATGGGCGGCGAACTGTTCCTGCGGGGACTGCTGACCGGCGCCTTTGAGCGCCTCCCGCTGATGCTCGCTGGACGCGGCATCGGGCGCGCTTCCGGTGCTGGGCATGGCGCCGGCGGCCCCCTCCTGGCTGCCCTGCATCGTCTGGCTTTGATGAGGGGTGGCCGCGGGCTGCCCGCTCTGCGCCTCCGCCTACTTGAACTGCATCTCGACATGGTCGATGTCCTGGCGGCAATCGGCCAGGGCCGCGGGGCTCAGCGCCAGGGCCCCCGCCGCCGAGACGATCAAGGCCCACTTCATGGTGGTTCCTCCTGTCACATTCATGATTGCCGGATCGACGGGGCCCGGCCGCGACGCTAGGACCGGACCTTCGCCGTCAATTCGGCGAGCCGATCAGCGGGAACCGCGGCGTCGAACGCCGCCATCCGCAGGGCTTCGGACTCATACGCCTCATCCGGCGCATCGCCGGCCAGGATGACGGTGTAGCTCGTCACCACGACGCCGTTCCCGTCGCAGAGATCGACGACCCGCTCCGGCATGGCGGCCTCCCGGCGCCGGCTTCCGTCAGCGCGGCAACGGTCCCGTCCAGTACGGGCTGATGCCGTAATAGTCGTGGATGTCCTGCTCGTATTCGCGGTTCCAGCGCGGCGGGGCATCGTCGGCATAGACCGGCGCCCCTTCCAGCTGCTCGCGCGACAGGTTCACGACATAGCCGCCCTGATTGGTGTCGTACTCCAGCGCCGACCACGGCAGCGGATGATACTTCTCGCCGATGCCGAGGAAGCCGCCGAAGGACATCACGGCATAGGCGACGCGCCCGGACACCTTGTCGAGCATCACATCGTGGATCTCGCCCAGATGGTCGCCCGCGGTGTTGTAGACCGCCGTCCCGGCCACCTTGTCGCCGGAGATCAGCGTGGTCGTCTCCTCACGATGCTCCATGACCGTCTCCTCTCGTCCCGAATACACGTATAACGGGAGGAGACGGCTGCCTGGTTCCTTTCCAGATTGTGCGATTCCGGGGGCCTGCGGGGCTGTTTTCGAATGTAGCCCCGGCCCCGGCTCACTCCGGCTTGAAGTCCAGCGCCACGCCGTTGATGCAATAGCGCAGCCCGCTGGGCGGCGGCCCGTCCTCGAAGACATGGCCGAGATGGCTGCCGCAGGTGGCGCAATGGACCTCGATCCGGGTCATGCCGAAGCTGCGGTCGACCGTGGTCTCGACCGAATCCGGCACCGGGTCGTTGAAGCTGGGCCAGCCGGTGCCGCTCTCGAACTTCCACTTCGATTCGAACAGTTTGCTGCCGCAGCCGGCGCAGCAGAAGGCGCCGGGCCGGTGCTCGCTCAGCAGGCCGCAGCTGCCCGGCCGCTCGGTGCCGTGCTGCCGCATCACCCGGTACTGGTCCGGCGTCAGGATGCGGCGCCATTCCTCGTCGCTGCGGGTCACGGGATAGGGTTCGGGCATCATCGATCTCCTGGGCCGGCCCCGGGGGAGGCGGCGGCGTCCCGACCCTGATATAGGGTGGCGACGGCACAGATGGATAGGGAGGACGATGTGGACAGGCAGGATTTCGCCGGGCGGCGGGTGCTGGTGACCGGCGCCGGCAAGGGCATCGGCCGGGCCACGGCGGTGCTGCTGCACCGGCGCGGCGCCGAGGTGATCGCCGCCACCCGCAGCCCCGAGGACCTGGCGAGCCTGGAACAGGAGACCGGCTGCCGCGGCATCGCGGTCGATCTGGCCGATGCCGAGGCGACGTGCCGGGCGGCGACCGAGGCGCTGCCGGTCGATGCCCTGGTCAACTGCGCCGGCACGACGACGCTGGAATCCTTCCTCGACACCTCGGTCGAGACTTTCGACCGGATCATGGCGGTGAACGCCCGGGCGCCGATGATCGCGGCCCCGGTGGTGGCGCGCGACCTGATCCGGCGCGGGCAGAAAGGCGCCATCGTCAACGTGTCGAGCGTGTCCTCGATGATCGGCCTGCCGGACCACACCGCCTATTGCGCGTCGAAGGGGGCGCTGGACGAGATCACCCGGGTGATGGCGGTGGAGCTGGGGCCGCACGGCATCCGCACCAACAGCGTCAACCCGGTGGTGACGCTGACGCCGATGGCGGTGAAGGCGTGGAGCGACCCGGCCAAGTCCGGCCCGATGCTGGGCCGCATCCCGCTGGGCCGCTTCGCCCAGCCGGAGGAGGTGGCGGAGGTGATCCTCTACCTGCTCGGCGACGCCTCGGCGATGATGAACGGCGCCATCGTGCCGGTCGACGGCGGCTTCCTCGCCACCTGACCGGTCAGGACGCCTCGCGGCACACCGCCTCGACATTGTGGCCGTCGGGGTCGAGCAGGAAGGCGCCGTAATAGTCCGGATGGTAGTGCGGCCGCAGCCCGGGCGCGCCGTGGTCGCAGCCGCCGGCCACGAGGCCCGCCGCATGGAAGCGGTCGACGGTCGCCCGGTCCGGCGCGGCGAAGGCGACATGGGTGCCGGTGACGGGACCGTCGTGCAGGCCGATCCAGAAGAAGGCCCGGCGGCCCACGCCATAGCCGGCGAAGGTCTCGCCGTCAGCATAGAGGCGGGCGATGCCGAGCGGCGCCAGCAGCGCGTCGTAGAAGGCCTTCGACCGCTCGAGATCGCCGACCCGGATGGTGACATGGTCCAGCATTCGCCCCTCCCCTGCCGTCGCCCGATCATCGCCGATCAGGCGTCCGGCGAGTAGCCCGCTCAGGAGGTGAAGCCGCCGTCGACGATCAGCTCGGCGCCGGTGACGAAGGCGGCCTCCGGGCCGGCGAGATAGGCGACGGCGCCGGCGATCTCCTCGGCCCGGCCGTAGCGGCCGACGGCGATGCCGGGGCCGACGACCTTCGACACCGGGCCGCCATCCGGATTCATGTCCGTGTCGGTCGGGCCCGGAAGCACGGTGTTGACGGTGATGCCGCGCGGCCCCAGGTCGCGCACCAGGCTGCGGTTGAAACCGGCCACCGCCGCCTTGGTCAGGCTGTAGACGGAGGCGCCGCCGAATCCCGCATAGCGCGACATCGAGCTGCCGATATGGATGACGCGGCCGCCCGCCGTCATGTGCCGCACCGCCTCCTGCGTCGCCACGAACACGCCGGTGACGTTGACCGCGATCATGCGCTGGTAGTCGGCGAAGGACACCTCGTCGATCGGGCCGACCAGCGCGATGCCGGCGTTGTTGACCAGGATGTCGAGGCCGCCGAGGGCTTCGGCGGTGCGGGCCACGGCGGCGCGCACCGCCTCGGGGTCGCCGGCATCGGCCTGGATCGCCACCGCCCGCCCCCCGGCCGCCTGGATGGCGCGGACGACGCCCTCGGCCTTGTCCGGCGAGGCGCTGTAGGTGATGGCGACGGCGGCGCCGTCCGCCGCCAGCCGCCTGGCGATGGCGGCGCCGATCGAGCGCGAGCCGCCGGTGACAAGGGCGACCTTGCCGGAGAGCGGGGAATGGGTGGCAGGCATCTGAGGACACTCCAATGATTGATGGAGTGGATGTCGCATCGGCATTGCCGCATGATTAGCGAGGAATGACTGGAATCAGTCACAAGCATCCATTGAAGATGTGACGCCATGGAGACCCTCGCCAACCTGGAATCCTTCGCCCGCAGCGCCGAGACCGGCAGCTTCTCCGCCGCGGCGCGCCGGCTGGCGCTGACCCCGGCCGCAGTCAGCCGCAATGTGGCGATGCTGGAGCGGAACCTGGGCGTCCGGCTGTTCCACCGCAGCACCCGGAAGCTCACCCTGACCGAAGCCGGCGAGGGCTTCCTGGCGGCGATCGGGAGCAGCCTGGACAGCCTGCAGGCGGCGATCGCCGCGGTGTCGGCCGACCGCGGCGAGCCCGCGGGCGTGCTGAAGGTCAGCATGGCCGTGACCGTCGGCGTCGACCACATCCTGCCGCTGCTGCCCGCCTTCCTGGAGCGGTATCCCCGCATCCGCCCGGACTGGCGGTTCGAGAACCGGCAGGTCGACCTTGTGGCCGAGGGCTTCGACGCGGCGATCGGCGCCGGCTTCGAGCTGACGCCGGGCATGGTGTCCCGCATCCTGGCCCCGGCGCATGTGGTCGCGGTGGCGGCGCCGTCCTGGCTGCAGGGCCGGACGCCGCCGGCCGATCCCGCGGGGCTGGTCAGGCTGGACGGCATCGTCATGCGCTCGCCCCTCACCGGGCGGGTGAGGCACTGGATGATGCGCAACGCCGCCGGGCTGGAGATGGCGGCGACGCCGGCCGAGACCGTGGTGCTGAACGATCCCGCGGCGATGTGCCGGGCAGCGGTTCTGGGCCTCGGCGTCGCCCTGGTGACGGTGATGGACGCGTCAGCGCATCTGGACCGCGGCGCCCTGGTCCGCCTGCTGCCCGATTGGCACGCCGATGCCGGGCCGATCTCGATCTACTACGCCAGCCGCACCCTGCTGCCGGCCAAGACCCGCGCCTTCGTCGACTTCGTCACCGAGGCCTTCCGCCGCGAGCGCCTGGCCGAGCGCTTCGCCGGCGACCGGGGATAGCGCCGGCTACAGCCCCCACAGCCCCGGCTCGAAGCGCCAGGCGGCGATGCCGATTCCAGCGGTCGGGACGGCGACGGCCGCCGCCGCGTCCTCGAGCGGCGGCAGGTCGTGCAGGTGCCAGTCGGCGCCGGCGAGGTCCGGCGGCAGCACCGGGCGGCTGGTCCGCTCGGCCGGATCGGCGCTGACGGTGAAGCCGGTGAAGTCGAAGGAGAAGCCGCGGCCGATGCCCTTGGACAGCGCCTCCTTGCGGGTCCAGACCGCGAAGAAGGCGGCGGTCAGGGCCTCGCCGGACAGGCCAGCCAGGGCCGCCCGCTCCGCCGCCGAATAGGCGATGCCCGCGACCTCCATCGGCGGCGGGTGCCGCGCCACCTCGACATCGACCCCGACCTCAATGCCGCGGGCCAGCGCCACCACGGCCCAGGAGCCGCTGTGCGAGAGGTTGAAGCGCAGGTCGCCCTCCGCCAGCTCGGGCTTGCCCCAGGAATTCTGGCGGAAGCGCAGACGGTCCGCCGGTGCGTCGAGCACGCGGCCGAGCAGCAGCCGCAGCGCCGCATGGGCGGCGACGTAGCGGGCGCGCAGCAGGCCGGTGCGGAACCGGTCGGCGCGCTGCCGCTCCTCCGCCGACAGCAGGGCGAGGGCGGCCGCCGGGTCGCGGTCGGTCCGGAGGCGCCAGACATGCACCTGTCCCGGCGGCAGGTCGGGGACGCCCGACGGCAGGACCCAGGTGTCCGACATCACCCCTCCTCGCCCGCCCCCTGCTGTCATGCCCAGGCTTGCCCTGGGTATCCAGAAGGTCTCGATGTTCTCTGGATTGCCGGGTCAAGTCCGGCAATGACAATAAGAAAGAGTGGCCGGCCCTACTCCCCGTAAGGCAGCCAGATGTTCTTCACCTGGGTGGCCCGGCGCAGATATTCCCGGCCCTGCCCTTCGGCGTCGGACAGCCAGTCGCGGCGGCGGCCCTGGTTGGTCCAGGTCGCCTTGAGGTTGCCGGCGCTGGCCTTCTCCACCGCCGCGCCGCCTTCGGCCGGGCCGACATACCAGAGGGCGGCGACGTCGTCGTGCTCGGCCAGGGTCTTCGCCAGCGCATCGCGCTCGCCGGTGACGATGTTGACCACCCCGTCCGGCACGTCGGAGGTGTCGAGCACCTGGTAGAGGTCGGTCGCGGCCAGCGGGTGGCGCGGCGAGGGCACGGCGACGACGCGGTTGCCCATGGCGATCGCCGGCGCCACCAGCGAGACGAAGCCGAGCAGCGGCGCCTCGTCCGGGCACAGGATGCCCATCACGCCCCAGGGCTCGTTCATCGCTAGCGTCACCTGGCGGGCGCGGGCATCGTGCACCTGGCCGTCATATTTGTCGGCGAAGCCGGCATAGAAGAAGATCCGCCGCACCGCGGCCTCGACCTCCGCCGCCGCGGCCTTGGCCGAGGCGTTGGTCATGGCGGCGATCCGGCGGGCGAACTCCTCGGACCGCGCCGCCAGGTTCTCGGCCAGGTAGTACAGCACCTGGGCGCGATTGTGCCCGGCCAGGCCGCTCCAGCCGCTGGCCTTGTGCGCCGCCTCGACCGCGTTGCGGATGTCCTTGCGGTTGCCGAGCCCCACATGACCCAGCGACCGCCCCTTCGGGTCCAGCACGCTGTAGCTGTAGCCGCCGTCCGGCCGCGCCTGCTTGCCGCCGACATAGAGCTTGGCGGTGCGGTCGATCGAGGGCAGGTCGCGGTCGCCGCCCAGCGGCACCGCCGCCAGCGGCGCCGTGGCCACGGGCTTCAGCGCCGGCGCGTCCTTCTCCCAGCCCGGCACCAGGTATTCGAACAGGCCCTCGCGCCCGCCTTCGCGGCCGAAACCGCTTTCGCGATAGCCGCCGAAGCCTACCGCGGCGTCGAAGCTGTTGGCGCAGTTGATCCAGACCACGCCGGCCTTCAGCCGGGCCGCGACGTGCAGCGCCTGGTTCACCGTCTCCGACCACACTGAGGCGGCCAAGCCATAGCGCGAGTTGTTGGCCAGGGCCACCGCCTCGTCCGGGGTGCGGAAGGTCGAAGCCGACAGCACCGGGCCGAAGATCTCCTCCTGCGCGATGGTCGAGGCCGGCTCCGCCCCGGTGAACAGGGTCGGCGGGAAGTACAGGCCGCCCTTGGGCAGCGACGCCGAATCCTGCCAGCAGGCGGCACCCTCCTTCTTGCCCAGTTCGACGTAATGCTTGATCCGGTCGAGCTGCACCTGGGCCACGATCGGGCCCATGTCGGTCGACTTGTCGAGCGGGTCGCCGACCCGGAGCGTCGCCATCCGGCGCTTCAGCTTGTCGTACATCCGGTCGGCCACGCTCTCCTGCACCAGCAGGCGCGAGCCGGCGCAGCAGACCTGGCCCTGGTTGAACCAGATCGAATCCACCACGCCCTCGACCGCGGCGTCGAGGTCGGCGTCGTCGAAGACGATGAAGGGCGACTTGCCGCCCAGCTCCAGCGACAGCTTCTTGCCGCTGCCGGCGGTCGCCTCGCGGATCTTCCGCCCGACCTCGGTCGAGCCGGTGAAGGCGATCTTGTCGACATCGGCATGCTCGACGATCAGGGCGCCGGTGGCGCCGTCGCCGGTGACGATGTTCAGGACCCCCGGCGGCAGCCCGGCCTCCTGCGCGATCTCGGCGAAGAGCAGCGCGGTCAGCGGCGTGAACTCGGCCGGCTTCAGCACCACCGTATTCCCGGCCGCCAGCGCCGGCGCCACCTTCCAGGCCAGCATCAGCAGCGGGAAGTTCCACGGGATGATCTGGCCGCAGACCCCGACCGGGCGATAGCCGGGGAACTCGGTCTCGACCAGAGAGGCCCAGCCGGCGTGGTGGTAGAAGTGCCGGGCGACCAGCGGGATGTCGATGTCCCGGCTCTCGCGGATCGGCTTGCCGTTGTCCATGGTCTCGACCACGGAGAGCAGCCGCTCGCGGCGCTGGACGTGGCGGGCCAGGGCGTAGAGGTGGCGGGCGCGCTCAGGACCCGGCAGCGCCGCCCAGCCCTTCTGCGCCCGGCGCGCGGCCTTGACCGCGGCGTCGATATCCTTCGCGGTGCCCTGCGCCACCTGCGCCAGCGGCTTGCCGGTGGCCGGGTTCAGCACCTCGAAGCGGCCGCCCTCGGCCGGGGCGACGAACTTTCCGTCGATGAAATGGCCGAAGCCCGCCTCGTGCCGCGCCAGCCAGTCGCGGGCGATGCCGCTGTCCTCGGGCGCCGGGCCGTACTCCATGGTGTCGAGAATCTCCGCGATCCGGGGCATGGCTGAGGCTCCTCAGGCGGAAGCGTGGCGGAAGCCGGCCGAGTAGCGGCCGGTGACGAAATGCTCGATCTGGCGCTCGACATCGGCGAGCAGCGAGGAGGCGCCGATGCGGAACAGCTCCGGCTCCAGCCAGGGCCGGCCCAGCTCCTCCTTCATCAGGATCAGCCAGGCGATCGCGTCCTTGGCGGTGCGCAGCCCCCCGGCCGGCTTGAAGCCGACCCGCTCGCCGGTGCGGGCCTGGTAGTCGCGGATGGCGCGGACCATCACCAGGCTGACCGGCAGGGTGGCGTTGACATCCTCCTTGCCGGTCGAGGTCTTGATGAAGTCGGCGCCGGCCATCATGCAGACCAGGCTGGCGGCCTCGACATTGCGCAGGGTCCTGAGGTCGCCGGTGGCCAGGATGGTCTTCAGATGCGCGTCGCCGCAGGCTTCGCGCATCGCCCGGACCTCGTCATAGAGGGCGGACCATTCGCGGTTCAGCACCTGGGCGCGGTGGATGACGATGTCGATCTCGGCCGCTCCCTCCTCCACCGCATAGCGGATCTCGGCCAGGCGCTGCGGCAGCGGCGTCAGCCCCGCCGGGAAGCCGGTGGCGACCGAGGCGACCGGGATGCCGCTGCCGGCCAGCGCCTTCACCGCGGCGCCGACCATGGTCGGGTAGACGCAGACGGCGCCGACGGTCGGCGGCCGGTCGGTGAGGCCCAGCGCCTCGACCAGGTCGTCGCGCAGCGGGTGGCGGGCCTTGGCGCAGAGGCGCTGCACCCGGCCCGGCGTGTCGTCGCCGGCGAGCGTGGTCAGATCCATGCAGGTGATCGCCTTCACCAGCCAGGCGGCCTGCCACTCCTTCTTCACCGTGCGGCGGGCGGTCAGGGTGGCGGCCCGGCGCTCGGCAGCGCTGAGATTGACCCGCGCGGCCTCGACCCAGTCCAGCTCCAGCGCCATGCCCGGGTTGCGGTGGGTGTTGGCGGCCGGCACGATGCGGGCCACCGCCTCACCGGTGCCGTCTCGACGATGGTCGGGCATGGACGTCTCCCTCGAAATCTGCCGGAACAGAGCGCCGCCGGCACCGGGCTGTCAAGGCGCAGCGCGGAGCGGTACGCTGGCCGAAACAATGTCGGAGGGAGCCCTATGACCGAGAGCGCGCGCATGCTGACCGGCCGATGCTATTGCGGCGCCGTCCACTACGAGGTGGCGGACCAGTTCCTCTACGCCGCCAACTGCCACTGCTCGAACTGCCGGAGGACAACGGGGTCGGCGTTCAAGCCCTTCGCCGGGATCGAGCGCGCCAAGCTGGCGGTGACCCAGGGCCAGGACGGGCTGATGATCTATGGCGGGGAGGACCTCAACAACACGCATTGCCGGGCCTGCGGGTCGCTGCTGTTCTCGGTCGTCCGCGACGGCGCCTATGTCCATGTCGCCATGGGCACGCTGGTCGACGACCCGACCATCCGGCCGACCGAGCACATCTTCGTCGGCTCCAAGGCGCCCTGGTACACCATCACCGACGACCTGCCGCAGCATGAGGAATTTGCAGGCCAAGGAGATGCTTAAGAATAAGCGCTCCAAATAACCCCTCTATTTGTCATTGCCGGGCTTGACCCGGCAATCCAGAGGGTCTCGACAGCTTCTGGATGCCCGGGTCAAGCCCGGGCATGACAATATTGTTGATTCAGTTATTGTTCGAAATGCCCGAAGAGGCCATCCGGCGCACCAGCGCCGCCAGCACCTCGGCCAGGGGCGTGGTGCCGCGCCGGACCTCGCCGCCCTCGGCCTCGATCCGCCCGGCATTGTGGGCGTCGTAGAGCTCGGTGATCAGCCGGACATAGCCTTCGCTCAGCCCGCCGGCCGCCAGCGCCTGGTCCCACTGGCCGCGCGGCAGGGCGACCGCCTGGACCGGCCGGCCGAGCGGCCCGGCCAGGGCGGCGGCGACGTCCAGCGCGGTGTAGCGCTGCGGTCCCTCGGCATGGAGGATAGGCGGCGGCGCCTCGGCCGACTCCAGGAGATCGGCCGCGATCAGCCCGATATCGGGGGCGGAGACGGTGGGGAAGCGCTTGTCCAGCGGGTGGTGCAGGCTGGCCAGGACGCCGGTGGCCATGACGGTACGCAGCGACCGCGCCCAGTTCTCCATATGCTCGGCCGAGCGCAGGAAGGCGATGCCCGGCAGGCCGCCGAGCCGCTGCTCCAGCTGGTGGAACAGCAGGGTGATGCCGGTGCCGGCCGCATGCTGGGCGCCGTAGTCCGAGATCGCGACGGTGCGCGGCGGCCGCGCCGCCTGCAGCGACCGGGCCAGGCTGCCGACCAGGCCGCGGACCTCGGCCGCGGCGTCGCCGCGCGACGGGGGCAGCGGCACGATCGCCAGCACGCCCTCGGCGCCGCGCAGCGCCGCCGTCAGCGCCGGCGCGTCGGCGATGTCGGCGACGGCGACCTCACAGCCGGCCTCGGCCAGCGCGCCGGCCCGGCCGGGGTCGCGGACCACGGCCCGCACCGCCCTGCCCCGCCGCCGCAGCTCCCGCGCCGCGGCCCCGCCGACCCGGCCCGTGGCCCCGATGATGGCGAACATGGTCTCTCTCCCGGTATGCGAGACCTTTTCAAAACCCCCATTCCTCACCGTCATTGCGAGGAGGCGAAGCCGACGAAGCAATCCAGGGGCCACGGCGAGCGGCCCTGGATTGCTTCGCTGCGCTCGCAATGACGGCGTTGGGAGATTCTAAAAAGTGTCGCTACGCCCCTGAGCGGGGCCAAGTCGGGGCGGACTCTGCCGCGCTAGCCGGGCCGGGTCGCGCCGGAACGGACGGGCGGGAGCAGGTTCGGACGGCGGCGTTCAGCCCCGCTCGCGCCGCAGCGCGCCGGGGGTGATGCCGAGGACCCGGCGCATCGCCCGGGCCATGTGGCTCTGATGCGCGAAGCCGGCGTCGAGCGCCACCTGGGCCATCGGCAGGCTTCCGTCCAGCAGCAGCGCCCGTGCCCGCTCGACCCGGCGGCGGATCACGAACTGGTGCGGCGCCAGCCCGGTCGAGGCCTTGAACAGCGGCTTGAAATGCGACGGGCTGAGCCCGGCGGCGGCCGCCAGCTCGGCCAGGGCCAGGCGCTGGTCCAGCCGCGACTCGATCAGCTCCAGCACCCGGGCCAGCTGCCGCCGCGACAGCGCCTGGCCCGCCGCGGCCGCCGGCACCGGCGCCGCGTAGCGCCGCAGCAGATGGGCCGCCAGCGCCAGGCCGATGCTGTCGGCATAGAGCGGATCCGATTCCGCCCCCGCCTCCAGCTCGGCCTTCAGGGCCCAGCCGAGATGCTCGATCCGTGGGTCGCGCAGCTGCAGCCGCGGCGCGATCTCCAGCCGGCCGGAGGCCAGCCCCAGCCCCTCCGCCGCGCTGCGCATCAGCGCCGGGGCCAGGCGCAGCAGCAGGAAGCGGGCCGGCCCCTCATCCTCCCAGGCGCCCGACGCGCCGGCCGGCAGCAGGTCGATGTCGCCCTCGCGCTGCAGCCGATCCTGCACCAGCCCCTCGGCCCGGCAATGGGCCATGACCGGCGGCCCGACATGCAGGCTGAGCCGCAGGTCGGCCGAGGGCACGGCCTCGACCGCATGGCCGGTGGCGGCGAACAGCCCGGCGGCGAGGCCGGACCATTGCCCGGCCTTCTCCGGCACGATCGCGCCGGACCGGATCACCGGTTCATGTGTATCCATTTCGCCACACCTCCGGGCCGACCTGCGGCGTCCGCGCCGCAGTCTACGACCCGGCGCTTGAGCCGGCGAGGCCTCCCCGCTATATGGGCGGCGACCAGGCCGGGCCCCTCTGGCAGATCCTCCGGGATCTGCGATGTCGGACTGGAGACTCCATCGAGTGGCCCGCCTGCCGACCCTGACACGCTCCCCCGGGATGGCATGCAGGCCGCTCCTCGCGACGAAGAGGACGGTTTTCGCATGGAACATCTGCTGACAGGCGAAGCGCTGGCGGCCCTGGCCCAGGTCATCATGATCGACCTGGTTCTGGCCGGCGACAACGCCATCGTCATCGGCCTGGCCGCGGCCGGGCTGCCCAAGGAACAGCGCGGCAAGGCGATCCTGATCGGCATCGGCGCCGCCACCCTGCTGCGCATCGGCTTCGCCCTGATCACGACGCAGCTGCTGGCCATCGTCGGCCTGCTGCTGGCCGGCGGCGTGCTGCTGCTGTGGGTGTGCTGGAAGATGTGGCGCGAGCTGCGCCATACCGCCAAGGAGGAGCACCAGGCCGAGGAGGCGCTGGAAGGTCACGAGGTGAACGGCAACGGCGCGCCGCGCAAGACCTTCGCCCAGGCCGCCTGGCAGATCGTGATCGCCGACGTGTCGATGTCGCTCGACAACGTGCTGGCCGTGGCCGGTGCTGCGCGCGAGCACCCGGTGATCCTGATCTTCGGCCTGGCGCTGTCGATCGCGCTGATGGGCTTCGCCGCCTCCTTCATCGCCAAGCTGCTGAACCGCCACCGCTGGATCGCCTATGTCGGCCTGGCCGTGATCCTCTACGTGTCGATCGACATGATCTGGCGCGGCGCCATCGAGGTCTGGCCGCATCTCCAGGGCATGATGTAAGGCACAAGGGCCGGGCGATTGCCCGGCCCTTTCGTTTCGTAGGTTGGGTTCGCGCATGCGAACCCAACAGTTGTTCCGTCGGCACGATGTTGGGTTCGCCAGAGCGAACCCAACCTTGTATTGGCGCGATGGGTTAGATTGGCCTCGTTCCGTGAGGAATGGCCCGGCCGGGTGGCCACCCGGTCGAGCCGCCGATCGTCGGATCGTAACCCAACCCAGCGCTACGCCAGAAGGTCCCGCACCGCCAAAGCGACGATCTCGGTCGCCTTGTAAAGGTCGTCCAGCTTCAGCCGCTCGTCGGCGCGGTGGGCGTTGGCGTCCTCGATGGTGCGGGGGCCGGCGCCGTAGAGGGCGATCGGCACCCCGGCGGCGGCATAGTGCCGGGCGTCGGTGTAGAGCGGCACGCCCTTGACCGGGATCTCCTCGCCCAGCACCGGCGCGGCGCGGCGGCGGATCGCCTCGGCCAGCCGGTCGGTGCCCGGCAGCGGCGACAGCGGCTCGGCCAGCAGGATGCGGCGGACCGTGACGGTCGCCTTCGGGAAGGCCTTGGCCGCGTCCTCGATCACGCCGCGCAGCTCAGCCTCCACCGCCGCGCCGTTCTCCTCCGGGATCAGGCGGCGGTCGAGGCGGAAGGCCACCCGGTCGGGCACGACGTTGGTGTTGATGCCGCCCTCGATCAGCCCGATGGTCAGCTGCGGCGAGCCGATGCCGGTCACCTTCGACACCGTGGTCGGATACAGGCGCCGGTGCTCGTACAGCCGCGCCAGGATCGGCGTCGCCGCCTCCAGCGCGTCGATGCCGGTCGAAGGCAGCGCGGCATGGGCCGACTTGCCGCGCACTTCGACCTCGAGATGCAGGCAGCCATTATGCGCCGTCACCACCGCATAGCTGAAGGCGGCAGCGATGGCGAAGTCCGGCTTCGACAGCCCCTGCTCCAGGATCAGCTTCGGCCCGATCTCGCCGCCCGATTCCTCGTCATAGGTCACGTGCAGCTCGACCGTGCCGCGGGTCAGCTGCCCCGCCTGCTCCAGCGCCTTCAGGGCGAAGGCGTAGGTGGCGATGTCGGATTTCGAGACGGCGGCGCCGCGGCCATACATCCAGCCATCGACCACCTCGGCGCCGTAGGGATCGTGGGTCCAGCCCTCGCCCGGCGCGACCACGTCGCCATGCGCGTTCAGCGCGATCACCGGCCCGTCGCCGAAGCGGCGGCGGACGATCAGGTTGCTGGCGCTGATCATGCCATGCGCCTTCGCCAGCTCCGCCGGCACCGGATGGACCTCGACCTCGAAGCCCAGCTCGCGCAGCAGCTCCGTCGTCCGCCTGGCATGCGGCTCGCAGTCGCCCGGCGGGTTGTCGGACGGGACCTTGACCAGCTCCGCCAGGAACCGGGCCTGCTGCTCGCGCGCGCCGTGGAGCCAGGCGCGGATGGCGGTGTCGATGCTGTCGGTCATCAGGAGAGCTTTCGTCTTAGGCAGGGTCGTACTGGCGGAGGAGGTCGAGCAGGACGCGGACGGCGAGGTCCGCATCCTCCACGGTGATGGATTCGGCCGGGTTGTGGCTGATGCCGCCGCGGCAGCGCAGGAACAGCATGCCGACCGGGGTCAGCGCCGCCATCGCCATGGCGTCGTGGCCGGCGCCGCTGGGCAGGCGCCGCGCCGGCAGGCCGTGGCGGCGGATCGCTGTCTCCAAACGCTCCATCAGCGCCGGGTCGCAGCGCACCGCGCCGCCGTCATGGTAGCGGTCGAGCGTCAGCTCGACGCCGCGGCCGCGGGCGATGCCCTCCAGCGCCGCGGTCAGCTCGGCCATCGCGGCCAGGCGGTCGGCGTCGTCCGGCGCGCGGATGTCGATGGTGAAGCGCACGGCTCCGGGGATGACGTTGACGGCGCCGGGCTGCACGTCGAGCTGCCCGACCGTCGCCACCACGTCGCGCCGGGCCTGGGCGCAGCGCTCGACCGCCAGGACCATCGAGGCGGCGGCGGCCAGCGCATCATGGCGCAGATCCATCGGCACGGTGCCGGCGTGGCCGGCCATGCCGCGGACCGTGGCATTGTAGCGCGCAGCGCCGTTGATCGCCGTGACCACGCCGAGCGGCAGGTCCTCGGCCTCCAGCACCGGTCCCTGCTCGATATGCAGCTCGACATAGCCGAGCACGTCCTCGCGCCGCCGGGCTTCGGCCTGCAGCCCGTCCGGGTCGCCGCCGAACTCGCGCAGCAGGTCGCCCAGGCGCAGGCCGCTGTCGTCCCGCGCGTCGGCCACCGCCGGGTCGACCGTGCCGGCGACGGTCTGGCTGCCGGTCAGGGTGACCGGGAAGCGCACGCCCTCCTCGTCGCCGAAGGCCAGGACCTCGACGGCGAAGGGCAGCCGCTCGCCGCGCCGGTGCAGCTCCGCCACCACGGCGATGGCGGCCAGAACGCCGAGATTGCCGTCATATTTTCCGGCGTCGCGCACCGTGTCGATGTGGGAGCCGAGCAGCAGAGCGGGCAGGCCCGGCCGGTCGCCCTCGTAGCGGCCGACGACGTTGCCGGCGGCGTCGGTCCGCGCCGACATGCCGGCCTCGCGCATCCAGGCCAGCACCTGGTCGGCCGCTTGGCGGTGCGCCGGCGACAGGAAGGTGCGGGTCAGCCGGTCGGGGTCCTCGCTGAAGCGGGCCAGTTCGTCCAGCCGCTGCATCAGCGCCGGGCCGTAGGCGAGGGTGTTCTGCATGGGCGCGGTCCCGAGGCTCACGGCAGCAAATCCTTCAGTCGCAGGAGGGCGATCTTTTCCACCTCGGCCAGGGCCGTGGCGAATTCGGCGTCGCGCGGGTTGTCGACCCGGCGCTCGAAGGCGGCCAGGATCTCGGCCCGGCTGCGGCCCTTCACCGCCATGATGAAGGGGAAGCCGAAGCGCTCGACATAGGCGGCATTGAGCTCCTGGAACCGGGCGAACTCCTCCGGCGTGCAACGGTCGAGCCCGGCGCTGGCCTGCTCGGCGCTGGAGCTGGCGGTCAGCTCCCCCGCCACCGCCAGCCGGCCGGCCAGGTCGGGATGGGCGCAGAGCACGGCGAGCTGGCGGTCATGGTCGGCGGCGCGGAACACGGCGCAGAGCGCGGCGTGCAGCCCCTCGGCCGTATCCTGCTCATGGCCCAGCCCGGCCTCCCAGGCCGCCTCGGCGATCCAGGGCGAATGCTCGAACACGCCGCCGAAGCGGACGACGAACAGGTCGCGGTCCATGGTGCTGGGATGCGGGAGGGTCATCGGATGGCTCCAGTCGACTCGCATGGGAGGGGCCGGAGCCACCCCCTCACCCGAAATCGCTGCGCGATTTCGACCTCTCCCCAAGGAGAGGTAAGGGAGCGCGGCTCTTGCTCCCCTCTCCTTGGGGAGAGGGAGGGGCCCGTCGCGTTGGCGACGGGAGGGTGAGGGGGTTCGCGCCGCCAGATCGGTCCCTGCATCTCAGCCCCCATACGGATGCTTCTCGCGCCAGTGGCGGGCGATCTCGATGCGGCGGCAGAACCAGACGCCGTCATGCTGCTTCGCGTAGTCCAGGAACCGCTCCAGCGCCATGATCCGGCCGGGGCGGCCGACGATGCGGCAATGCAGCCCGATCGACATCATCCGCGGCGTCTCCGCCCCCTCCTGGTACAGCGCGTCGAAGCTGTCCTTGAGATAGGCGTAGAACTGGTCGCCGGAGTTGAAGCCCTGGACCGCGGCGAAGCGCATGTCGTTGGCGTCCAGCGTGTAGGGCACGATCAGCTGCGGCTTGCCCTCGACCAGCTCCCAGTAGGGCAGGTCGTCGTCATAGGCGTCGGCGTCGTAGAGGAAGCCGCCATGCTCCGCCACCAGCCGCCGCGTGTTCGGGCTGGTGCGGCCGGTGTACCAGCCGAGCGGCTTCTGGCCCGACACCTGCTCCAGGATCTCGACCGCCTTGCGGATATGCTCGCGCTCGGTGTCCTCGCCGACATATTGGTAGTTGATCCAGCGATAGCCGTGGCTGGCGATCTCGTGCCCGGCCTCGACCATGGCGCGGATCACCTGCGGGTGCCGCTCCGCCGCCATGGCGACGGCGTAGATGGTCAGCGGGATCTGCTTGCGCTCGAACAGCCGAAGGATCCGCCAGACGCCGACCCGGGCGCCGTAGTCGTAGAGGGATTCCATCGAGATGTGGCGCACGCCCGGCAGCGGCTGGGCGCTGACGATCTCGGACAGGAAGCTCTCGGACGCCGCGTCGCCGTGCAGGATCGAGTTCTCGCCGCCCTCCTCGTAGTTGAGGACGAACTGCAGCGCCAGCCGGGCGGCGCCCGGCCAGTCGGCCTTCGGCGGGTTCGGGCCGTAGCCGACCAGGTTTCTCGGATAGACGGACACTGGCCCTCCCTGCGCACGCGTGATCCCGGACATAGGATAACGGGCTCGCCCGCATCCACTTTTGCGATTGCGTTGAAAGTCTTTCCGCCGAACAGCCGTTGAGCAACGGGCAGGCGGGGTGAAACATGACAAGCGCAAGAAAACAACAAGCGCGCCACCACCGGAACAGGGCGATAATGCCCGGTGGCGCACCGGACCGCCAGCGACCGGCGGCAGACACGGAGAGGCAGGATGGCCGAGACACAGGCATCCCACCGGGGGCGACTGACCACCCATGTGCTGGACACCGCGCATGGCCGGCCGGGCATGGGCATCGCCGTGGCGCTGTACCGCCTCGACGGCGACCGTCACACCCTGATCGCCGAGACCCGGACCAATGCCGACGGCCGCTGCGACGCGCCGCTCTTGGCCGGCGACGACTTCCGCCCCGGCAGCTACGAGCTGGTCTTCGCCGTCGGCGCCTATTTCCGCACCGCCGGCGTGGCGTTGGCCGACCCGCCCTTCCTGGACCAGGTGCCGATCCGCTTCGGCATCGCCCATGCCGACCAGCACTACCATGTGCCGCTGCTGATCTCGCCCTGGTCCTACTCCACCTATCGCGGCAGCTGAACCATGCGAGACACCGTCCGTTTCCTCCTGGGCGACGAGCTGCGCGAGATCCGCACGGTCGATCCGACCCTGACCGTGCTGGACTGGCTGCGGATCGAGGAGCGCAGGACCGGCACCAAGGAAGGCTGCGCCGAGGGCGATTGCGGCGCCTGCACCGTGGTGGTCGGCCGGCGCGACGGCGACCGGGTGCGCTACGAGCCCGTGAACGCCTGCATCCGCTTCCTGGCGACGCTGGACGGCTGCCAGCTGCTGACGGTCGAGCACCTGAAGGCGGCCAACGGTTCGCTGCACCCGGTACAGCAGGCGATGGTCGATTGCCACGGGTCGCAATGCGGCTTCTGCACCCCCGGCTTCGTCATGGCGCTGTTCGCGCTGTACCGCAACGACGCGGCGCCAGGCGAAGGCCGGATCGACGACGCCCTGGCCGGCAATCTGTGCCGCTGCACCGGCTATGCCCCGATCGTCGCCGCCGGCCGGAAGATGTACGAGCTGGGCGCGCCGGAGGCCGACCGCTTCGCCGCGGCCGAGGCGGAGACGGTGAAGCGGCTCGAGGCACTGGAGGACGGGGAGACGGTCGCGGTCGGCGATGGCGCCCGGCGCTTCTATGCCCCGGCCACAGCCGACGCGATGGCGGCGCTGCTGCTGGAGCATCCGGACGCCACCATCGTCTCCGGCGCCACCGATGTCGGGCTGTGGGTCACCAAGCAGATGCGGGTGCTACCCGCGGTGATCTATACCGGCCGGGTGCGCGACCTGTGCGGCATCCGCGAGACCGCGGACGGCTTCGAGATCGGCGCCGCCACCACCTATGCCGAGGCGATCGGACCGCTGGGCCGGGCCTATCCCGACCTGGGCGAACTGATCCGCCGCATCGGGGCGGAACAGGTGCGCGCCGTCGGCACCATCGGCGGCAACATCGCCAACGGGTCGCCGATCGGCGACACGCCGCCTGCCCTGATCGCCGCCGGCGCGACGCTGGTTCTGCGCCGCGGGGATGAGCGCCGGTCGCTGCCGCTGGAGGATTTCTTCATCGCCTATGGCCAGCAGGACCGGCGGCCCGGCGAGTTCGTCGAGAGCGTCTTCCTGCCGAAGCTGCGGCCCGGCGACCGCTTCCGCGCCTACAAGATCAGCAAGCGCTTCGACCAGGACATCTCCGCCGTCTGCGCCGCCTTCCGGCTGCGGGTCGAGGACGGCCGCGTCGCCGAGATCCGCATCGCCTATGGCGGCATGGCCGGCACGCCAAAGCGGGCGGCTGCGACCGAGGCGGCGCTGCTGGGGCGGCCCTGGACCGAGGACGTCGTCCGCGCCGCCCTGCCCGCTCTGGCCCGGGATTTCACGCCGCTGACCGACTGGCGCGCCAGCGCCGGCTATCGCGCCCGGGTCGCCGCCAACCTGCTGCTGAAGCTGCACGCCGAAACCGCCGATCCCGCCGCCGAGACGCGGCTGGTCGGCGAGCGGAGCCTGGCCCATGCCTGACACCACCCTCTCCCAGGCCAAAGCCGACCGCATCGACGGCGCGGTGCACGACCCGCGCCGGCACGACAGCGCCCACAAGCATGTCAGCGGCGAGGCCGTCTATATCGACGACATCCCGGAGCCGGCGGGGCTGCTGCATGTCTGCCTGGGGCTGAGCGAGAGGGCGCATGCCCGGATCCGGTCGATCGACCTGGACAAAGTGCGCGCTGCGCCGGGTGTCGTGCGCGTCTTCACCGCCGCGGATGTGCCCGGTGAGAACGACATCGGCTGCAACCATCTGGGCGACGAGCCGCTGTTCGCCGCCGAGCTGGTGCAGCATGTCGGCCAGCCGGTCTTCGCCGTGGCCGCCGAGACCCGCGACCAGGCCCGCCGCGCCGCCCGCCTGGCCGTGATCGACTATGAGGAGCTGACGCCGGTCCTGGACTACGACGCGGCGAAGGCCGCCGGCACGCTGGTGACCAAGCCGATGACGCTGAAGCGCGGCGACGCCAAGGCGGCGATCGCGGCCGCGCCGCGCAGGGTCGAGGGCCGGATGCGGATCGGCGGGCAGGAGCATTTCTATCTGGAGAGCCAGGTGGCCCTGGCCCTGCCGGGCGAGGACGGCGACGTCACCGTCCACTCCTCGACCCAGCACCCGAGCGAGGTGCAGCACATCGTGGCATCCGTACTGGGCGTGCCGGACGGGGCGGTGACGGTCGAGATCCGGCGCATGGGCGGCGGCTTCGGCGGCAAGGAGACCCAGGCCAACCTGTTCGCCGCCGCGGCCGCGCTGGTGGCCAAGGCGACCGGCCGCGCCGCCAAGCTGCGGCCGGACCGCGACGACGACATGGCGATCACCGGCAAGCGCCACGATTTCGAGGTCGACTATGCGGTCGGCTTCGACGAGGAGGGCCGGATCGAGGGCGTGGAGATGCTGCTGGCCGCGCGCTGCGGCTGGTCGGCCGACCTGTCCGGCCCGGTCACCGACCGCGCCCTGTTCCACGCCGACAACGCCTATTTCTACCCGGCGGTGCACCTGTCCTCCCTGCCGCTGAAGACCAACACCCAGTCGGCCACCGCCTTCCGCGGCTTCGGCGGGCCGCAGGGGCTGGTGGCGGGAGAGCGGCTGATCGAGGAGATCGCCTTCGCGGTCGGCCGCGACCCGCTCGAGATCCGCAAGCTGAACTTCTACGGCACCGCCGACCGCAACGTGACGCCCTACCACCAGACGGTGGAGGACAACATCGCGCCGCAGCTGGTGGCGGAGCTGGAGCGCGACAGCGACTACTGGGCCCGGCGCGCCGAGATCCGCGCCTGGAACCGGACCAGCCGCTTCCTCAAGCGCGGCCTGGCGCTGACGCCGGTGAAGTTCGGCATCTCCTTCACCATGACCGCCTACAACCAGGCCGGCGCTCTGGTGCATGTCTACAAGGACGGGTCGATCCACCTGAACCACGGCGGCACCGAGATGGGCCAGGGCCTGTACACCAAGGTCGCCCAGGTCGTGGCCGAGGAGTTCCAGGTCGATATCGGCCGCGTCCACATCACCGCCACCACCACCGGCAAGGTGCCGAACACCTCGGCCACCGCCGCCTCCTCCGGCGCCGACCTGAACGGCATGGCGGCCCGGGCCGGGGCGCGGATGATCAAGGACCGGCTGATCGCCTTCGCCGCCGAGCGCTGGCAGGTGAAGCCCGACCAGGTGGTGTTCCGCCGCAATACGGTGCAGGTCGGCGACCAGGAGGTGCCGTTCGCGGAGCTGGTGCGCGCCGCCTATTTCGGCCGGGTGCAGCTGTCCGCCGCCGGCTTCTACAAGACGCCGAAGATCCACTGGGACCGCGCCGCCGGCCGCGGCCGCCCCTTCTACTACTTCGCCTATGGCGCCGCGGTCAGCGAGGTCACGGTCGACACCCTGACCGGCGAGTACCGGCTGGACCGGACCGACATCCTGCATGATGCCGGCCGTTCCCTGAACCCCGCGATTGACCGCGGCCAGGTCGAGGGCGGCTTCGTCCAGGGCGCCGGCTGGCTGACCATGGAGGAGCTGTGGTGGGACGCCAAGGGCCGGCTGCGGACCCATGCGCCCTCCACCTACAAGATCCCGGTGGCCAGCGACCGGCCGAAGATCTTCAACGTCCGGCTGGCCGACACGCGGAACCATGAGGAGACGATCTACCGCTCCAAGGCGGTGGGCGAGCCGCCCTTCATGCTCGGCGTCTCGGTGCTGCACGCGATCTCGGACGCCGTCGCCAGCGTCGCCGACCACAAGATCTGCCCCCGCCTCGACCCGCCGGCGACGCCGGAGAAGGTGCTGGACGCGGTGGAACGGCTGCGGGCAGCGGCGGGAGAGGCGGAATGACCCCCCTCGCCCCCACCCTGCGGCTGTGGCTCGGCGACGGCGAGCCGACGGTGCTGGTGACGCTAGCGGAGGCCCGCGGCTCGACCCCACGGGAGGCCGGGGTGCACATGCTGGTCACCGGCAGCACCAGCCGCGGCACCATCGGCGGCGGGCGGATGGAGTGGGACGCGATCGCCGCCGCCCGCGGCCTGATCGCGGCCAAGGAGCGGTCGCAGCGGGTCGAGATCCCGCTGGGCCCCGCCATCGGCCAGTGCTGCGGCGGCTATGTCGTGATCGAGCTGGAGCTGGCCGACGGCGCCACCCTGGCCCGGATCGAGGCCGAGGAGGCGGACGAGGCCGCGACCCGCCCCAGCGTCCTGGTGTTCGGCGCCGGCCATGTCGGCAAGGCGCTGGCCCGCGCCCTGGCGCCGCTGCCCGTCAAGATCCAGTGGGTCGATGGCCGCGCCGACGAGTTCCCGGCCGAGATCCCGGAGGGCATCACCCGGCGGCTGACGCCGACCCCGACCGACGTGATCGCCGAGGCGCCGCCCGGCGCCGCCTACCTGGTCATGACCCACAGCCACGCCATGGATTTCGAGGTCACCGAGGCGGCGCTGCGCCGCGGCGACGCCGCCTATGTCGGACTGATCGGATCGGCCACCAAGCGCGAGCGCTTCGAGCGCTGGTTCCGGGCCCGGGGCAACGACCCGCGGCGCGCCGGAGACCTGACCTGCCCGATCGGGGCGGGCCTCGGGCGCGACAAGCGCCCGTCCGTCATCGCCGCCATGGTCGCGGCGGAATTGCTCATCGCCTTCGCCAAGGCTAAGGACGTGTCCGCCACCGCCGACAAACCGGCGGCGGGGGCGGCTCCAGAACAGGAGGCTGCATGGACCGCAACCCGGGGGCCGGCCCCGCGCGGATCGAACTCCGCGGCATCACCAAGAGCTTCGCGAGCCTCGTCGCGAACGACGGCGTAAGCTTTTCCGTCCAGCCCGGCGAGATCCACGCGCTGCTCGGCGAGAACGGCGCCGGCAAGTCGACGCTGGTCAAATCCATCTACGGGCTGCTGCAGCCCGATGCCGGCGAGATCCTGTGGAACGGACAGCCGGTCCGTCCCTCCAGCCCGCACGAGGCCCGCCGCCTCGGCATCGGCATGGTGTTCCAGCACTTCTCGCTGTTCGAGGCCCTGACCGTGGCCGAGAACATCGCGCTAGGCCTGGAGAGCCCGCCCGACCGGCGCGTCCTGGCCAAGCGCATCCGCGAGGTGTCCGAGGCCTACGGCCTGCCGCTGGACCCGCATCGCGAGATCCACACCCTGTCGGTCGGCGAGCGCCAGCGGGTCGAGATCGTGCGCTGCCTGCTGCAGGATCCGAAGCTGCTGATCATGGACGAGCCGACCTCGGTCCTGACCCCGCAGGAGGTGGAGCGGCTGTTCGAGACGCTGCGCCGCCTGGCGTCGGAAGGCTGCTCGATCCTCTACATCAGCCACAAGCTGCACGAGATCAAGGCGCTGTGCGGCCGGGCCACGATCATGCGCGCCGGCAAGGTCGTCGGCTCCTGCGACCCGGCGGTCGAGACCGCGCGCAGCATGGCGCAGATGATGATCGGGGCCGAGCTGCGAACCTTGTCCCGCCGCGGCGCCCGTGGCGCGTCCGACCCGAAGCTGGTGGTGGAGGGCCTGAGCCTGCCCGCCGACGGGCCCTTTGGCACCGCGCTGAAGGAGATCGGCTTCACCGTCGGCGCCGGCGAGATCCTGGGCATCGCCGGCATCGCCGGCAACGGCCAGAACGAGCTGCTGCAGGCGCTGTCGGGCGAGCGGCGGGTGCGGCCCGCCGGCGCCATCCGCATCGCCGGCAAGCCGGCCGGGCAGATGAGCGCGGAGCAGCGCCGCCTGCTGGGCCTGTGCAGCGTGCCGGAGGAGCGCAACGGCCACGCCGCGGTGCCGGAGATGAGCCTGGCGGCCAACACGCTGCTGAGCGCCCGCAACCGCATGAAGCTGGCGCCCGGCGGGCTGATCCGCGCCGGCCTGGCCCGCCGCTATGCCGAGCGGGTGATCCACGAATTCGGCGTCAAGGCCCGCGGCGCCGAGGCGGCGGCCGGCAGCCTGTCCGGCGGCAACCTGCAGAAATACGTGGTCGGGCGCGAGGTGCTGCAGACACCCGAGGTCTTCATCGTGTCGCAGCCGACCTGGGGCGTCGACGCCGGCGCCGCCACCGCGATCCACCAGGCGCTGATGACCCTGGCCCAGAACGGCGCCGCGGTGGTGGTGATCTCGCAGGATCTCGACGAGCTGCTGCAGATCACCGACCGCCTTGCGGTGATCAATCTCGGCCGCCTGTCCGAGGCGCGGCCGACCGCCGAGATCTCGGTCGCCGAGATCGGCCTGCTGATGGGCGGGCTGCACGGGACCGAGCCGGCCGCGGCCGACCAGAAGGAGCCTGCCGTCCATGTCGCTTAGGATCGAACCGCGCCGCGAGCCGTCGCGCGCCATGGTGTGGCTGACGCCGCTGATCGCCATCGCCCTGACCATCGCCAGCGGCTGGCTGCTGTTCCTGGCGCTGGGCCTGGACCCGGCCGAGACGCTGTACCAGTTTCTGATCGCGCCGGTCGAGACCTTCTACGGCTGGACCGAGCTGGGGGTGAAGGCAGCGCCGCTGATCCTGATCGCCACCGGCCTGGCCATCGGCTTCCGCGCCAATGTCTGGAACATCGGCGCCGAGGGCCAGCTGGTGATAGGCGCCATCGCCGCCGCCGCCGTGGCGCTGGGCTTCTGGGGCGAGGAGGGCTGGTGGATCCTGCCCGCCATGTGCATCGCCGGCGCCCTGGGCGGCATGGCCTATGCCGCGATCCCGGCCTTCCTGAAGACCCGCTTCGACGTCAGCGAGATCCTGACCAGCCTGATGCTGACCTATGTCGCCTCGCTGGTGCTGGGCATCCTGGTGTTCGGTCCGTGGAAGGACCCGGACGGCTACAACTTCCCGCAGACCCGGATGTTCACCGACGCCGCCGTGCTGCCGATCCTGGTCGAAGGCACCCGGCTGCATCTCGGCGTGCTGGTGGCGGGGCTGGTCGCGGTCGGCGCCTGGTTCCTGATGGGCCGCACCGTGTTCGGCTTCCAGATCCAGGTGGTGGGCCAGGCCCCGGCCGCCGCCCGCTTCGCCGGCTTCAGCCGCAAGCGCGTGACCTGGTTCGCCCTGCTGCTGTCCGGCGCCCTGGCCGGGCTTGCCGGCACCTTCGAGGCGGCGGGCCCGATCGGCCAGCTGATCCCGCAGCTGACGCCGGGCTATGGCTTCACCGCCATCATCGTCGCCTTCCTGGGCCGGCTGCACCCGATCGGCATCGTCGCCGCCGGGCTGGTCATGGCCCTGTCCTATATCGGCGGCGAGAACGCCCAGGTCTCCGCCGGGCTGCCGACCGCAGCGACCGGCGTGTTCCAGGGCATGCTGCTGTTCTACCTGCTGGCCGCCGACGTGCTGGTCCGCTACCGCCTGCGCTGGGCCTCGGCCAAGCCCGTGCCCGAACCCATGACGGTGTCGTGATGGATATCCTGGTTCTGATCGCCGCGACGGTGATCACCGCGGCCACCCCTCTGCTCCTCGCCGCACTGGGCGAGCTGGTGGTCGAGCGCTCCGGCGTCCTCAACCTCGGCGTCGAGGGCATGATGCTGATCGGCGCGGTCACCGGCTTCGCCGTGACCTTCACCACCGGCCAGCCGGCGCTGGGCATCCTGGCCGCGGCCCTGGCCGGCACGGCGATGGCGCTGATCTTCGCCGTGCTGACCCTGACGCTGATGGCCAACCAGGTCGCCACCGGCCTGGCCCTGACCATCTTCGGCGTGGGCTTGAGCGCCCTGCTCGGCGCCGGCTTCGTCGGGCACCCGATCGCGCCGCTGCCGAAGCTGTCGCTGCCGGTGCTGACCGACCTTCCGGTCGTCGGGCCGCTGCTGTTCGGCCAGGACGCGCTGGTCTACCTGTCGGTCGCGATGACCATCGGCGTGGCCTGGTTCCTGAAGCGCAGCCGCGCCGGGCTGGTGCTGCGTGCGGTCGGGGAATCGGCGGAATCGGCGCATTCGATTGGCCATCCGGTGCTGCTGGTGCGATACCTGGCCTGCCTGTTCGGCGGCGCCATGGCCGGGCTGGCCGGGGCCTTCCTGTCGCTGTCCTACACGCCGCTGTGGATCGAGGGCATGACCGCCGGCCGCGGCTGGATCGCGCTGGCGCTGGTGGTGTTCGGGTCCTGGCGGCCCTGGCGCGTGCTGCTGGGCGCCTATCTGTTCGGCGGCGTCACCATCCTGCAGCTGCACGCCCAGGGCATCGGCGGCATCGAGGTGCCGCCGCAGGTCTTCACCATGCTGCCCTATCTCGCCACCATCGCGGTGCTGGTGATCATCGCCGCGGGCCCATGGCGCGGCCGGCTGCAGGCGCCGGCGGCGCTGGGCAAGCCGTTCCGCCCTTCCGTCTGAGCGGCGGATCGCTATCATCGGATGAATCACAACAAGGAGGTCTTCATGTCGATGCGCTTCTCCCGCCGGTCGGTTCTGGCGGGCTCCGCGGCCACCCTGGCGACGACGATCCTGCCCGGCCGGGTCTGGTCGGCCGAGCCGCTGAAGGTCGGCTTCATCTATATCGGGCCGATCGGCGACTATGGCTGGACCCACGGGCACGACCTCGCCCGCCGCGAGATCGAGGCGCATTTCGGCGACAAGGTGAAGACCAGCTATGTCGAGAGCGTGCCGGAAGGCCCGGACGCCGAGCGCGTGCTGCGCCAGCTGGCCCAGGCCGGCAACGAGCTGATCTTCACCACCTCCTTCGGCTACATGAACCCGACGATCCGGGCGGCCAAGCAGTTCCCGAAGGTGAAGTTCGAGCACGCCACCGGCTATCAGACCGCGCCGAATGTCAGCACCTACAACGCCCGCTTCCACGAGGGGCGCGCGGTGTGCGGCACCATCGCCGGCCACATGACCAAGTCCGGCATCACCGGCTATATCGGCTCGGTCCCCATCCCCGAGGTGGTGATGGGCATCAACGCCTACACCCTGGCGGCCCGGAAGATCCGCCCGGACATGAAGGTGAAGGTGATCTGGGTCAACAGCTGGTACGACCCGGGCAAGGAGAGCGACGGCGCCAAGGCGCTGATCGACGGCGGCGCCGACATCCTGTGCCAGCACACCGACAGCCCGGCCGCGATCCAGGTGGCGGAGGCGCGCGGCGTCCACGGCTTCGGCCAGGCGTCGGACATGCGCAACTTCGCGCCCAAGGCGCAGCTGACCGCGATCATCGACGAATGGGGGCCGTACTATATCGAGCGGGTGCAGGCCGTGCTCGACGGCACCTGGAAGTCCTCCAGCGTCTGGTGGGGCTTCAAGCACGGCATGGTCAAGCTGGCGCCGTACAACGAGGCGATCCCGGCCGAGGTCGTGGCCGCGGCGGAGAAGACCAAGGCCGACATCATCGCCGGGACGCTCAACCCCTTCGCCGGCCCGATCAAGAACCAGAAGGGCGAGCTGGTCGTGCCCGAGGGCAAGGCCCTGAGCGACGACGAGATCGCCAAGATGGACTGGTATGTCGAGGGAGTCGAAGCGTAACGCGCAGATCGGATGCTGATGCTCGCGATCGCCATCCCTCATATCCTCCCCCTCCCCTTGCGGGAGGGGCAGGGGGAGGGGGTTGTCGGTGGCGGGCTCAGACATCTTTCTTCGCTGACAGTTCTGGCGGTGCCAGCCCCTCCCCCTGCCCCCCTCCCGCAAGGGGAGGGGGAGAGTTTCTTTTCTTGCCGAATGCGCTCCGGCGGCTTCGTCATGACCGCCCCCCTCTATCTCGATCACCTCGCCTCCACCCCGCTGGATCCGGAGGTGCTGGACGCGATGCGGCCGTGGCTGGACCCGGCCGCGGTCGGCAATCCGCATGCGGCGCGGCACCGGCCGGGCTGGCGGGCGGCGGAGGCGATCGATGCCGCGCGGGCCGAGGTGGCGGCGCTGATAGGCGCCCGGCCGGGCGAGATCCTGTTCACCGGCGGCGCCACCGAGGCCAACAACCTGGCCCTGCTGGGCGGCACGCCCGAAGGCTGGCCCGTGATCGCCTCGGCGATCGAGCATCCCAGCGTCCTGGCCTGCCTGCCGGAGCTGGCGGCCCGCGGCCATCGCACCGCCACCCTGCCGATCGGGCCGGACGGCACTGCCGACCTCGACGCGCTGAAGTCGCTGCTGGGCGGGCGCCCGGCCCTGGTCTCGCTGATGGCGGCGAACAACGAGATCGGCACGGTCCAGCCGCTGGCGGAGGCGGCCCGGATCTGCGCCGAGACCGGCGCGCTGCTGCACACGGATGCGGTGCAGATCCTGTCGACCGGCGCCATCGACGTCCGCGTCCTCGACCTCGCCTTCCTCAGCCTGTCCGGGCACAAGCTGTACGGTCCGATGGGGATCGGCGCCCTGTTCGTGCGCGAGGGCACGGCGCTGCGCCCCCTCCTCCATGGCGGCGGCCAGCAGGAGGGGCGCCGGGCCGGCACCCTGCCGACCGCGCTCTGCGTCGGGCTCGGCACTGCCTGCCGCATCGCCCGGCAGCGCCGGACGGCCGATGCGCGGCGCCTGACCGCGCTGCGCGAGCGGCTGTTCGGGGCGGAGCAACAAGCCCTGCCCGGCCTGCGCCGCAACGGCTCCAAGGATCACGGCTTGCCCCGCTGCCTGAATGTCAGCCTGGCCGGCCCGGACGCGGCCGACCTGCTGCTCGACCTGCCCGACCCGGCGCTGTCCACCGGCTCCGCCTGCTCCACCGGCAGCCCGGAGCCGTCGCATGTGCTGCGCGCCATCGGCCTGTCGCCGGAGGAGGCTTACGGCAGCCTGCGCTTCGGCCTCGGCCGTGGCACCAGCGAGGCCGATGTCGACCGGGCGGCGGCGCGGCTGGCAGAGGCGGTCAGAGCGCGAGGTCGGGGCTGAGCCGCGCCCGCGTGTGCTCCACCAGATAGTCCGAGAACACCCGCACCTTGGCCGGCAGGAAGCTGCGATGCGGGTACAGCCCCGCCAGCACCACCGGCTCCGGCGGATGGTCGGGCAGCACCACCTGCAGCGCGCCGCTGCGCAGATGCGCCGCCACCTCCCACACCGGCTTCATGACGATGCCGCGGCCGGCCAGCGCCCATTCCGTCAGCACGTCGCCGTCATCGGCGTCGAAGCTGCCGCGCACCGGCACCTTGGACGGGCCGCCCTTCCCCTCCAGCGTCCACTGGTACTGCCGCGATCCCGGGAAGCGCAGCAGCAGGCAGTTGTGGCCCACCAGCTCCTCGGGCGTCTTCGGATTACCCTGGGCCTCGAGATAGGACGGCGCCGCGCACAGCACCCGCCGACAATCGGCGATCTTGCGCAGCACGAAGCTGGAATCCCGCAGCTCCGCCATGCGGATCGCCAGGTCGACCGCCTCGCCCAGCAGGTCGAGCAGGTGGTCGGACAGGCGCAGCCGGACCTCGACCCGGGGATAGAGCTCGTGGAACTGCGGCACAAGCGGCGCCAGGATGCGGCGGCCGAAGCCGAGCGGCGCGGTCACCCGCAGGCTGCCCGAGGGCACGCCGCTGGTGGTGGCGACGCTGGTCTCCGCCCGCTCCACCGCGTCCAGCACCACCAGGCAGTGGCGGTAGAAGGTCTGGCCGTGCTCGGTGGTCTGCACCTGGCGCGTGGTGCGGTTCAGCAGGCGGACGCCGAGATGCTGCTCCAGCTGCTGGATGCGGTGGCTGACCACGGCCGGCGACATGCGCACCTGCCGGCCGGCCGCCGACAGGCTGCCGAGCTCGACCACGCGCACGAAGACCCGCATGTTCTCCAGCAGCGCCAATCCGTGCTCCCTGTTCCTCGAGGCGATTCTGGGCGCATCCGCCGGATGGGATTATAGCCTTTCTTTTGAAAGTGCTGTGGTCCGCCCGCGCTTCCCCCGCCACGGCGATGGCCATTAGGCTGGCTGGAACGGATAATCAGCCAGGACGGCGGAGGCGGCGGCATGGAGCCGATCATCTGGGAATGGATCAACTTCGTGGCCCGCTGGGTGCACGTGATCACCGCCATCGCCTGGATCGGCTCGTCCTTCTACTTCGTCGCCCTCGACCTCAGCCTGAAGAAGCGCGAGGACCTGCCGGCCGGTGCCGGCGGCGAGGCCTGGCAGATCCATGGCGGCGGCTTCTACAACATGGTCAAGTACCTGGTGGCGCCGGACCGGCTGCCGAAGGAGCTGACCTGGTTCAAATGGGAGGCCTACTCCACCTGGATCAGCGGCTTCTTCCTGCTCTGCGTCCTGTACTACCGCGGCGCCGATCTGTTCCTGATCGACCCGCAGGTGTCGCTGGTCTCGCCGAAGGAGGCGATCGCGATCAGCGTGGTCAGCCTGGCCCTGGGCTGGCTGGCCTATGACCTGTTATGCAAGTCGCCGCTGGGCGAGAGCGACGTCAAGCTGGCGGCCGCCGGCTTCGTGGTGCTGGTCGCGGCGGCCTACGGCTTTTCCCAGGTGTTCAGCGGCCGCGGCGCCATGCTGCAGATGGGCGCGCTGATCGGCACCATGATGGTGGCCAACGTCTTCTTCCTGATCATCCCGAACCAGCGCAAGGTGGTGGATGCCCTGCTGGCCGGCCAGTCGCCGGACCCGAAGCTGGGCCGGCAGGCCAAGCAGCGCTCGCTGCACAACAACTACCTGACCCTGCCGGTGCTGTTCCTGATGCTGAGCAACCACTACCCGCTGGCCTTCGGGTCGCACTACGCCTGGGTGATGACGGCGCTGGTGCTGGTGATGGGCGGCGTGATCCGGCACTTCTTCAACTCGCGCCACGCCGGCAAGGCGACGCCGTGGTGGACCTGGGGCGCGGCCGCGGCCTGCATGGCGGCGATCGTCTGGCTGTCCACCCTGCCGCCGCCGCGCGAGCACGAGGTGGCGACCGCGACCAAACCCTGGATCGCGACGCAGCCCGCGGCGCCCGCGCAGGCCGCTGCGGCGGCGGACCCGAAGCTGGTGTCCTTCACCCCCGTCTCCTTCGCCCAGGTCACCGACATCGTCGTCTCCCGCTGCAGCATGTGCCATTCCACCATGCCCGGCTGGGAGGGCATCCACGAGGCGCCGCGCGGCGTGCTGCTGGACTCGCCGGAGGAGATCCGGCGCCATGCCGGCCTGATCCGCTTGCAGGCGGTGCTGACCCATGCCATGCCGCCGGCCAATGTCAGCCAGATCACCCCGGAGGAGCGCGAGCTCCTGGGGCGCTGGACGGCCGATCCCGACATGGCCGTGCAGTAGCAAGGATTGATGCGATGATCCCACCCGCCCTCGCCGCCATCCGTGGCCGGATCCTGAGCTTCCTCGCCACCCCGAAGGGCGCCGGCGACGCCGCCAGCTATCGCTACATCCCGGACGGGGTGGTGGTCGTCGAGGCCGGCAGGATCGCCCGGGTCGGCCCGGCCGCCGAGATGCTGCCGACGCTGCCGCCCGGCACCGCGGTGGACCATTATCCGGACGAGCTGATCCTGCCCGGCTTCATCGACGCGCATCTGCACTTCCCGCAGACCCAGGTGATCGCCTCCTACGGCGCGCAGCTGCTGGACTGGCTGCAGAAATACACCTTCGTGGCCGAGCAGCGTTACGCCGACCAGGCCTATGCCGAGCGCCAGGCGGAATGGTTCCTGCACGAGCTGCTGGCCAACGGCACCACCACCGCCGCGGTGTACGGGTCGGTCCACCCGGAATCGGCGGAAGCGATCTTCTCCGCATCGGAGATGCTGGGCACCGGCATGATCGCCGGCAAGGTGATGATGGACCGCAACGCCCCGCCCGGCCTGCTGGACACCGCCCAGTCCTCCTATGACGACAGCAAACGGCTGCTGAAGACCTGGCACGGCAACGACCGCCAGCGCTATGCCATCACCCCGCGTTTCGCCATCACCTCGACCGAGGCGCAGCTGGAGGCGGCGGGTGCCTTGGCCCGCGAGTTCCCGGACGCCTATGTCCAGACCCACATCGCCGAGAACCTGAAGGAGATCGAGGCGGTGAAGCAGCTGTTCCCGGACAGCCGCGACTATCTCGACGTCTACGACCGCTACGGCCTGTTAGGCCCCAGGACCCTGTTCGGCCATTGCATCCATCTCAAGGAGCGCGAGCGGGCGCGCATGGCCGAGACCGGCTCGGTCGCCGTGTTCTGCCCGACCTCGAACCTGTTCATCGGCAGCGGCCTGTTCCCGATGCGGGAGCTGGCGCGGCGCGACCCGCCGGTGCGGATCGCGGCCGCCACCGATGTCGGCGGCGGCACCAGCTATTCGATGCTGCGCACGCTGGGCGAGAGCTACAAGGTGCAGCAGCTGCAGGGCACCAACCTGTCGGCGCTGGAGGCCTTCCACCTGGTTACCGCCGGCAACGCCGAGGCTTTGGGCCTGCAGGACGAGATCGGCACTGTCGCCCCCGGCCGCTTTGCCGACCTGGTGGTGCTGGACGCCCGCGCCACCGCCGCCATGGCGCACCGGATGGAGGCGGTCGAGGCCGATCTCGAGGAAGAACTGTTCATCCTCATGACTTTGGGGGATGATCGGTCGGTGAAGGCGACCTATGTCCAGGGCCGCCGCGTGCACGAACGGGAGGGAACGCGCAGCCGGTCACCGGCCTGAGCGTCCAGTCAGGAGCGCCATGGCCGAGATCGATCGCGACGAGTCCTCCATCGACGAGCCGAAGACCGGGCAGGTCCGGTCCCTGCTCCGCGCCCTGCGGCTGCTCGACACCGTGGCCGCCCGGGCCGAGGGCATGAGCCTGACCGAGCTGGCCCGCGCCACCGACCTCTCCGCCCCCACCGTCCACCGGCTGCTGACCACGCTGGAGGAGGCGCATTACGTGCGCTTCGACCCGGCGACGCGGCGCTGGATGGTCGGGGTCCAGGCCTTCCTCTCCGGCCTCGCCTATGCCGACGGCAGGGGGCTGCGCCGGCTGGCCGACCCGCCGATGCGCACCCTGTTCGGCCTGTGCCACGAGACCGTGAACCTGGCGGTGGAGGAGCGCGGCACCATCCTCTACCTGCACCAGCTGGGCGACCCGGGCGCCAGCCTGCCGGGATCGATGCCGCTGCCGGTGCACGGCTCCGGCGTCGGCAAGGCGCTGCTCGCGGCCAAGCCGGACCCGGTGCTGTCGCGCACCCTGCCCGCCTTGGCCCTGACCCGGCTGACCGAGAAGACGGTGGCCGATCTGCCGAGCCTGCGCGACCAGATCACCCGCGCCCGCCGCTCCGGCTACGCCATCGACGACGAGGAGCACCTGTCCGGCGTGCGCTGCGTCGCCGCCCCGATCCTCGACCGCGGCGGCCGCCCGGTGGCGGCGCTGTCGATCTCCGCCCCGCGCGAGCGCATGGGCGACGACCGCATCACCCAGATCGGCATGCTGGTGCGCCAGGCCGCGGAGAAGGTCACGCTGCAGCTCGGCGGCCGGCCGCACTGAGAGGTCTTTGAGGCCTCCCCTCCCTTGTCATTGCCGGGCTTGACCCGGCAATCCAGAAGGTGTCGACGCTCTCTGGATGCCCGGGTCACGCCCGGGCATGACGGAAAAGGGATGGGCACAACCTGCTCCAAACCTTCCACCAGGTGAAAAAAGTCGCCCCGCCCCGCCGATTTTCGCGCCCCGAAATGTTTCGGGCCTGCGCTGGCCCGTCCCGCCCCGCCCGCCACCATCCTCCCGAGAACCTTCGAACGGGAGGGCATGATGCCCAAGATGACGGCGATGGAAGCGGCGGTGCATGTGCTGCGCAGCGAGGGGGTGGAGGTGGCGTTCGGCGTGCCGGGCGCGGCGATCCTGCCCTTCTACGAGGCGCTGAAGGACAGCGGCATCCGCCATGTGCTGGTGCGGCACGAGGAGGGCGGCACCCATGCCGCCGAGGGCTACACCCGCGCCCGCGCCGGGGCGATCGGCGTCTGCATCGGCACCTCCGGCCCGGCCGGCACCAACATGATCACCGGCCTGTACTCCGCCATCGCGGATTCGATCCCGATCCTGTGCATCACCGGCCAGGCGCCGCGCGCCAAGCTGCACAAGGAGGATTTCCAGGCCGTCGACATCGCCGCCATCGCCCGGCCGGTGACCAAATGGTCGGTCACGGTGATGGAGGGCGCCCAGGTGCCCTGGGTGTTCCGCCGCGCCTTCCAGATCATGCGCTCCGACCGGCCCGGCCCGGTGCATATCGACCTGCCGATCGACGTGCAGAAGGAGATCATCGACTACGACCCCGAGGCGGACGCGCCGCTGCCGGTGTCGCGGCCGGCGCCGAGCCCGGCCGCCATCGCCCGCGCCGTCGACATGCTGCTGGCGGCGGAGAGGCCGCTGATCGTCGCCGGCGGCGGCATCATCAACGCCGAGGCCTCCGACCTGCTGGTCGAGTTCGCCGAGCTGGTGAACGTGCCGGTGGTGCCGACGCTGATGGGCTGGGGCACGATCCCGGACGACCACCCGCTGAACGCCGGCATGGTCGGGCTGCAGACCCAGCACCGCTACGGCAACGCCACCTTCCTGCAGAGCGATCTGGTGCTGGGCATCGGCAATCGCTGGGCCAACCGTCACACCGGGTCGACCGACGTCTACACCAAGGGCCGCAGGTTCATCCATGTCGATATCGAGCCGACCCAGATCGGCCGGGTGTTCTGCCCGGATCTCGGCATCGTGTCCGACGCCCGGCTGGCCCTGCAGGCGCTGATCGCCGAGGCCCGCGGCCGCCGCCTGCCGAAGCGTGAGGCCTGGGTCGCCGCGATGCAGGAGCGCAAGCGCACCATGCTGCGCCGGACCGATTTCGACAACACCCCGATCAAGCCGCAGCGCGCCTTCCAGGAGATCAACGCCGCCTTCGGCCGCGACACCCGCTTCGTCACCGCCATCGGCCTGTACCAGATCGCCTCCGGCCAGTTCCAGAAGGTGTACAAGCCGCGCAACTACATCGTCTGCGGCCAGGCCGGGCCGCTGGGCTGGGAGGTTTCGGCCTGCACCGGCGCCAAGCTGGCCGACCCGTCGGCCGAGGTGGTCGGCATCGTCGGCGACTATTCCCTGCAGTTCCTGATCGAGGAGCTGGCGGTGGCGGCGCAGTACCGCATCCCCTTCGTGCTGGTGGTGCTGAACAACGCCTATCTCGGCCTGATCCGCCAGGCCGAGCGCGGCTACAATATGGATTACGAGGTCCAGCTCTCGTTCCAGAACATCAACGCGCCGGAGATCGGCGATTACGGCGTCGACCACATCAAGGCGGCGGAGGCCTTCGGCTGCATCGCCCGCCGGGTGTTCGACCCGGAGGAGATCGGCCCGGCGCTGCAATGGGCCCGCACCCGCGCCACCCAGGCCAGCCTGCCGGTGCTGGTCGAGATCATCACCGAGCGGGTGACCAACATCGCCATGGGGCCGGAGATCGACAAGGTCACCGAGTTCGAGGAGATCATCGACCTCGCCCCCGCCGCCGCGGCCCGCGAGCCGGAGACGGTGTAGCGACAGCGCCGCGCCCATCGCAGACAAAACGGCCGGGCCGGTGCCACCCCCTCACCCGGAACCGCTGGCGCGGTTCCGACCTCTCCCCTGGGGGGAGGTGAACAAACCCTCTCCTTGGGGAGAGGGAGGGGCCCGGCCCGCTTGGGTCGGGAGGGTGAGGGGGCGGCCGGGAACGGTCGATCCATCAACGGGAACCTGTGAGATCGCCATGCCGCGCTTCGCCGCCAACCTCACCATGCTGTTCAACGAGCATCCGTTCCTCGACCGTTTCGGCCGCGCCGCCGAGGCCGGCTTCGCCGAGGTCGAATACCTGTTCCCCTACCCCTATCCGAAGGAGGAGCTGGCCGAGCGGCTGCAGCGCCATGGCCTGACCCAGGTGCTGCACAACCTGCCGGCCGGCGACTGGGCCAAGGGCGAGCGCGGCATCGCCTGCCTGCCCGACCGCAAGGGCGAGTTCCAGGACGGCGTCGGCCTGGCCATCGACTACGCCGCCGCCCTGGGCTGCCGGCAGGTCAACTGCCTCGTCGGCAAGCGGCCGCCGGGCGTGGCCGAGACCGTGCTGGGCGACACGCTGGTGGACAATCTGCGCTTCGCCGCCAAGGCGCTGGGCGAGGTCGGCATCGACCTGCTGGTCGAGCCGATCAACACCCGCGACATCCCGGGCTTCTTCCTCAGCGGATCGCAGCAGACGCTCGACCTGCTCGACGCGGTCGAGGCGCCGAACACCCGGCTGCAATACGACATCTACCACATGCAGATCATGGAAGGAGACCTGGGGCCGACGCTGCAGGCGCTGATGTCCCGCATCGGCCACATCCAGGTCGCCGACAATCCCGGCCGGCACGAGCCGGGCACCGGCGAGATCCACTACCCCTTCCTGTTCCGCCTGCTCGACGCGCTCGGCTATGCCGGCTGGGTCGGCGCCGAATACGTGCCGCAGGCCGGCACCGAGGCCGGCCTCGGGTGGTTCGCGCCGTACCGGGCCCGGGCCACCGTCGCGGCCTGAGCCGTTCCCCCTCACCCTCCCGCCGCCAACGCGGCGGGCCCCTCCCTCTCCCCGAGGAGAGGGGAACAGGAGCCTCGGCCCCTTCACCTCTCCTTGGGGAGAGGTCGAAATCGCGCAGCGATTTCGGGTGAGGGGGCGAGAGCTGCCCTCCGTCTTCCACAGGAGTTCGTCATGAACGTCGCCTTCATCGGCCTCGGCATCATGGGCCGCCCCATGGCCGGCCATCTGATTGCCGCCGGGCACAGCCTGTTTCTCCACGACATCACCGGCGTGCCGGAGGAGCTGGCGGCCAAGGCCACGGCCGTGTCCTCCGCCGTCGAGGCCGCCCACCGGGCCGAGATCGTCATCACCATGGTGCCCGACACGCCGCATGTGGAGGCGGCGCTGTTCGGCCCCGGCGGCGTCGCCGAGGGGCTGTCGCCGGGCAAGGTCGTGGTCGATATGAGCTCGATCTCGCCGATCGCCACCAAGGGCTTCGCCGGGAAGGTCAACGCGCTGGGCTGCGACTATCTCGACGCCCCGGTCTCGGGCGGGGAGGTCGGAGCCAAGGCCGCCAGCCTGACCATCATGGTCGGCGGGCCGCAGGCCGCCTTCGACCGCGTCAAGCCCCTGTTCGAGGCGATGGGCAGGAACGTCACCCTGGTCGGCGGCAATGGCGACGGCCAGACCACCAAGGTCGCCAACCAGATCATCGTCGCCCTGACCATCGAGGCGGTGGCCGAGGCCCTGCTGTTCGCCGCCAAGGCTGGCGCCGACCCGGCGCGGGTGCGCCAGGCGCTGATGGGCGGCTTCGCGGCGTCGCGCATCCTCGAGGTGCATGGCGAGCGCATGATCCAGCGCAACTTCGCCCCCGGCTTCCGCATCGCCCTGCACCAGAAGGACCTGGCCCTGGCGCTGGACGGCGCCCGGTCGCTGGGCGTGCCGCTGCCGAACACGGCGGCGACGCAGCAGCTGCTGCACGCCGCGATCGCCCAGGGCGGCGCCGCCTGGGACCATTCCGCCATCCTCAAGGTGCTGGAACGCCAGGCCGATTTCGAAATCGCCGGCCCGGCGGTGCGGCAGGACGCGGCATGACCAGATGGTCTCCCCCTCCCCTTGCGGGAGGGGGGCAGGGGGAGGGGTCTGCGCGCGTCTGCGCGCGAATGCTCAGGCTTCTTCCGTAGTCCTGCGCCGCCGGTCTCTTCGATCGAGACCCCCTCCCCCTACCCCCTCCCGCAAGGGGAGGGGAGAGTAGAAAGGCCATTCGCCGGAAATCTCGTCTGAAGCACTTTCAAATCGGCCTACCCCTCCCCTCCCGCCCGCTGGCTGCTAGGCTGACCCCGGATGGGACGGGAGGCGCGTGATGCGGCTGTGGATCAAGGACCCGCTGGCGATCCTGGCGGACGGCGCCGAACGCGGCGTGGTGGTCGAGGACGGGCGGATCGCCGAGCTGGTGTCGGCCGGACGGGAACCCGCGGCGCCGGCCGACAGCGTGTTCGACGCCGGCAGCCACGTCGTGCTGCCCGGGCTGATCAACACCCACCACCATTTCTACCAGACCCTCACCCGCGCTTTGCCGGCGGCGCTGGACCGCGAGCTGTTCCCCTGGCTGCAGGCGCTGTACCCGGTCTGGGCCCGGCTGGACCCGGAAGCGCTGCGCAGCGCCGTCACCGTGGCGATGGCGGAGCTGCTGCTGTCCGGCTGCACCGCCACATCGGACCACCACTACGTCTTCCCGGAGGGGCTGGAGCACGCCATCGACATCGAGGTCGAGGTGGCGCGGTCGCTCGGCATCCGCGCCGTGCTGACCCGCGGCTCGATGAACCTGTCGGTGCGCGACGGCGGCCTGCCGCCGGACAGCGTGGTGCAGGACGAGGACGAGATCCTGGCCGACAGCGAGCGTCTGATCGCGGCGCATCACCAGCCCGGCGACGGCGCCATGGTGCAGATCGCCCTGGCCCCTTGCTCGCCCTTCTCGGTCACCGGGTCGCTGATGCGGCGGACGGCGGAGCTGGCCGAGCGGCACGATGTGCGGCTGCACACCCATTTGGCCGAGACCGAGGACGAGAACCGCTTCTGCGTCGAGACCTTCGGCTGCCGGCCGCTGGACTATCTGGAGCAGTGCGGCTGGCTGGGCCCCCGCACCTGGCTGGCGCACGGCATCCATTTCGACCAGGCCGAGATCGGCCGGCTGGCCCGGGCCGGCACGGCGGTGACGCATTGCCCCTGCTCGAACCAGGTGCTGGCCTCCGGCCACTGCCCGGTGCACGGGATGGAGCAGGCGGGGATGAGCGTCGGGCTCGGCGTCGACGGCTCCGCCTCGAATGACGGGTCGAACCTGATGCAGGAGGTGCGCGCAGCCTTCCTGCTGCAGCGGCACCACTACGGCGTCACCCGGATCAGCCACCGCGACGCGCTGCGCTGGGCCACCGCCGGCTCCGCCGCCTGCCTCGGCCGGCCGGATCTCGGCGTGATCGCGCCGGGCAGGCAGGCCGACCTGGCCCTGTTCGCGCTGGACGAGCTGCGCTTCGCCGGCCATGGCGACCCGCTGGCGGCGCTGGTGCTGTGCGGCGCGCACCGGGCCGATTTCGTCATGGTCGGCGGCGCCTGGCGGGTGCGGAACGGCGCCATTCCCGGCCTCGACCTGCCCCGGCTGATCCGCAGCCACCAGGCCCTGTCCGCCAGGATGCAGAACGGCCTTTGAGCCCGAGCCCCTTGCCGAACAGTCGTTCGATTCACTAAAATCTCCATTCGATAGAGTCGAACGGCCGATCGGGAGGTTGGCATGGACGACGGGATGGAGAGCCGGACGCGGGCGCGGCTGCCGCAGGATGCGCGGCGCGAGCAGCTGATCGACGCGGCGATCACCGCAATCGCCGAGCACGGCCTGTCGAACGTGACGCTGAGCAAGGTGGCCAGCCTGGCCGGGCTGACCGCCGGCATGGTCAATTTCCACTTCAAGTCGAAGCAGGACCTGCTGCAGGCCACGCTGGCCCGCATGGCCGAGACCTATCGCGGCCTGTGCGAGAGCGCCGTGGCCGCCGCCGGACGGGCGCCGGAGGAGGCGCTGATGGCGCTGGTCCGCGCCAGCTTCGACCCGCAGGTGGCGAGCCTGGAGCGGCTGGCGGTCTGGTACGCCTTCTGGGGCGAGAGCCGGGCCCGCGACGACTACATGGCGCTGGTCGCCTCCTCCGACCGCGCCTTCTATGAGGCCGTCCACGCGCTGATGGCGGAGCTGGCGGAGCGCGCCGACGCCCGGATCGAGCTGCGCGCCGCGGCGCTGGGCCTGTGCGGCCTGGTCGACGCGCTGTCGCAGGAGGCGCTGGTGCAGCGCGAGGCCTTCGACTGGGACGACGCGGTCGACACCTGCCGCCGCTACCTGGCCAACCTGTTCCCGGCGGCGTTCGCCGCCCCGGCCCGGCTGCGCCTGGTGGCCGAGGCCGAGCCGGACGCGCCGGCCCTGCCGCCGACCCTGCCCGGCTGGACCTATGCCGATCCCGGCATCCACGCCGCCGAGGTCGCGCGCATCCACCGGCCGGCCTGGCACCTGGTGGCGCATGTCTCGGAGCTGCCCAACCCCGGCGACTACGTCACCTTCGAGGCGCTGGGCGAGCGCGCCTTCGTCATTCGTGGCGAAGACGGCGGAATCCGCGCCTTCCACAATGTCTGCCGGCACCGCGCCCATGCCGTGCTGCAGGGCCGCGACGGACACTGCAGCGGGCTGATCCGCTGCCCCTACCACGCCTGGTGCTATGCCTGGGACGGGCGGCTGCGCGCGGTGGCGGCGGCGAAGACCTTCCCGGAGATCGACACCGCGGGCCTGGGCCTGCTGCCGCTGGACTGCGAGGTGTTCGCGGGATTCGTCTTCCTGCGCTTCGAGGGCGGCGGCCCGTCGGTGGCCGAGCGCATGGCCCCCTACGCGGCGGAGCTGGCGGCGCACCGGATCGAGGAGATGGTGCCGCTTACCGATTACTGGATCGGCGAGATCGACGCCGACTGGAAGACCATCTGGGACAACTACCTCGAGGACTATCATTTCCCGACCGGCCATCCCGGCCTGTTCGGGCTGATGTCCGCCGCCTATGACCGCGAGCCGGACGACGACACCCGCACCATCCGCCTGAGCCACGCGCTGCGGCAGGATCCCGGCGGCTGGTCGACCCGCGCCTATGCCCGGCTGCTGCCGGACGTGCCGCACCTGCCCGAGGCGCTGAAGCGGCGCTGGACCTATCTGTTCCTGTATCCGGGCGTGTCGCTGGAGCTGTATCCGGACCTGCTGGACTATTTCCACATCCTTCCGGCCGGGCCCGGCCGATCGATCCTGCGCTGGCGCGCCTATGCCCGGCCGGACGACCGCCGCGCCATGCGGCTGACCCGACGGCTGAACCTGCGGGTGAACAACCGGGTGCATGACGAGGACGCAGCGCTGATCCGCTCGGTCCAGCAGGGCCTGTCCGGCTCCGCCTACCGGGTCGGCGTGCTGGGCGAGAAGGAAGTAAACCTCCGCGCCTTCCAGGGCTGGATCCGGCGCGACGTGCCGGAGGCCGGGCAGCTGCGATAGATCCATCGTCACCTTGACAGCTGCAGGCCAATGGCCGTATTGAACCGTCTGGTTGATCAACTTATCGGTTCAATACGTGTCGACGGATCCCCTCAGCCTCACCCTGGCGGCGCTCGCCGACCCCACCCGCCGGGCCATCCTGGCGCGGCTGGCCCAGGGCGAGGCTTCGGTCACCGAGCTCGGCGCGCCCTTCGCCATGAGCCTCACCGCCGTGTCCAAGCACCTCAAGGTGCTGGAGCGGGCCGGGCTGGTGACTCGCGGCCGCTCGGCCCAGTGGCGGCCCTGCCGGCTGCAGGCCGGGCCGCTGAAGGAGATCGCCGACTGGATCGAGCGCTACCGCCCGTTCTGGGACGCCGGCTTCGACCGGCTGGACGATTATCTGCGCCAACTGCAGGGCAAGGATTCCGATGACGACCGCATCCAATGACAGCCCGGAGACGGAGCTGGTCATCACCCGCGTCTTCGACGCGCCGCGCAGCCTGGTGTTCAAGGCCTGGACCGAGCCCGAGCATCTGGCGCGCTGGCTGGGGCCGAAGGACTTCGGCGCCTCCGCGGTGCGGATCGACCTGCGGCCGGGCGGCGCCTGGAGCGCCGTGATCACCTCGCCCGAGGGCAAGAGCTACGGCATGGCCGGAGTCTATCGCGAGATCGCGCCGCCGGAGCGGCTGGTCTTCACCTTCGCCTGGGACGAGGAGGAGGCGGAGCGGATGCTGATCGCCCTCACCTTCCGCGAGCGCGACGGCAGGACCGAGATGACCTTCCGCCAGACCGGCTTCCGGTCGGTGGAGAGCCGCGACAGCCATCGCGACGGCTGGAGCGAGTGCTTCGACAAGCTGCCGGCCGCTCTGGCGCAGATCTGAAGGATCGGGGAGGGAACGCGATGAAACGCACCTATCGCGGCAGCTGCCATTGCGGCGCCGTGCGCTTCGAATGCGAGGCCGACCTGGCGGCCGGGACCAGCCGCTGCAACTGCTCGATCTGCGGCAAGGGGCGGTTCTGGAAGGCGATCGTGAAAGCGCCGGACTTCCACCTGCTGCAGGGCGAGGAGGCTCTGTCGGACTACCGGTTCGACGGCGCCGCGGGCGGCACCATCCACCACCTGTTCTGCCGCCGCTGCGGCGTCAAGCCGTTCGGCCGCGGCCACATGGACGCGCTGGGCGGCACCTTCTACGCCATCAACATCGCCTGCCTGGACGATTTGACGCCCGAGGAACTGGCCGGGCTGCCGGTCCAGTACGAGGACGGCCGCACCGACCATTGGGAGCGGGCGCCGGCGGAGACGCGCCACCTGTAGAGCCCGTCTGTAAATGCATCTGGCGCGGCCGCCTGGCGGCGGTTTCTGCGCTTCCGGTGCTCACACACCAAACGTGCGCTGCGCTCCGGTTCTCGAAACCACCGCCAGCCGACTCACGCCAGCGCATTTCCAAACGGGCTCTGAGGCCGCGCGCCTTCGCCGCGGCCGGTCGTCAGTAGGACGGCGTCACCACGGTGGTGCGCGGCGGCGGCGTCACCACGGTCGCCGAAGGCTGTGGCTGGGTCACCACGGTGGTGTCCGGCTTGTCCGGCGTGTTGTTCACGGTGCAGGCGGCCAGGAACGGCAGCCCGACCAGCGTGATGGCAAGAATGGTGGAGCGCATGTCCAATCCTCCAGTTCGGTGGAAGCGGCTTGAATCGACACCGCGCTCAGTCAGCAACAGGACGATGCGGCACCCCGTTCCCGGGAGGAGCGGATCGCGGAGGCTCGGGCCGGCACGGCGAGCCCGGGAAGCGAGCGCCCGATCGGGCGCCCCGGCGGCCGAAGCCGCAGGGCTGCCGTGCCGGCGCCGGCCTCAGCGGGCCGGCATCAGTAGGCCGGCGTCACCACCGTCGTGCGCGGCGGCGTGACATAGGTCGTGCTCGGGGTGGTGACCACGGCGGCCGGGGCCGGCTGTGTGACCACGGCAGCCGGCGCCGGCTGGGTCACGACGGTGGTCGGCCGGTCCGGGGTGGTGTTCACCGTGCAGGCCGCCGCCAGCAGCGACAGGCCCGCCAGGGCGAAAGCCGTGGAAATCGAACGCATCTCACGTCCTCCAGTGCAGTGAAGCGACCCGAGTCCAGGCCGCAACGCAAACACCCAACGGGACGAAGCGAGAATGGGTTCCTTTGGCCGGATTTACGCAAAAATCGATGGTGATCTTTATGCCGAACCGCTGTCGGCCGCGGCGCGGCGGCTGTCGCGGGCCCTGCGGGCGTCGCGGCGGTTCAGGATCACGGCGCTGGCGATGACGAAGCAGGCCACCACCAGGATGATGATCGTCGCCAGGGCGTTGATGTCCGGCGTCAGCCCCAGCCGGACCTTGGAGAAGATCAGCATCGGCAGGGTGTTGGCGCCGGGGCCGGAGGTGAAGGTGGCGATCACCAGGTCGTCCAGCGACAGGGTGAAGGACAGGAGCCAGCCCGACACCATGGCCGGCGCCAGAAGCGGCAGGGTGATGTCGATCATCACCTGCCAGGGCCGGCTGCCGAGATCGGCCGCCGCCTCCTCGATCGACGCATCCATGTCGGCCAGGCGCGACTGCACCACCACGGCGACATAGGCCATGCAGAAGGTGACATGGGCGATGGTGATGGTCAGCGCGCCGCGCCCGGACGGCCAGCCGAACGCATCCTCCAGCGCCACGAACAGCAGCAGCAGCGACAGGCCGGTGATCACCTCCGGCATCACCAGCGGCGCCGTGACCATGCCGGCCAGCAGCAGCCGGCCGCGGAACCGGCCGAACCGGGCCAGGGCGATGCCGGCCATGGTGCCGAGCGCGGTGGCGATGGTGGCGGAGACCGCGGCGATCTGCAGGCTGAGCAGCGCCGCGTCCATCACCTGCCGGTTGCCCCACAGCGCCGCGTACCACTTGGTCGAGAAGCCGCCCCAGACCGTCGCCAGCCGCGACTGGTTGAAGGAGAACACGATCATCGAGGCGATCGGCCCGTAGAAGAACACGAAGCCGGCCACCAGCCAGAGGGTGAGGAAGCGGGAGCGGCCTTTCACGGCGCCGACTCCTCGCTTCCTTCACTGTCATCCTCGGGCTTGACCCGAGGATCCAGAGGCTGCCGACGCCAGCGCCGGCGGCCCCTGGATTGCCGGGTCAAGCCCGGCAATGACAATAAGGGGAAAGCGTTGATATCCCGAAGGCAGGGCCCCCTCATGCCTCCCCTCCCCGCGCCTGGCGGTTCTGGAACCACAGGATCGGCAGCACCAGGACCAGCAGCAGCACCACCGCCACGGCCGAGGCCACCGGCCAGTCGCGGTTCGAGTAGAACTCGGCGAACAGCACCTGGCCGATCATCGGGCTGGACGGGTTGCCCAGCAGCGCCGGGATCACGTATTCGCCGGTCGCCGGGATGAACACCAGCAGCGATCCGGCGACGATGCCGGGCAGCGACAGTGGCAGGGTGACGTCGAGGAACACCCGCCAGGGCCGCGAGCCCAGGTCCATCGCCGCCTCGACCAGGCTCTGGTCCAGCTTCTCCAGCGTCACGTAGAGCGGCAGGATCATGAAGGGCAGGTAGGAGTAGACGATGCCGAGATAGACCGCGAACTCGGTGTTCATCATCTCGACCGGCCGGTCGAGGATGCCGCTCCAGACCAGGACGCCGTTGAGGATGCCCTGCTTGTTGAGGATCCCCATCCAGGCATAGATGCGCAGCAGGAACGAGGTCCAGAACGGCAGGATCACGAACAGCAGCAGGATGTTGCGTGCGCCGGGCGAGGACCGGGCGATGCCGTAGGCGATCGGATAGCCGCAGAGCAGGCACAGCGCGGTCGAGATCAGTGCGATCTTGACCGAGTTCAGGTAGCCGGCGAGGTAGAGCCAGTCCTGGGTCAGGAACACGTAGTTGCGCAGCGAGGCGGTGATGGCAGGCCATGAGCCCTCGCCCCATTCCAGCAGCGCCGAATAGGGCGGCCGCCCGACGATGCTCTGGGCCAGGCTGATCTTCAGCACGATCAGGAACGGCACCAGGAAGAACAGCACCAGCCAGGCCGTGGGCACGCCGATGATCAGGCCGCGCCAGGCATCGCCGACCCGGCGCAGGGCCCGGAGCCAGAGCGGCGCGGTCATTCGGTCAGCAGCAGCGAAGCGGCAGGGGACCAGGACAGCCAGACCCGGTCGTCCCAGTCGACCGGCCGGTCCTCCTCCCGCCCGCGGCGCTCGTTCTGCCGACTGACCGAGACCAGCCTTCCGTTGCCGAGCTTCACCCGGAACAGCGAGCGGTCGCCGAAATAGCCGAGGTCGTAGACCATGCCCTGCAGCGTGTTGGCGGCGCCCTGCGGCGGCTCGCGCCCGATCGCGATCTTCTCCGGCCGCACCGCGACCGAGACCGGGGTGCCCGGCGCCACCGCCCCGGCATGGGCGACGACCAGCGGCCCGGCCTGCCCGGTCGCCACCGTCACCCGGCCGTCGGCCGCGCTTTCGACCGTGCCGTCGAACAGGTTGATCGAGCCGATGAAATCCGCGGCGAAGCGGCAGTTCGGATATTCGTAGATGTCGGTCGGCGTGCCCACCTGCACGATCCGGCCGCGATTCATCACCGCGATCCGGGTCGACAGGGCCATCGCCTCCTCCTGGTCGTGGGTGACGACGATGAAGGTGACGCCGACCTGGTATTGGATATTCATCAGCTCGAACTGGGTCTGCTCGCGCAGCTTCTTGTCGAGCGCCGCCAGCGGCTCGTCGAGCAGCAAAAGTTTGGGCTTCTTCGCCAGGGCCCGGGCCAGGGCCACGCGCTGGCGCTGGCCGCCGGACAGCTGGTGCGGCCTGCGTGGGCCGAAGCCCTGCAACTGCACCAGCTCCAGCAGCTCCGCGACCCGGTCGCGCCGCTCCGCCGGGGTCATCGCCTCGTGCTTCAGCCCGTAGCCGATGTTCTTCTCCACGCTCATATGCGGGAACAGGGCGTAGGACTGGAACATCATGTTGACCGGCCGCTCATAGGGCGGCGCCCGGGTGACGTCCTGTCCGTCGATCAGGATGCGGCCGGCGGTCGGCGTCTCGAAGCCGGCGAGCATCCGCAGCAGCGTGGTCTTGCCGCAGCCGGAGCCGCCGAGCAGACAGAACAGCTCCTTGCGGTGGATCTCGAGGTCGACGCCGTCGACCGCGGTGAAATCGGCGAACCGCTTGGTCAGGCCTTCGATCCGCAGGATCGGCTTGGCCTGCGGGTTGAGCCAGGGCCGGTCCTTGGTGTCCGGATAGCGCTCGGCGGTGGCCATCTACGCCGGTGCCGCGCTACTGCCCGGCCTTGATCTGGCTCCAGGCCCGGGTGCGCAGCCGCAGCGCGTCCTGCGGCAGGTCGGCCGGCACGTAGAGCTTCGCCCGCGTCGCCGCGTCCGGGTAGATCGCCGGGTTCTCCAGGACCTCCTTGTTCACGTACTGCGCGGCGGCCTTGTTGGCGTTGGCGTAGTTGGTGAAGTTCGAGGCGGCGGCGATCACCTGGGGCCGCAGCATGTAGTTGATGAAGATCAGCGCGTTCTCGGGATGCGGCGCGTCGGCCGGGATCAGCCAGCCGTCGAACCAGGCCGGGCCGCCGGTGTCCGGCACCGAATAGGCCAGGTCGATCTTCACCCCCGCCTCCTCCGCCCGGCTGGCGGCGGTGGCGTAGTCGCCGGACCAGGAGAAGGCCAGGCACAGCTCCTGGTTCGGCAGCTGGTTCAGGTAGTTGGCGGAATCGACCGCCTTGATGTACTGGCGCACCGGCTTGAACAGCGCCGCCGCGGCCTCGTAATCCTCGGCCTTCTGCGAATTGGGGTCGCGGCCCAGATAGGACAGCGCCATCGGGATCATGTCGGTCGGCGATTCCAGGATCGAGATGCCGCAATCCGCCCATTTCGCCGCCAGATCGGGCTTGAACAGCATGTCGAGCGAGGTGACCGGCGCGTCGGGCATGCGCTGCCTGATCATATCGACATTGTAGGCGAAGCCGACCGTGCCCCACATATAGGGCACGAAGTACTCGTTGCCGGGGTCGTGGCCGGCGACGACCTTCAGGATCTCGGGGTCGAGATTGCCGTAGCCGCTCAGCTTCGACTTGTCGATCTTCCGGAACACCCCGGCCTTGACCAGAGGCGGGATCAGGTGCGAGCCGTGCAGCACCACGTCGTAGCCGGAATGGCCGGCCATCATCTTGGCATCGACGGTCTCGGACGCGTCATAGGTGTCGTAGACCACCTTGATGCCGGTCTCGGCCTCGAAATCCTGGATCGTGGTCTCGCCGATATAGTCGACCCAGTTGTAGACGTTGACGACCTTCTCCTCCTGGGCCTGCGCCGCAGCGGCGCCGAGGAGGATGGCGGCCGCGGCCAGCAGCCGGATGGATCGGGGGGAACGCGTCATCGCCTGGCTCCCTCTGTCGCCTCACCTGCCGGCCGGTTGTCCTGTTCGCCGCGGCCGTCGGCACCTCTTATTCAGAGCCCGGTTCGCCGGGATTCTCCAGCGGATTCTTCACCTGAATTCCTACAGCCCGATCGTGCCCTTCAGCCCGCGCTTCAAGAGGCTGCCGGCGATGATCAGGCGCTGGATCTCACTGGTGCCCTCCCAGATCCGGTCGACCCGCAGCTCGCGGTTGAAGCGCTCGGCCACGTTCTCGCGCATGTAGCCGCGGCCGCCAAAGATCTGCACCGCCCGGTCGGCGACGCGGCCAGCCATCTCTGACGCCAGCAGCTTGGCCACCGAGCAGCGGGCATGCAGCGCCTTGACGTCCAGGCCGCGGTCATGCGCGGCCGCCGCCTCGTAGGTCACCAGCCGCGCGGCGTGCAGCTCGGCCACGCTGTCGGCCAGCATCGCCTGGACCAGTTGGAACCGCGCCATCGGCCCGCCGCCGATTGTCCGCTCCGCCGCGAACTCGGCGGCCGCCTCGATCAGCCGGTCGGCCGCGCCGCAGCAGCGCGCCGCGATCATCAGCCGCTCGCGCCGGAACCAGGCGTGGATGAAGCCCATTCCCTGGCCCTCGGCGCCGATCCGGTTGGAAGCATGCACCCGCACCCCGTCGAAGCGCAGCACCGGGTGGTGGTGGCGGTAGCTGTGGGTGTAGGCCGGGCTGCGAACGGTGCTGAGCCCCGCGGCCGGCATCTCGACGAAGAACAGGGCGTGGCCGCCATCGGTCCTGGCCTGGACGATCACCGTGTCGGCCAGGTTGGCGCTGGTGACGTGCCATTTCTCGCCGTCGATGACGTAGTCGTCGCCGTCCTGCCGCGCCGTGGTGGCGATGTCGTCGACATCGGAGCCGGCGCCCTCCTCCGTCACCGCGGTGCAGACATGCCGCTCGCCCCGCATCAGCGGCAGGACGAAGCGCTCGATCTGGTCCGGCGAGCAGGCCTCGAACATCCAGGACTGCGCCTCGCCGCAGCACCAGGCCAGGGCGTTGGTGACGCGGCCGGTCTGCTCCGCGATCGCCGCCTGGTCGAGCAGCGGCAGCTGCAGCCCGCCATGGCGCTGCGGCGCGTCGATCCGCGACAGGCCGAGCTCGAGCGCCAGCCGCTCGTGCCGGGCCGCGACCTCGGCCGGGATCTCGCCGCCGGCCAGCTCGGCCTCCACCTCCCACGGGATCAGCTCGGCCTCGACGAAGCGGCGGACCCTGTCCTGCCAGCCGCGGGCGCTGTCAGGGAGCGTGAAGCTCATGGCACGGTGCCTCCTCGTCCTCGCAGCGACCCACTCCCTTTCCTGTCATTGCCGGGCTTGACCCGGCAATCCAGGGGCGGCCAGCACCGCTCTCGGTGGCCCCTGGATCCTCGGGTCAAGCCCGAGGATGACAGTGAGGAGAGGATCACCCCCTCTCCTCCTCGCCATCACTCAGGACCGGGCCGTCCCGGGTGAAGTGCCGGGGGAAGACCGAGACCAGCATCTCGACCGCGCAGGCCCGGGCGTCCTCGCGGCCGAACTCCTTCGGCCCCATCATCACATGCAGCCACAGCCCTTCCAGCAGCCCGTTCAGGCTGCGGGCCAGCAGGTCCGGCGACTGCCCCGGCGCCGCCAGCTCGCGGCACAGGGTCAGCAGAGTCAGGTGGTAGTCCTGGTCGTTGGCGCTGCACAAGGCACGGTAATGCGGCCTGGTCTTGGCCTCGCCCCAGAAGGCGCACCAGGCGGCGATCTTGCGCGGGTTGCAGATGCGGCGGTCGAAATCGGCCAGGACCAGCGCCCACAGCTTCTCCGCCGCGGTCGGCCCGGCCTCGTGCAAGGCGCGGCGCCAATGGGCGCGGTACTCGTCGGACATGTAGCGCAGCGTCTCGACGAGCAGCTTCTCCTTGCTCTCGAAATGGAAGTTGACGATGCCGCGCGACAGGCCGGCGCCGTCGGCGACCACGGCCATCGTCGTCTCCTCGTAGCCGCGCCTGGCGATGGCGTCGATCGTCGCCTCGATCAGCTCCTGCCGCCGCAGCTCCTTCGACTGCCGCCGGCCTCCGTTCACCTTCCGCGCGGCCTGGCCTTCGGCCATCGGCACCCCCGTCAAATCGCCACAAAAGCCTAGCATCGGCGGAGGTCTCTGGGAAGATGTTGAATGGACGTCCAGCAAGTTTCTAATTGAACGTTCATTCAACAAGATGGACAGGATGGGCCCTGCCGTGCCATTCTGGGCCTCGACATCGCGGCATCAGAACCGCCGGACCAACGACACAAGGACCGCTGCCATGACCCGCAGCCTGGCGCGCAGCAACGCGCAGTTCCGTCGGGCGTCGACCCGCCTGCCGCTCGGCGTCGCCTCCAACTTCCGCTACTGGGGCGACGACCGGACCATCTATGTGAAGCGCGGCCGCGGCGGCCGGATCTGGGACCTCGACGACAACCCCTATGTCGACTACCGGCTGGGCTACGGCCCGGCGATCCTGGGCTATGCCGACCCGCGGGTGGACGAGGCGGCGCGGCAGGGCATGGAGGTCGGCGGCGTCTTCGCCCTGTCGACCGAGCGCGAATTCACCGTCGCCGAGCGCATCGCCAGGATGATGCCGGCGGCGGAGCTGGTGCGCTTCTCCAACTCCGGCACCGAGGCGGTGATGGCGGCGCTGCGCCTGGCCCGGGCGTATACCGGCAAGGAGTCCTACGTGCTGGTCGAGGGCAGCTATCACGGGCTGTTCGACGCGGCGATGTGGATGGTGGCGCTGGACCAGTGGGACCCGCAGCGCACCGACCAGGATCCGCCGGTCCGCCCCTATTCCCAGGGCGTGCCGGAGGCGGGGCGGCCGCTGGTGCACCTGACCCCGATGAACGACGCCGACCGGCTGGAGGACCTGCTGCGCCGCCGCTCGCACGAGATCGCGGCGATGCTGATCGAGCCGATCATGGGCAATTGCTGCGGCATCACCGCCGACATCGACTTCGTCCGCGCCGTGCGCGAGCTGTGCGACCGCTACGGCGTGCTGCTGATCGTGGACGAGGTGAAGACCGGCTTCCGCGTCGCCCGCGGCGGGGTGCAGGAGCTGATGGGCGTCAAGGCCGACATCACCACCATGGCCAAGGCGATGGCCAACGGCTATCCGATCGCCGCGATCGGCGGGCGCGAGGACATCATGCGCCGCTATGGCCGCGGCGTCGCCCATGGCGGCACCTACACCGCCCATTCCGTGGCGCTGGCCGCGGCCGAGAAGACGCTGCAGATCCTGGACGAGACCCCGGCGCTGGAGACCATCGCGGCCTATGGCCGCCGGCTGCAGACGGGGATCAAGCGGATCCTCGACGCCCGCGGCGTGGTGCATTGCTTCGCCGGCCACCCGTCGATGGGCGGGCTGTTCTTCGCCCCGGCGCCGCCGCGCGACTACCGCGACTGGAAGCGCTCCGACTACAGCTTCTACGACGCTCTGGCCCGCGAGCTGCATGAGGAGGGGGTGCTGTGCGAACCGGATTCGCGCGAGCCCTGGTTCGTCTGCGAGGCGCATGACGACGGCTGCCTGGCCGACACCCTGGCCGGCTTCGAGCGCGCCGTCGATCGCACCCTGGACAAGGGCGGCGACGCGGCAAAGCGAGCCGTGGCACACTGAGCGGCAGACCGGGCGGAGACAAAGCCCATGGGGAAGCGAGCCAGGCAATCCATCCTTGTCCCCCCTCCCCTCGCGGGAGGGGGCTAGGGGGGGGTTGCCGATCGGAGGGCGCAGGCGTTCTGTCGGCAAGGCCCGGCGCATCAGGCCCGATCACCTGATCTTGCGGCGCGAACCCCTCTCCCCCCCTCCCGCAAGGGGAGGGGGGACTCAATAAGAGAAGCCGGTCCTACTCCACCCTCCCCGGCCTCCACCCATGAAGACCTGGGACGTCATCGTCGTCGGGGCCGGGCACAACGGGCTGGTGGCGGCGGGCTACCTGGCCCGGGCCGGGCTCGAGGTGCTGGTCGTGGAGAAGAACGACTGGGTCGGCGGTGCGGCGGTCAGCCGGTCGCTCCATCCCGGCATCCTCTATTCCAACTGCTCCTATGTCTGCAGCCTGCTGCGGCCGGAGATCATGCGCGACCTGGAGCTGCCGCGGCACGGGCTGCAGGTCATCCCCTATGAGGGCGGCGCCGTGTTCACCCGTGACGGCGACGCGCTGGCGACCTACCGCCAGCACGATGCCCACCGGCGCGAGATCCAGCGCTTCTCGCTGCGCGACGCTGAGGCCTATGACCGCTATTCCGCCGACGTCACCCGGCAGTGCCGCTTCATCCGCCCGCTGCTGCTGCGCACCCCGCCGGACCCGGCGTCGCTGCGGCCGCGCGACCTGCAGGAGCTGCTGTATCTCGGCCGCAGGTTCCACGACCTGACCGAGACCGAGATGGCCGACACCATCCGGTTCTGGACCATGAGCATCGCCGAGTTCCTGGACGAGTATTTCGAAAGCGAGGTGGTGAAGGCCAGCTTCGCCCTGTCCGGCATCATCGGCACCGCGCTTGGCCCCTGCTCGCCCGGCTCGGCCTATGTGCTGCTGCACCACTATATGGGCGATGTCGACGGCGCCACCGGGGCCTGGGGCTTCGCCCGCGGCGGCATGGGCGCCATCACCCAGGCCATGGCCGGGTCGCTGCGCGCGGCGAAGGGCGAGATCCGCACCGGCGCCGCGGTCGAGCGCATCCTGGTCGAGAACGGCAAGGCGGCCGGCGTGGTGCTGGCGGGCGGAGAGGAGATCCGCGCCCGGCAGGTCGTCTCCAACCTCGACGTCAAGCGCACCTTCCTGACGCTGGTGGAGGAGCAGGCGCTGCCGGCGCCCTTCGTCAAGCGGGTGCGGAACTTCAAGATCCGCGGCTCCTCCGGCAAGGTGAACATCGCGCTGGACGCCCTGCCCCGCTTCCCGGCGCTGCCCGAGGGCTCCCCCTGCATCCGCGGCGACATGCACTTCACCGACAGCGTCGAGCGGATGGAGCGCGGCTATGACGACTGGAAGGCCGGGCGCTGGTCCGCCGACCCGTTCCTCGACATGATGATCCCGACCACGCTGGACCCGACCATGGCGCCGCCGGGCCAGCACTTCATGAGCTGCTTCGTCCAGTACTGCCCGCCCAAGGTCGAGGGCCGCGACTGGACCGACGCCGACCGCGACGCCTTCGGCAGGACCGTGATCAACCAGATCGCCGAGTATTCGCCTGGGTTCCGCGACCTGATCCTGCACGCCGAGATCCGCACCCCGCGCGAGCTGGAGGCCGAAGTCGGGCTGACCGAAGGCAACATCTTCCAGGGCGAGCTGACCTTCGACCAGATCCTGTTCAACCGGCCGGTGCCCGGCTGGGCCCAGTACCGGTCGCCGGTGGCGGGGCTGTACATGTGCGGGTCCTCCACCCATCCCGGCGGCGGGGTGATGGGCGCGCCGGGCCGCAACGCGGCGGCGGAGATCCTGCGCGACCTGAGGCGCAAGCCCGCGGTGATGAGCGACGCCTATGACGTCCTGTGACGCCATCGTCATCGGCGGCGGCCATAACGGCCTGGTCTGCGCCGCGCTGCTGGCGAAGAAGGGCCGGCGCGTCGTCCTCTGCGAAGCGGCGGAGGAGGGCGGCGGCGCCGCCCGGACGGTGGGGTTCGCGCCGGGCTTCCGCGTCTCCCATGTCGCGCATGTGCTGAACCAGCTGCATCCGGAGGTGATCCGGGCGCTGGACCTGCCGCGATACGGCCTGGCGCTGGCGGCCAGCAACATCCCGACCACGGCACTGTCCGCCGATGGCCGGCATCTCACCCTGCACGGTGCCTTCGGCGAGCGGCTGGCGGGCGACCTGCCGCCCGGCGAGGCCGAGGCCTGGGCGGCGCTGCGGGCCCGGCTGCTGCGCTTCGCCGGCGCGCTGCAGCCCTTCCTGACCCAGACGCCGCCCCGGCTGCGCGGCAGCGGGCGCGGCGACGCCCTGGCGCTGGGCAGGCTCGGCTGGGCGATCCGCCGGCTGGGCCGCGAGGAGATGCGCGAGCTGCTGCGCATGATCCTGATGGATGTCGCCGACGTGCTGGAGGAGGAGCTGACCGATCCGCGCCTGACGGGCGCCGTTGCCTTCGACGCCGTGCTGGGCACCCATCTCGGCCCCCGCTCCCCGACCTCGCTGCTGACGCTGCTGCACCGGCTGGCCGGGCAGGCCGACGGCGTGCCGGCGGCGCTGGCCCTGCCGAAGGGCGGCATGGGCGCGGTCGCCGCCGCCCTCGCCGCCGCGGCCCGGGCCGCCGGGGTCGAGATCCGCACCGGCGCGCCGGTGGCGAAGATCCTGGTCGAGGCCGACCGCGCCGTCGGCGTCGTTCTGGCCGAGGGGGCGGAGATCCGGGCACCCATCATCGTCTCCGGCGCCAATCCGCGCACCACCTTCCTCGACCTGCTCGGGCCCCGGGCGCTGGACGCCGGCTTCGTCCGCCGCATCGGCCATGTCCGGATGCGCGGCAACGCCGCCAAGCTGCATCTAGCGCTGGACGGGCTGCCGGAGGGGCTGGACCCGGCACTTCTGGCCGGCCGGCTGGTGGTCGCGCCGGGCATCGACGCGGTCGAGGCCGCCTTCAACCCGGCGAAATACGGCGAGACCTCGCCCGAGCCGGTGCTGGAGGCGGTGATCCCGTCCCTGACCGACCCGTCCCTGGCCCCGGTTGGCAAGCACGTGATGTGGGTGGTGGCGCAATACGCCCCGGCCGGGCTGCGCGGCGGCTGGTATTCCGGCGGCCCGGAGTTCCGCGACCGCATCCTGGCGGTGCTGGAGCGTCCCCTGCCCGGCCTGTCGGCGCGGGTGACGGCGGCGGAGCTGCTGACCCCTTCCGACCTGGAGGCGCGCTACCGCATGCCCGGCGGCCACTGGCACCATGGCGAGCTGGCGGTGGACCAGCTGATGATGCTGCGCCCGGTGCACGGCGCCGGCCGGTACGCGACGCCGGTGCCGGGCCTGTATCTCTGCGGCGCCGGCAGCCATCCCGGCGGCGGGGTGATGGGCGCCGCCGGCCTGAACGCCGCGCGCCGGATCCTGGCGGAGGTCCGCTGACATGCGCCGCCCCCTGCCCCGCGACCATTTCCGCAGGCCGCTGCTGCAGACGCCGTTCCATCCGCGCCTGGCCGCGCTGATGCAGGCGGAGGATTGGTATAACTGGGGCGGCTATGTCTCCGCCCGCGTCATCCGCGACGCCGAGCAGGAGTACTTCGCCATCCGCAACGCCGCGTCGCTGTTCGACCTGACGCCGATGGTGAAGTACCGCATCGCCGGGCCCGAGGCCGAGGCCTTCCTGGACCGGCTGACCGTGCGCGACGTGTCGAAGCTGCCGGTCGGCCGGGTGCACTACACCTGCTGGTGCGACGACGAAGGCCATGTGCTGGACGACGGCACGCTGTTCCGCCTGGGCCCCGCCGAGTTCCGGCTGTGCTGCCAGGAGCGGCATCTGAACTGGCTCCTGGATTCCGCCATCGGCTTCGAGGTCGAGATCGCCGAGGAGACCGAGCAGGTGGCCGCCCTGGCGTTGCAGGGCCCGACCAGCCGGGCGCTGCTGACCCGCGCCGGCTTCGACGGCATCGAGACGCTGAAGCCGTTCCAGATCCGGGACTTCCACCTGGACGAGGGCCGGGTCACCGTGTCCCGCACCGGCTTCACCGGCGATCTCGGCTACGAGCTGTTCACGGAGCCCGAGGCGGCGCTGGCACTGTGGGACCGGCTGTGGGCGGCAGGCCCCTGGCACGGGCTGCAGGCGATCGGCTTCGCGGCGCTGGACCTGGCGCGGCTGGAGGCCGGCTTCATCATCGCCAACAGCGATTTCGTCACGGCCGAGACCGCGATCCGCGTCGACCGCCGGCGCACGCCCGACGAGATCGGCCTGGGCTGGCTGGTGGACGACAAGAAGGCCGCCTACTGGACCGGCAAGCGCGCCATCCTGGCCCAGCGCCGCGACCGGTCGGCGCGCTGGTGCCTGGTCGGGCTGGACATCGACGGCAATGTCCCGGCCGAGCACGCCATCGTCTACCACAAGGGCAAGGTCGAGGCCGGGCAGATCACCGCCGCCGCCTGGTCGCCCTCGGCCAAGCGCAACATCGCGCTCGCCTCGCTGCGCCGACCCTATGGCGACACGGTCAAGGACGACCTCTGGGTCGAGATCTATGCCCTGCGCGAGCTGGTCTACCACAAGCTGATGGTGCGGGCCCGGGTGGTGGACCGCCCCTTCTATGACCCGCCGCGGCGCCGGGCCACGCCGCCGGGCGAGACCTGACCATGGCGCCCCACAGGCTGGATCCGCTGCTGCGCCCGCGCTCGATCGCGGTGGTCGGCGCCAGCGCCCGGCCCGACTCGGTCGGCGAGGTGATGCTGCGGCAGCTGGTCGAAGGCGGCTTCCCCGGCCCGGTGCATCCGGTCAACCCGAAGGGCGGGATGCTGCAGGGCCTCCCCTGCCTGCCGTCGATCGGCGACCTGCCGGAGCCGGTCGAGCACGCCGCCTTCTGCGTCGGCGATGAGACCATCGCCGAGGCCTTCGCCGCGGCGCTGCGGCACGGGGTGAAGGCTGCGACCATCGTCGCCCCGCTGGCCGATGCCGCCCTGCGCGACCGCATCCGGGCCATGGCGTTGGAAGCCGGGGTGGCGCTGTGCGGCGGCAACGGCATGGGCTTCTACAACTTCACCGACCGGGTGCGGATCTGCGGCTTCGGCACCCGGCCGGACCATGTCCCGGGCGGCGCCGTGCTGCTGACCCATTCCGGGTCGCTGTTCACCGCCCTGGTCGATGCCGAGGCGCGGATCGACTACGCCCTCGCCATCTCCTCCGGCCAGGAGCTGACCACCACCCTGGCCGACTATCTCGATTTCGCCCTGGACCAGCCGGAGACCCGGGTGGTCGGGCTGTTCCTGGAGGCGGCGCGGGATCCCGAACGCTTCGTCGCGGCTCTGGCGAAGGCGCAGGCACGCAACATTCCGGTGGTGGCGCTGAAGGTCGGCCGGACGCAAGCGAGCGCGGCGCTGGCGCTGAGCCATTCCGGCGCCATCGCCGGCGACCACGCCGTCTACGACGCGCTGTTCGAGCGGCACGCTGTCGGCCAAGTGCGGTCGGTCGACGAGCTGGCGGCGGCGATGATGCTGCTGCCCGTCACGGCCAGCGTCGGCCCCGGCGGCCTCGCCAGCACCCATGACAGCGGCGGCGAGCGCGGGCTGATGGTCGACCTCGCGGCGACGTCCGGGGTGCGCTTCGCCGCCCTGTCGCCCGAGACCGTGGCCAGGCTGGAGGCGGCGCTGGATCCCGGCCTGCCGCCGGTCAACCCGCTGGACCATTGGGGCACCGGCCGCAACTACCCGGCCGATTTCGAGGCCTGTGTCCAGGCGCTGATGGCCGACCCGGACACCGCCCTGGGCGCGCTGGCGCTGGACCGCTCGGTCGGCGGCCAGGTGACGCCGCTGTATCTCGAGGTCGCGCGCCGGGCCCGGGCGGCCAGCGGCAAGCCGGTGGCGATCGTCTCGAATCACCAGGGCAGCGGCAGCGACCCGGCGGCCGTGGCCTCGACCCGCGCCGGCGTGCCGGTGCTGGACGGGGTGCCGGCCTTCCTGCGCGCCTGCCGCATCGCCTTCGACCGGCGCGACGCCGCCGCCCGGCCGCCGATGCGCCCGCCGCCGCCCCCGGGGGCGGCGGTCACGCGCTGGCGGGCGCGGCTGGCCGACAGGCATCCCGTCACCGAGGCCGAGGCGCTGCGCCTGCTCGCCGATTTCGGGCTGACGGTGACGCCCTGCGCCATGGCGAAGGACGAGTCCGAGGCGGTCGAAGCGGCCATGCGGATCGGCTTCCCGGTGGCGCTGAAGACCGCCGGCACGGCGCATAAGAGCGATGTCGACGGGGTGCGGCTGGGCCTGGCCGATCCCGTGGCGCTGCACCAGGCCCATCGCGAGATGGCCGCCCGACTGGGCCCGCGCGTGCTGGTGGCGCGGATGGTCCGGGACCGGGGCGTCGAGATGATGCTGGGGCTGCGGCGCGACTCGGATTTCGGGCCGGTGGTGCTGGTGGGCTTCGGCGGCATCCATGCGGAGATCCTGAAGGACGCCGCCTTCGCCCTGCCGCCCTTCGACGCCGCCGAGGCGCGGCGGCTGATCGACCGGCTGCGGCTGCGCCCGCTGCTGGACGGAGCCCGTGGCGCCCCGGCGGCCGACATCGACGCCCTGGCCGAGGCGGCGGCGCGCTTTTCCGCGCTCGCCGCGGCGCTGGGCGACCTGGTCGAGGCGATCGACGTCAACCCGATCCTGGCCCAGCCGCGCGGCGCCGTCGCCGTCGACGCGCTGGTCATCAGGCGGCGCCAGTGAGACGAGGGACCGCCCGCCGGCCTACCAGCGATGGCGCCCCCAGCCGCGATAGCCCCGGCCGCGATAGCCCCAGCCGTCATGGCGCCAGCGGCGGCGGCGCCAGCCGTCGTCATAGTCGTCATTCGCGGCGGCCGCGGCGAGGGCGAGGCCACCCATCGCCAGGACCCCTACGGCCAGCGCCGTGTTGCTGTCCTGCTGCCGCCGTTCGACCTGCGCCTGGATGGACAGCTGGCGGAGCGCATTGCAGGCATAGGGATCGCCGTAGGAGCAGCGCTGCGACGCATAGTTCAGCTGCATCTCCGACGGAGTCGGCCCGCAGGCCACCAGCAGCGCCAGGGCGCCGATCCCGCCGATACGCCGCACACCGGGCTTCAGACCACCGATCGTGATGCCGGCCATCATGTCGTCTCCTGCCGATCTCCCGATCGGCCGGAGGCGACGGTGGCTCCGAATCACGTCAAAATTGTGGTTACCACTATTTTTGTTTGTGCCGACGGACCATCCTCGCCGACATCCCTCTTCCCCAGAACATACAGTGGTGTACTGTACCGGCAGGATCGGGAGGCGCCGGGCGTCCGGCGAAGACGGGGCGGCGAAGACGGGGCGGCGAAGGCGGGGCGGACGGATGCAGCGATATTCCTTCCTGTCGCTGGCGCGGAAGGCGCTGGGCGGCCATCGCGGCTGGGAGCCGGCATGGCGCAAGGCGACGCCGAAGAAGACTTACGACGTCGTCATCGTCGGCGGCGGCGGGCACGGGCTGGCCACCGCCTACTACCTGGCCCGCAACCACGGCATCACCAATGTGGCCCTGGTCGAGCGCGGCTGGATCGGCGGCGGCAATGTCGGCCGCAACACCACCGTGGTGCGCTCGAACTACCTGCTGCCGGACAACCAGCACTTCTACGAATGGTCGCTGAAGCTGTGGCACGGGCTGAGCGAGGACCTGAACTACAACGTCATGTTCTCGGCCCGCGGCTCGATGTTCCTGGCGACCTCGCTGGGCGGGGCCATGGCGCTGCGCCGCCGCGGCAACGGCATGCGCCTGGCCGGCATCGACGCCGAGTGGCTGGAGCCGGACGATCTGCGCCGGATCGCGCCCAATCTCGACTATTCGGACCACGCCCTGTTCCCGCTTTACGGCGCGCTGATCCAGCGCCGCGGCGGCACCGCCCGGCACGACGCCGTGGCCTGGGGCTTCGCCCGCGCCGCCAGCGATCTCGGCGTCGACATCATCGAGGATTGCGAGGTGCTGGATTTCCAGCGCGAGGGCGAGCGTGTCACCGGGGTGATGACGGCCAGGGGCCTGATCAGCGCCGACCGGGTCTGCCTCGCCACCGCCGGCTCCGCCTCGATCCTCGCCGGCAAGGTCGGGCTGAAGCTGCCGATCGAGAGCCACCTGCTGCAGGCCTTCGTCAGCGAGGGGCTGAAGCCGCTGGTCAACCAGGTCCTGTCCTGGGGCGGCAGCGGCCATTTCTACATCAGCCAGTCCGACAAGGGCGGGCTGGTCTTCGGCGGCGACCTGGACGGCTACAACTCCTACGCCCAGCGCGGCAACCTGCCGGTGGTGGAGGACATCGCCACCGCCGCCATCGCGCTGATGCCGAACCTGTCGCGCACCCGCATCCTGCGGCACTGGGCCGGGGTGATGGACATGTCGATGGACGGCAGCCCGATCATCGGCCTGGCGCCGGTCGACGGCCTGTATCTCAACATGGGCTGGTGCTATGGCGGCTTCAAAGCCATCCCCGGCTCCGGCTGGGTCTGCGCCCACACCATCGCCCATGGCGAGCCGCATGAGCTGAACCGGCCCTTCGCGCTCGACCGGTTCGAGCGCGGCCGGATCATCGACGAGAACGGCGTCGGGCCGGTCGCGAACCGGCACTGAGGAGCGGACGACATGCGAATCCCCTGCCCCTGGTGCGGCCCGCGCGACCTGTCCGAGTTCTTCTATGGCGGCGATGCCGGGACGAAGCGCCCGCCGCATGAGGAGACCACGGCCGAGCCCTGGTTCGACCATGTCTATCGCCACGACAACCCGCGCGGCGCGCACAGGGAGTACTGGCAGCACAATTACGGCTGCCGGTCCTGGATCCTGGTCACGCGCGACACGCTGACCCATGAGATCACGGCGGCCGAGCCGCTGCGGCGCCCGGCGGCGGAGGGCGGACGATGACGTCCCATCGCCTGGCCCGGGGCGGGCTGATCGACCGGTCGGCAAGGCTCGGCTTCACCTTCGACGGGCAGCGCTACGAAGGCCATCCCGGCGACACGCTGGCCTCGGCCCTGCTGGCCAACGGAATCCGGCTGGTCGGCCGCAGCTTCAAGTACCACCGGCCGCGCGGCATCCTGTCCGCCGGGTCGGAGGAGCCGAACGCGCTGGTCGAGCTGCGCAGCGGCGGGCGGCACGAGCCCAACACCCGCGCCACCATGGTCGAGCTGTATGAGGGGCTGGTGGCCCAGAGCCAGAACCGCTGGCCGTCCCTGGCCTTCGACGCGCTGGGCGTGGTCAACGGCCTGCTGGCCCCGGTGTTCCCGGCCGGCTTCTACTACAAGACCTTCATGTGGCCGGCCTCGTTCTGGGAGCCGGTCTATGAGCGGATCATCCGCCGCGCCGCCGGCCTGGGCACCGCGGCCAAGGAGGCCGACCCCGACCGCTACGAGCGCCGCCACGCCTTCTGCGACGTGCTGGTGGTGGGCGGCGGCCCGGCGGGCCTGAGCGCCGCGCTGGCCGCGGCCGAGGCCGGCGCCCGGGTCATCCTGTGCGACGAGAACGACCGCTTCGGCGGCGCCCTGCTGGGCGAGGACGAGCCGGTCGAGGGCCGCCCGGCGGTGGACTGGGTGGCGGAGCGGCTGGCGGCGCTGCAGGGCTTCGGCGACCGGGTCACGCTGGTGCCGCGCGGCACCGCCTTCGGGATCTACGACCACGGCACGGTCGGGCTGGTCGAGCGCGTCGCCGACCATCTGGCGGAGCCGCCGCCGCATCGGCCGCGCCAGCGCTTCTGGACCGTCCGGGCCGCGGCGGTGGTGGTCGCGGCCGGGGCGATCGAGCAGCCGCTGGTGTTTTCCGACAACGACCGCCCCGGCGTGATGCTGGCCGGCGCGGCGCATCGCTACGCCCATCGCTTCGCCGTGGCCCCGGGCAGGCGGGTGCTGGTGGCCGGGATCGACGACGGCGCGGCCCGCGCCGCCTTGGCGCTGAAGCGGCACGGGGTCGAGGTCGCCGGGCTGGTCGACAGCCGCGCCGCCCTGCCCGACCCGCTGGCGGAGGAGTTGCGCGCCGCCGGGATCGCGGTCCATGCCGGGTCGGCTTTGCGCGGCGCCAAGGGCCGCCTCGGCGTCGAGGGCGCCCGGATCGGCCCGGCCGACGGCAGCGGCAGGGCTGCCGCCATCGACTGCGACGCCATCGCCATGTCCGGCGGCTGGATGCCGACCACGCATCTCCTGAGCCAGCGCGGCATCCGCCCGAAGCTGGACTGGACCCGCGGCGGCTTCGTGCTGCCGGACCTCGACGGCCCGCTGCTGGCCGCCGGCGCCTGCGCCGGCCGCGCCTCGACCGAGGCCGCGATCGCCGACGGGCTGGCGGTGGGACGGCAGGCGGCAAGGTTTGTGAAGAGCCATGGTGCCAACGTCAGAAAAGTCCCCCCTCCCGCGGGGGGAGAGGGGACTCGGTTGGAGCGCCCCGCCCCTGCCCCGGCGACCGCGCCCGTGGTCGCGGACCCGCAGGTGGGCGGCAAGGCCTTCGTCGATTTCCAGAACGACGTCACCGCCGCCGACATCCGGCTGGCGGCGCGCGAGGGCTTCACCTCGCCCGAGCACATGAAGCGCTACACCACCCAGGGCATGGCGACCGACCAGGGCAAGACCTCGAACGGCCCGGCGATGGACATCCTGGCCGATGCCCGCGGGCTGCGGCGGGGCGACGTGGCGGCGCCGACCTTCCGCCCGCCCTACACCCCGGTCGCCTTCGGCGCCATCGCCGGCCGGTCGGTCGGCTGGCACGCCTATCCGACCCGGCGGCCGCCCTTCCACGAGATCCAGCGGGCCGACGGCGCGGTCTTCATCCGCTCCGGCGGCTGGCTGCGGCCGCATTACTACCCGCGGCCGGGCGAGGGCCTGGGCGAGGCGTCGCTGCGCGAGGCCCGATACGTCCGGTCGAATGTCGGGGTGTTCGACGTCTCGACCCTGGGCAAGATCGACGTCAGCGGCCCCGACGCCGCGGCGTTCCTGGAGCGGCTCTACGTCAACCGGATCGAGACGCTGCCGGTCGGCCGCTCGCGCTACGGCATCATGCTGCGCGACGACGGCATCGTGCTGGACGACGGCACCGTCACCCGGCTGGCCGAGGACCGCTTCTACGTCACCACCACCAGCGCCAAGGCGCATGACGTGGTGCGGATGATGGAGCGGCTGACCGAGGTGGACTGGCCGGAGCTGCGCGTCGCGGTGACCGAGCTGACCGAGGCCCGCGCAGCCCTGGCGCTGACCGGGCCGGACGCGCGCCAGGTCCTGGCCCGGCTGGTCGGCGACGCCGCCGCCGTCTCGAACGACGCCCTGCCCTTCATGGCGGCGCGGGACGTGGTGGTGGACGGGCTGCCGATCCGCATCCTTCGCGTCAGCTTCACCGGCGAGCTCGGCTACGAGCTGCATGTCGAGGCGCAGCACGCCCATGCCCTGTGGCACCGGCTGATCGCGGCCGGCGAGCCGGTCGGGCTGCAGCGCTTCGGGCTAGAGGCGCTGGAGCTGCTGCGGATCGAGAAGGGTTTCCTGACCGGCGCCGAGATCAACGGCCAGGTCACGCTGGCCGACCTGGCGCATGAGCGCTTCGCCAAGCGAGAGGGCAACTATATCGGCAAGCCGCTGGCGCAGCGCGAGGGCCTGGCCGACCCGGACCGGCCGCGGCTGGTCGGGCTGGTGTCGGAGGACGGCGAGCCGCTGGTCGCCGGCGCCCATCTGGTCGAGGGCGGCATGTATCGCCCGAACGAGCCGACCCAGGGCCATGTCACCTCCAGCTGCATCGGCCCGGTCAGCGGGCTGCCGATCGGCCTCGGCTTCCTGGCCCGCAGCCGCGAGCGGATGGGCGGCGCCATCTTCGCCACCGACCCGCTGCGCGGCAGCCACGTCAAGGTGCGGGTGGTCGAGCCCTGCATGTATGACCCGAAGGGGGAGCGCGTCCGTGGCTGAGACCCTGCTGAATCCCGTCGAGGCGCTGTCGACCCTGGACGCCGATGGCCTGAGCTTCCGCCCCTGGCGCCCCGCCGCGATCCTGCAGCTCGCCGCCTGGGGCGAAGACTCCGCCGCCGCCCTCGCCGGCTGGGAGCGCGCTGTTTTCGGCGCCGCCGTCGCCGGGGCCGGCGCGACGCTGACGGCGGGCGGATTGCGGCTGTGGCCGGTCGCCCCCTGGCGCCGGCTGCTGATCGCCGAGGCCGGCACGGCTCTGCCCGGGCTGCCGGCGGAGGTCGCGGCGGTGCCCTGCACCGGCGGCTATGCCGGGCTGCGGCTGGACGGGCCGCGGTCGCGCGACCTGCTGGCCAAGCTGGCAGCGGTCGACCTGCACCCGGACATGCTGGCCGAGGGCGACTTCGCCACCGCCCGGCTGGAGCATGTGCGGGTGCATCTGCAGCGCGCCGGCGCCGACGCCTTCGACCTGCTGCTGCCCTTGTCCTATGCCGAGTTCACCCTCGGCGCCCTGGCCGACGGCGCGCTGGAATTCGGCGCCGCGATCGACCCGGCCCTGCTGCACCGCCCGCCTCCACCCCAGGAAGCGCCGCGGGCGGTGAGCCTCAAATAAGCCGTGCTGCCGTATGTTGGGTTCGCGGTCGCGAACTCAACCTACGCAGCGCCACGCTGGCATCGCAATTTTCTCCAAGCAGCAGCGGCCCGCGGTGGCCTAATCCGGGGCTCCCCGAAGCTTCCGGAGAGCCCCGATGCCCACCTATCCCTCCCTGCAGGCCGCCCTGTTCACCGACGGCCCGGCGCCCGACCGGGCCGAGAAGATGGGCCTCTATGGCTGGCTGATCGGCGACTGGGAGATGGACACCCGCCTGTTCGCCGAGGACGGCACCGCCACGCCCGGAAGGGGCGAGATCCATTTCGGCTGGGCGCTGGGCGGCCGCGCCATCCAGGACGTCTGGATCCTGCCCGGGGCCTTCTTCGGCACCACCCTGCGCATCTACGATCCCGGCCTCGACGCCTGGCACATCCTGTGGAACGACCCGCTGAAGCAGTACTACACGCGGCAGCTCGGCCGGGCCGAGGGGCGCGACATCGTCCAGCTCGGCAAGACCGAGGACGGCGCCACCATCCGCTGGAGTTTCCGCGAGATCACGCCGGACAGCTTCACCTGGCGGGCCGAGCGGTCGCCGGACGGCGAACGCGACTGGCGTCTGCTGGCCGAGTTCCGGGCTCGACGGACCTGAGGACTGGCCGCACGCCCGGTTCCGGCTAGACTGACTCCGTCCCGCAACCGGAGAGGCCTGCGATGACGGATGACGAGCGCTCGATCCGCGACCTGGTCGAGACCTGGATGGAGGCCAGCAAGGCCGGCGACACGGCGACCGTCCTGAGCCTGATGTCGGACGATGTCGTCTTCATGGTCCCCGGCCACGAGCCCTTCGGCAAGGAGGCCTTCGCCGCCGCCTCCGCCGGGCAGTCGGAGTTCCGCATCGACGGAAGGGGCGAGATCCGCGAGCTGCAGGTGCTGGGAGACTGGGCCTGGCTGCGCAGCTATCTCGACGTCACCATGATCCCGCCGGTCGGCCAGCCGGTGCGGCGCACGGGCTGGACTCTGACCATCCTGAAGAAGCAGCCGGACGGGCGCTGGCTGCTGACCCGCGACGCCAACCTGCTGACGGTGCAGCCCGCCTGATATCGGACGGATATCAAAGCGAGCAGAAGCGATATTTGATCGATCGGCCGCGGAGCCCGAAATACGTCCGGAGCCCACTAGCCCGGAGGAAACCGTGTCCGTCCTGCGCGCCTCCAAAGCCTTCCTTCTGGCCGCTGCCTTCGCCGCCGGTCCCGCCGAAGCGGCCCCCGACCTGGTCCGCGAGGAGCTGCGGGCCACGACCGCGGACGGGGTCGGCATCCGTGTCCGCGAGATCCGGCCCCGCGCCGGAGCCGCCGGCGAGCCGATCATCCTGCTCCACGGCGCCCGGGTGCCGGGGATCGCCTCCTTCGACCTCGACATGCCCGGCGGCTCCCTGGCCGCGGATCTGGCCGAGCGGCTGGGCCGCGCCGTCTTCGTCATGGATGCGCGCGGCTATGGCGGCTCCGACCGGCCGGCGGCGATGGACCGTCCGGCGGCGGAGAGCCGGCCGCTGTCCCGCGGCCATGAGGTGGTGCGCGACATCGACGCCGTGGCGCGGCTGGCGGCGGAGCGCACCGGCACCGACACCGTCGCGCTGGTCGGCTGGGCCACCGGCGGGATGTGGTCGGCCTGGTACGCCGCCCTCTGGCCCGAGCGGGTCGGCCATCTGGTGGTGCTGAACGCACTCTATGGCGGCGCCGACCGGCACCCGACGCTGGGCCCCGGCTCGCCCGCCGCCGACCCGGACCGTCCCGACCGGCTGAGCCCCAGGCTCGGCGGCTACAGGCTGACCACCGCTGCCTCGCTGTTTCCCTCCTGGGACGAGTCGATTCCGGCCGAGGACAAGGCCAGATGGCGCGACCCCGCCGTCGCCGAGGCCTATGCCCGGGCGGCGCTGGCCAGCGACCCGGCCGCGGAGGCGCGCGATCCCCCGGCCTTCCGCGCCCCGGCTGGCGCCACCGAGGACAGCTTCCTCCAGGCGGGCGGCCGCCGGCTGTTCGACGCCGGCTCGATCACCGCCCCGGTGCTGCTGGTCCGTTCCGAGCATGATTTCTGGAGCCGGCCGGAGGACATCGCCGCCTTCGCCCGTGACGCGACGCGGTCCGCCGGCGTGCGCAGCATCACCCTGCCCGGCGCCACCCATTACGCGCATCTCGACCGCGCCGAACGCGGCCGCGACGCACTGATCGCGGAGATCGCGGCCTTCCTGGACGGGCGCTAATCCGCGGCCATCTGGGCCAGCCTGGCGACGGTGTTCATGTTGCGGGCGGTGCCGGCCTTCGCCGCCGGGATCGCCAGCTTGGAGCGGGCCATGCCGTCGCCGTAATGGACATAGATCTCGCGTCTGCCCAGCCGCATCTCCTCGCCCTGCAGGCCGGTGGCCTTGTCCAACGCATCGGCCGGCGGCGGGGCGTCGAGGAAGATCGCCACGGTCCGGTTCGGGGGGGCGTCCGGGAACGGGTTCGCCGCCAGCACCTGCGCCATCTCCGCGGCGCTGCGCACCAGCACGCCGACCGGCTTGCCTGCATAGGCCTCGAGCGCGGCTTCCACCGCCGCCTTGACCTGGGCCTCCGTCCTTTCGCTGCGGCAGACGACGTTGCCGCTGGCGATGTAGGTGCGGATGTCGGCGAGGCCGGCTTTCTCGCACAGCGCCTTCAGGTCGCTCATCGGCAGCTTGCCGGTGCCGCCGACATTCACCGCTCGCAGCAGGATGACGAAGCTGGTCACATCCGCCTCCAGCCTAATAGGCCAGCCGCCCATACATGTCGTCGAAGGGCATCATCACATGCTCGCGATAGGCCGGCCGCCCGGCCAGCCGGGCGTACCAGGCGCGAACATGCGGCACCGCGGGCGTCTCCAGCCCCATGCCGAAATAGCGGACCAGCACGGTGCCGGCCGGGATGTCGGCCAGGCCGAAGGCGTCGCCCGCCAGGAAGGGACGGCCGGCCAGGTGTTCGTCCAGCAGCCGGAAATGGGCGGCGCAGGCCTCCTGCTTGCGGGCGATCAGCTCGCGGTTGCGCTCGGCCTCCGGCGTCCGCCAATAGCCCCAGAACAAATCCATGAAATCGCGCTGCAGCATCGCCAGCGACCAGTCCATCCAGCGGTCGGACAGCGACCGTTCGGCCGGGTCCGCCGGCCAGAACCGGCCATGCCGGGCCGCCAGGTAGCGCAGGATGCTGTGCGATTCCCACACCACCGTGCCGCCGTCGTCGATCCCCGGCACCCGGCCATGCGGGTTCCTGGCGCGGAAGGCCGGGTCGTCCAGCCCGCCGAAATCGCCGCCGGCCGGGATGTGCCGATGCGGCAGGCCGAGCTCGCCCACCAGCCACATCACCTTCTGCACGTTGAAGGCGTTGCGCCGGCCCCAGATCGTCAGCATGGCTCCGATTCCCTGAATGGTCGTCCGGTCAAGACGTCGTCATAGATCGTCAGATAGCGCAGCCGCTCCGGCCGCGGCTCGCGGAAGGCCATGGCGTAGTAGCCGATCTGGTGGAAATAGCTGACCCGGGTTCGGATCAGCGCCTCGTCGCCGTCATAGCCCATCTGGTCGAAGGCGCGGCGCAGCAGGCCCATGCGGAAATCGTCGGCGCCCTGCACCGCCCGCGCCACCTCCTTCGAGGCGCGGCCCCAGTCCCGCACCGCCATGTCCAGCGCCGGGCTGAACGGGTCCTCGTCGACCCAGACGTTGCGGAAGGCGCGGAACAACGCCGTCCCCTCGAGGTCGGCCCGACCATCGAGGGCTTCGAACGGCGCGCAGTTGCGGCGGCGCCATTCGTCCAGGAGCGCCGCCAGCAGGTCCTTCAGCCCTTTGAAGTGGAAATAGAAGCTGCCGCGCGTCACCTTCAGCGACCGGGCCAGCCGGTCGACCTTGACGCTGGCGACGCCGCCCTTCTCCAGCACCTTCAGCGCGGCACGGATCCAGTCCTCGCGGCTCAGCGTCCGGCGGCCGTTTCCCGCCTCCGCCGTCGCTTTGCTGTTCTTCGCTGTCGCCAATGCGTCCGTCCTCGATCGGTGCCGGCGGTAGCCTTGCGTCACCAGCCAGATGCCGACCCCACCCTGGATGCCCGCCGCAGGCAAGGCAAGAGGGGAGCCGGCCCGGACGCCGCGTCGGAGACCAAGCCAGCCATGTCCCATCCCCCGATCGACCCGAAATCCGTCGCCGGGAAGACCCCGGAGGTCGAACGCCATGTCCAGCTTCTCGTCATCGGCGCCGGCCCGGCCGGCATCGCCGCGGCGGCCGAGGCGGCGGCGCGCGGGCTGGAGGTGCTGCTGGTCGACGAGAACCCGGTCGACGGTGCCCTGATCGGCATGGACGTGCCGCTGCATTTCGGCGGCCGGGCCACCGCCGCGGTGAACACCCCCGGCCGGCTGCTGGAGACCTTCCTGGAGGCGTCGCCGGAGCTGGCGGAGCTGTTCGACAAGGGTGTCGAGGTTCTGCTGCAGACCACGGTCTGGGGCCTGTTCGCCAACGCCCCCGGGGTGCAGTGGATGCCGGGCCCGGTCGCCGGCCTGGCCGACACCGACCGGTCCTGGCTGGTCGGCTTCGACCGCGTCGTGGTCGCCGCCGGGCGGCGCGACCTGGGCATGTCCTTCCCCGGCTGGGACCTGCCCGGGGTGATGGGCGTGACCGCGGCGCACCGGCTGATCGCCGGCTACGACGCTTTCGCCGGCCGGCGTCTCCTGATCCTCGGCACCGGCGCCGAGGCGCTGGACCTGGCCCTGACGGCGCTGGGCCGCGGGCTGGAGGTGGCAGGGCTGGTCGAAGTGGCGGAGCAGCCGGTCGGCCCCGCCGAGCTGGTCGAGGCGGTGAAGGCCCATGGCGTGCCGGTGCTGACCGGCCATGTGATCAAGGCGGCCTCGGGCGGCGTCGAGGGCGTCACCACCGCCACCCTGGTACGGATCGACGACCAGCTGTCGCCGGTGCCGGGCAGCGAGCGCGACATCGCCTGCGACACGGTCGCTCTCGGCATCGGCACGGTGCCGAACATCGAGCTGCTGGCGGCGCTGGACGCCGCGCTGGTGCACGCCCCCGCCCGCGGCGGCCATGTGCCGGTCATCGACAAGGACGGCCGCCCCGCCCGGCCCTTCGCCTATGCCGTCGGCGACTGCGCCGGCATCCACGCCGCCAAATCGGTCGACCCCGCCGTGGCGCAGCAGGAGGGCCGGGTGGCGGCCATCGCCGCCGCCGCGTCGCTGGGCAAGGCGGCCGAGGGCGACGTCGTGGCGGCCCGGGCCGGGCTGGCCCAGCCGGTCCAGGGCCAGGCCGATCACCGCATGACCTGGCTGAAAGCGCTCTTGAACACCGGCGGGCTCGACGTGCTGGTCTGCCAGTGCGAGGAGGTCAGCCGCGGCGAGCTGCTGGACATCAGCCCGCCCCGCTATCTCGAGCGCAAGTCGAACAAGATGGGCACCCGGTCGTTGACCACCCTCCTCGAGGACGGCCCGGTCAACCAGGACCAGGTCAAGCGCCTGACCCGCGCCGGCATGGGGCTGTGCCAGGGCCGCCGCTGCCGCGAGCAGGTGGCGATGCTGCTGGCCCTGTCGTCCCGCGTCGATGTCGGCCGGGTGCCGCTGGCCAGCTATCGCCCGCCGGTGCGGCCGCTGCCGCTGAAGGTGCTGTGGCCGCAGGACGAGGCCGCGGTGGTGCGGCAGGAATGGGATTCCTGGTTCGGCATCGAGAGCCAGTGGATGCCGTGGTGGGAGATCCCCGCCGGCGAGACGAAGCAGGGCTGAGGCGGAGGGCGGATCATGGCAGGGACGGAGAAGAACGGCGCCTCGGTCGTCATCATCGGCGGCGGCGTCACGGGGCTGAGCGCCGGCTGGTGGCTGGCCCGCAGCGGCGTCGACGTGCTGGTGCTGGAGAAGGGCATCGTCGGCTGGGAGGCGTCGGGCCGCAACGGCGGCGGCTGCACCCATCCGCAGAGCCCGCTCTTCGCCGAGGAGCAGCGGCTGTGGCCGCAGATGGACGAGCTCCTGGGCTATCCGACCGAGCACCAGCCGCGCCGGCTGAAGATCGTGCTGCACGAATCCGACGTCGAGTTCATGCTGGGCTGGGTGCGGATGGGCGAGAAGCAGGGCTTCCATTACGAGACCCTGGACGGCCAGCAGATCCGCGAGCTGGCGCCGCTGGTGGGCGACAATGTCGAGCGCGGCTATCTGCTGAACTATGGCGGCCACGCCAACCCGCAGCGCACCTCCCAGGCCTATGCCTGGGCGCTGCAGGATCTGGGCGGCAGCATCCTGCAGCACTGCACGGTGACCGGCTTCGACACCGAAGGCGGCAAGGTGACGACGGTCCGCACCGACCGCGGCGATTTCGGCTGCGATCATGTGGTGATCGCGGCTGGGCCGCAGACCGGCCTGCTGGCCGGGATGCTGGGCGTCGACCTGCCGGTCGCCTCCGGCCGGGCCGAGATGATCGTCACCGAGCCGCTGCCGCCGATGCCGATGAGCGGGGTCGACGGCAACGGCCTGTACGGACGGCAGACGCTCCGCGGCAACCTGGTCTATGGCGGCGGCCCGCATGAATGGCTGCCGCCGGCCGACCTCTCGACGCCGCCGAAGCCGTCCAGCCCACTCTTGCGCAACATCGGCCGGCGGCTGATGGAGCTGTTCCCGAAGGCCGCGCATGTGCGGATGATCCGCAGCTGGTCGGGCGTGATCGAGAACACGCCGGACGGGCGGGCGGTGATCGACCGGATGCCGGGCTTCGACAACGCCATCGTCGCCACCATGTCGAGCGTCGGCTTCGGCCTGTCGCCGGCCAGCGGCCACGCCATCCGCGACCTGATCCTCGACGGCGCCTGCAGCTTCGCCGACCTCTCGACCATGCGCCTCGACCGCTTCGCCGGCCTGCCCAAGGACTGGCGCGAGGCCCAGGGCTGGCTGCCGCCGGTCGCGGCGTGACGGCGGGGCCGGGGATAGGCGGCCCCCTCATGCCCGGGCCTGACCCGGGCATCCGGAAGGCGGGGCTCGCCATGACGAATCACGATTCCGGCCGTTGACATGAGCGACCGCCCCTTCCCCTGCCGCGGCCCGGACCCCACATCGAAGGTCCAGCATACAGCAGGGCCGAGCGCCATGAGCGAGAAGCCGAGGAAGATCCCCGGACCCGACCACCCGATCACGGTCACGCCGAATCCGGCACGGGTCGTGGTCACGATCGCCGGCCGGGTCGTCGCCGACAGCCGCAACGCGCTGACGCTGCGCGAGGCGAGCTACCCGCCGGTGCAGTACATCCCGCGGAAGGACGTGGACATGGCGGCGCTGCAGCGCACCGACCACGCGACCTACTGCCCCTACAAGGGCGACGCCGCCTATTACAGCATCCCGGCCGGCGGCGATCGCGCGGCGAACGCGGTCTGGACCTACGAGGCGCCCTACGACGCCGTCGCAGGCATCAAGGACCACCTCGCCTTCTACCCGGACCGCGTCGATTCGATCGCCGAGCAGCCGGGCTGAACCGACCCGTCATTGCGAGCGCAGCGAAGCAATCCAGGGCGGCTTCCACCGGCCCCTGGATTGCTTCGTCGGCTTCGCCTCCTCGCAATGACGGAGGGCGGCAGCGATGCTACGGGAACAGTCCCGGCGCGTCCGCCCGATGGCAGACGCAGCATAGCTTGTTGCCGTCCGGGTCCCTGACATAGGCGCCGTAGTAGTGCGGGTGATAGTGCGGCCGGGTGCCGGGCGCGCCCTCGTCGGCGCCGCCCGCCGCCAGCGCCGCCTTGTGGAAGGCGTCGACCTGGCCGCGCTCGCGCACGTTGAAGCCGATGGTGACGCCGTTGCCGAAGGTCGCCTTCTCGCCGTTGATCGGGCGGCAGATCAGGAATTCCGGGCCGCTGTCGGCCTCCGGTACGTAGCACAGCCAGCCGGCGACCCGGTCGTCGAGCTGGCAGCGCAGGCCGATCGCCGCCAGCACCCGGTCGTAGAACTGCTTGGCCCGGTCGATGTCGTTGGTGCCCACCGTGATGTGGCTGAACATGGCCCTCCCCGCGGCGCATGGCCTTCTGTGTTCCGCGCATCGGGCTCGCCAGCCGATGCGACGGAGATGGCCCAGCATAGCGTCCGCCCCACCCGGAAACAAAGCGGCAACATTCCAGGGTTCTGCTGCGGAACCCGGTCCGGATGCCGGAACCGGCGCTGCCCGGCCGCTATTGATGCCCATAGCCAACATCGCACGGCCCCTGCCCCGGAACGCCGCCGAGGAGGAAGAGGATGGACACCGTCGGCTCCCTGACCCAGCAGATCCACAATGATCTTCTCGCCCTGATCGGCGAGCGGTCCGAGGACTATGCCGCCGAGGCCGGCGGCGACCCGCAGGCGGTCAGCGGCGCGCTGATCGGGGCGCTGGCCTTCCTGACCGGCCAGATGATCGCCGCCTCGGTCGAGGCGGAGGGCGTGACGCCGCTGCTCGAGCGGGCCAGCGCCAATATGCGCGTCGGCGCCGAGGTCGGCGTCGCGCCGGTGCAGACCATCGACACCGGTGTCACGCTGCACTGAGACCTATACCGGCGGTTTTTAAGATCGATCTTCGATTCCTTCCCCGTCATGGCGAGGCGCGCAGCGCCGTGGCCATCCAGGGACCGGTGCGAGCCGCCCTGGATGGCCACGCCCCCCAATTGGACTCCGGGGCGGGGCTCGCCATGACGGTCCATTGCTTCGGGCCGCCGGTATCAGCCGTCCGCCTCCGCCATCCGCCTCACCTCCTCGCGGATCGAGCCGAGGATGCGGTGGCGCAGGCGGATGAACTCGTCGGTCTCCGCGATCTCCGGCGCCCGCGGGCGCGGCAGCGGCACCGGCACGATCTCCTTGATCCGGCCCGGCCGGCTGGACATCACCGCCACCCGGTCGGACAGGTAGACCGCCTCGTCGACATCGTGGGTCACGAACAGCACGGCCAGGCGGTGCGCCTCCCAGATGTCGGTCAGAAGCTCCTGCATCTGCTGCCGGGTCAGGGCGTCGAGCGCGCCGAACGGCTCGTCCATCAGCAGGATCTTGGGGCGGTAGCACAGCGCCCGGGCGATGGCGACGCGCTGCTTCATGCCGCCGGAGAGCTGGCTGGGCCAGGCATCGGCGAAGCGGGCGAGGCCGACCAGCGCCAGGTGCTCGCGCGCCGTCTCCCTCACCTGCGCCGCCGGCAGGCCGAGGCCGCGCAGGGCGAATTCGACATTGCCGAGCGCCGTCAGCCAGGGCATCAGCGTGTAGCTCTGGAACACCACGCCGCGGTCGCGGCCCGGCCCCGCGATCGGCCGGCCGTCGACCAGCACCGCGCCTTCGTCGAAGTCCTGCAGCCCCCCGACGATCGACAGCAGGGTGGACTTGCCGCAGCCCGAGGCGCCGACCAGCGACACGAACTCGTTCTCGCCCAGCACCAGGTCGATGCCCTGCAGCACCTGCAGCCGGTCCTGCTTCTGCACGAAGCTCTTGGACAGGGACCGGACCTCCAGCCGCGCCGTCATCGCCGCGCCCGCTCATAGGGGAACAGGCGCTGCGCCAGCGCCTTCATGCCCTGGTCGGTGACCAGGCCGAGCACGCCCAGCACCAGGATGTAGCCGATGATCGTGTCGGTCTGGAAAAACCGCTGCGCCGTGGTGATGCGGTAGCCGAGGCCGGAGGTCGCGGCCACCAGCTCGGCCAGCACCAGCCAGGTCCAGGCCCAGCCGAGGCTGATCCGCATCGAATCCCAGATCCCGGGCAGCGCCGCCGGGATCACGATCGCGGTCAGGATCCGGCGCGGCTTCATCTCCAGCGTGCGGCCGACATCGATGAAGTCCCATGGCACGCGCTTGACGTTGTCCATGATCAGCAGGACCTGCTGGAAGAAGGTGCCGATCCAGATGATCAGGAACTTCTGCAGGTCGCCGGTGCCCGTCCACAGGATGGTCAGCGGCACGAAGGCGACCACCGGCATGTAGCGGACGAAATCCACCACCGGCTCGATCAGCGCCTCCCACACATGGTAGCGGCCGATCAGCACGCCGATCGGCACCGCGAACACGGTGGCCAGCAGAAAGCCGACCAGGATGCGGTAGATGCTGACCGCCGCGTCGTCCCACAGTTGGCCGGACTGCGCCAACGACCACAGTCGGCCCGCCACCTGCACCGGCGAGGGCAGGAACAGCGGCCGCACCAGCCCGGTCAGCGTCACCGCCGCCCACAGCAGCAGCAGGCCGAGGAAGACCAGCGCGGCGATGCCGGCGAAGCGCGCCGGCGTCAGCCTGGTGTCGAGGCGGAAGAGGCGCGGCCGGCCGGCGGTCATTGGCCCAGGGTCACTGAGCGACGGCGGCGACGAAGCGCGGATCGATCAGCCCGGCGGCGTCGACGTCGCCCTGCAGCAGCCCCGCGGCCTGGGCGGCCTTCTTGACGTCGGCGATGACGTGCTGGGTGAAGGCGCCGGTCAGCTGGGCCTTGTTGTCCGCCAGGGTGTAGAAGGTGACGCCGTCGAAGGCGGTCGACAGCTCTTCCGGCGACGCGCCCACCGCCTTGGCGATGATGGCCCGGCCGCCCGCCGTGTCCTTGGCATAGTCGTCATGGGCGGCCTGCCAGGCGCGCAGCAGCGCCGCGATCTGGCCCGGCTTCTCCTTCAGCACCTCCTCGCGCACCACGAAGACGTCGGAGACCAGGCCCGGATCCTCCGCCGCGGTGTACAGCAGCTTGACCGCGGGATCCTGGCTGCGCGCCAGGGTCAGATAGGGCTCGTAGGTCACCGCCACCGGCACGCGCTTGGCGATCAGCGCCGCGCCGGCATCCGAGGCCGGCATCGGCACCGACCGGACGTCGGCCAGCGTCATGCCGTTGGCCGCGAGGGCGTAGTTCAGCAGGATGTGGCTGGTGGTGCCCTCCTCATAGGCCACCTCCTTGCCCTTGAGGTCGGCGATGCCTTTGACGTCCGGCCCGGCCAGGATGGCGTCGGCGGTCATGCTGACGTCGAGCACCGCGACGATCCTGATCGGCAGCCCGGCCGCCGCCATCACCAGCGCGGTGTGGGTGGCGATGTTGGCGCCGTCCAGCTGGCCGCTGGCCAGGGCGGCGTTGACATCCTTGTCCTGGGTGAAGTTGATGATCTCGACATCCGACAGGCCCTGGGCCTGGAACAGCTTCTTCTCGGCCGCGACATGCCAGAGGCCGTAGCCGAGCCAGGGCTCGATGCCCATCTTGAAGCCGCCGGCCTCCGGCTTCGCCGGAACCGATTGCGCCGCAGCCGGGCCGGCCCAGGCCAGACCGATCATAATCGAGGTCGCCAGAACGGCCCCCCGCGCGCCACCATGATGTCCCATCGCCATTCCCCTGTTGAGGCACGGCCGTTGGCCGCCGCGCTGTTTTTGCGGAGCGACAATTCATAAAGTGGCGGCTCGCAGAGTCAATCGACGCCCCCTATAAAGTCCGACGAATTTTCGCCATCGCGGGACAAGGCCATGAGCGACGCCATCCGAATCCACGACCTGTCGACGCTGTCCGCCGCCGGCCGCCATGCCCTGCTGGCCCGGACCGAGGCCGATCTCGGCCCCTTCCTCGACGCCGTACGGCCGATCGTGGCGGCGGTGCAGGCCGAGGGCGACGAGGCCGTGGCCCGCTTCACCCGCGACTTCGACAAGGCGACGGTTTCGGCCGACAGCCTGCGCGTCGGCCAGTCGGCGCTGGACGCGGCGCCGGGCGCGCTGGAGCCCGAGGTGATGGCCGCGATCGACTTCGCCGCCGACAGCATCCGCCGCTTCCACGAGGCGCAGCTGCCGGAGGAGATGTGGTGGAAGGAGGTGCGCCCCGGCGTCTTCGCCGGCGACCGCATCCGGCCGATCCCGTCGGTCGCCTGCTACGTGCCGCGCGGCAAGGGCGCCTTCCCCTCCGTCGCCATGATGACCACGATCCCGGCGCTGGCGGCGAAGGTGCCGAACGTCGTGATCATCACCCCGCCCGGCCCGGACGGGCAGGTCGACACCGCGACGCTGGCCGTGGCGAAGCGGGTCGGCGTCACCCAGGTCTTCGCCGCCGGCGGCGCCCAGGGCGTCGCGGCGGTCGCTTACGGCACCGCGACGATCCCGAAATGCGACAAGATCGTCGGCCCCGGCAGCCCCTATGTCGTCGCCGCCAAGCGCCTCTTGGCCGATGCGATCGACACCGGCACCCCGGCGGGGCCGAGCGAATCCATCATCCTGGCCGACGGCAGCGTCGACGGCGCGCTGGCGGCGCTGGACCTGATCATCGAGTCCGAGCACGGGCCGGACAGCTCGGCCTGGCTCGTCACCGACAGCCGCAAGGTCGCGGAGCAGGCGGCCGCCGCGCTGCCCGGGCACTGGGCGGAAATGGGCGCGGGCCGCGCCGGCTTCTCCCGCGCCGTGCTGACCGGCCCGCGCGGCGGCATCGTGCTGGCGCCGGACTGGGACGCGGCGGTCGGCTTCGTCAACGACTACGCGCCGGAGCATCTGCAGATCCTGTCGCGCGACCCCTTCGCCGACGCGGCGCGGATCGACCATGCCGGCGAGATCCTGCTGGGCCCGCACACGCCGGTGACGATCGGCAATTTCGTGCTGGGCCCGAACGCGGTGCTGCCGACCGGCCGCCACGCCCGCACCGCCTCGCCGCTGTCGGTGTTCGACTTCCTGAAGCGGACCTCAATCGGCTATGTCAGCGCCGCCGGCTATCCGGCCCTGGCCGAGCAGGCGCGGACGCTGGCGACCTATGAAGGCTTCGACGGCCACGCCCGCGCGGTGTCCGAGGTGCGGGACGGGCTGCTGAAACGGGGCTGAGCATGGCCGAGGCCGAGACCGTCACGCTGTGGCGCCCGGTCGGGCCGGAGGAGCTGCGGCTGATCCGGGAGGCCGGCATGCGCGCCTTCCCACCCCGCCTGCCGGAGCAGCCGATCTTCTACCCGGTGCTGTCGGAGGACTATGCCGTCAAGATCGCCCGCGACTGGAACGTGCCGGCCAGCGGCTCCGGCTATGTCACCCGCTTCCAGGTGCGGCGCGACTTACTGGACCGCTACCAGGTCCAGGAGGCCGGCGGCCGCAGCCACCTCGAATGCTGGATCCCAGCCGAGGACCTGCCGGCCTTCAACGCCGCCATCGTCGGCGCGATCGAGGTGACGGCGGAGTTTCATCAGGAATAGTCCCGACGGCCCAAGACATAGACCCGTCATGGCGAGCCCCGAAGGGGCGTGGCCATCCAGGGCGGCTCGCACCGGCCCCTGGATGGCCACGGCGCTCCGCGCCTCGCCATGACGGGAAGAGACCGAATGGTTGATCTTAAAGGCCGTAGGTATAGGCGCGGAGCAAGCCGCGAAAGCGAAGCCGCCCTCCTATGCGTGACACGTCCGCCCTGCCCTTCGGTCACAGGCAGGCCCGAAGGTCGGCCAGCGTGACCATCAGCACCATCGGATCGAGAGGCGACGGCTCGAAGCCGGTCCGCTCGTAGAACGCCCGGGCCTCGGCGGAGAGGGCATGGACGATCATGCCGCGGACACCGATCGCATCCGCCGCCTGGACCACGCGCCGGGCGGCGTCCTGCACCAACGCCCGGCCCAGCCCCTCGCCCTGCCTGGAGCGATCCACCGCCAGCCGGCCGAGAACGACGACCGGGATCGGGTCCGGCATGTTGCGGCGAAAGCGGCCGGATGCCGCCTCGACGGTGACCGCGCTCGCCGCCAGGGCGTAGTACGCCATCACGCGCTGCCCCTCGCAGGCAACGAAGGTTCGGGACGCTCCGGTCGCCTGATTCTTCAGAGCACGGCGTCTGAGCCATTGGTCGAGGCTGTCCACACCCGACGCGAATGGCTTGAGCTCGTGATGCGATGCCAGCGGCTCGGGCGCTGAGACCACTACGCCTTATTCCAGGGCGGCCGCGTCTGCATGGTCTTGCGCAGGCGGTCATTGGGCCGCGGCGGCATGTCGAGCCGGGCGAGGAACGCCTCGTAGGCTTCTGGACTGGCGGCGATGATGGTCTGGTCGAGCAGCGCTTCCTCGGCGGCCGAGCGCGCAGCCTCCAGCACGAACTCCGTGCGGTTCTTCCCGCGGGCCTTGGCGGCGCGGTCGATCAGGCTCCGCAACTCGGGCCTGATCCGGAGATTCAGCGTATCGCGCTTGCTGCGTTCGGCGCCGGAGGTCGGCATGGGAAAGCCTCTTCGGTAACAGGTCTAATGTAACCTTTAGTAATGTCGTTGTCATTACGCAGTTGTAGGTTGGGTTCGCGACCGCGAACCCAACATCCCACCAATCGCGCTGGCCCTGTCAGTGCGGCTCGCGCTCTTCCGCCTTCGGCTGCCATCGCTCCTTCATGAAGTCCTCCGAGGCGCCCGATCCACGCAGGAAGAAATCATCCCAGCGCTTGCCGACCGGCGTGACCAGACGGCTGTCGCTGATCTTGAGGATCTCGACCTCATCCGTGCCCTCCGGGAAGGCGATGGCTTTTGGCAAGCACACCATCTGGCCGTGCCTGCTGGTGAAGAGCTTCGTGCAGATCACACCAAGCCCCATAGGAAGTCTCGCTTCCAACAGTACCGTCATCGCGAGCCGAAGGCGAAGCGATCCAGCAGCCCCCTGGATTGCCACGGCGCTGCGCGCCTCGCGATGACGCCAAGAATGGCAGTCAACTCGCTCAAATCGACGCCAGGTACCCGCCATCGACATACAGCACCTGCCCGGTGACATAGGCGGCGGCGTCGGAGCAAAGGAAGACGGCGGGGCCGACCAGGTCGTCCATCCGGCCGAAGCGGCCCATCGGGATGGCACCGAGCATGCGCTGCTGCCAGGCCTCGTCCTGGTAGAACACCTCGGTCAGGGCGGTGCGGAAATAGCCCGGGCCGATGCCGTTGACCCGGATGCCGTCCTTCGCCCACTCCGTCGCCAGCGCCCGGGTCATGCCGACGAGGCCGGTCTTCGAGGCGCCGTAGGGCACGGCGCCGGGCACCCCGACCTCCGAGGTCAGCGAGCACAGATTGAGGATGGCTCCGCCGCCCCGCGGCTTCATCAGCAGCGCCGCGGCGCGGGCGCAGAAGAAGGCGCCCTTCAGGTTGGTGTCGACGATCCGGTCCCACAGCGCCTCGTCGACCGAAAGCGACGGCCGCACCTCCTCCACCCCGGCGTTGTTGACCAGGATGTCGAGCCCGCCCAGCGCCGTGGCCGCGGCGGCGAAGGCGCGGTCGATGCTGCGGGTATCGGCGACGTCGAGCACCACCGGCACCGCCTGCCGGCCGCGCTCGCGCACCGCCTCGGCCACCCGGTCCAGCGCCGCGCGGTCGCGGCCGGCCAGGGCGATGCCGGCGCCGGCCGCGGCCAGGCCGAGGGCCAGGGCCTCGCCGATGCCGCGGCCGGCCCCCGTCACCAGCGCCCGCCGCCCCGCCAGCGGCCCCGAAGCCGGATCGACCATGCCTTCCTCCTGCCGAATGCAGCGCAGGCTTGCGCGACGCCCGGAGCGGGTCAAGACCTCGACGGTTGCCAATCCGGTCCCGAGCGGTTAACCATGAGTCATGGTCACCACGCGCTCCCTGCGAATTAGCCACTAGGCCCCGGGCCGGCCGCGCCGGCTCCCCCGGGGTCTTCGTCCGTGTGCTGTTCGCATTTCCCGGGAGAAGACGATGACCATGACCCGCGACGACGCGCAGGTCCTTTTTCATGTGGTCGGCACGGCCGACACCAACCTGCTGCCCCGCCTGCTCGAGCATTTCTGCCTGCGCGATGTCGTGCCCGAACGCGTCTCGGCCGAGCGCCAGGGCGACGAGATGCGCGTGACCATCGCGGTCCGCCGCGAGGCCTGCCCGGAATGGGAGATGGTGGCCCGCAAGCTCGGCCAGATCTTCGTGGTCAGGAACGTGCTGGCCTCGGTCGCCGACGACGCGGCGGAGCTGCAGGCCGCGGGCTGAGCATTCCCCGATACCACGGCCCCGCGAGGCGCATGCTTCACCCTGGCCCAATTCGGCAGCATTCCGGCTGACTAAGTCGGACATAACCGCTAGGGTCCGTTCCGACGGGGCGGAGCCGACCCCGAGAACCGATACGGGAGAGACGCAGATGGCAAGCAAGGTGGCGCTGGTGACGGGGGCCGGGTCGGGCGTCGGCCGTGCGGTGACCCTGGCCTTCCTCAAGGACGGGTACAAGGTGGTGCTGGCCGGCCGGCGGCAGGATGCGCTGTCGGAGACCATCCAGCTGTCGGGCGTGCCCGCGGAGCAGGCCCTGGCGGTGCCGACCGACGTCACCGACCCGAAGAGCGTCCGCGCCCTGTTCGACGCCGCCAAGGCCCGCTTCGGCCGGCTGGACGTGCTGTTCAACAATGCCGGCGTCAGCGCCCCCGGCGTGCCGCTGGAGGACCTGACCTTCGAGCAGTGGAAGGCGGTGGTCGACACCAACCTGACCGGCCCGTTCCTGTGCACGCAGGAGGCGTTCCGGATCATGAAGGACCAGGACCCGCAGGGCGGCCGGATCATCAACAACGGGTCGATCTCGGCGCATGTGCCGCGGCCGAACTCCGCCCCCTACACCGCGACCAAGCACGCCATCACCGGCCTGACCCGGTCGACCTCGCTGGACGGGCGCAAATACAACATCGCCTGCGGCCAGGTCGACATCGGCAACGCCGCCACCGACATGGCGTCGAAGATGGCCAAGGGCGTGCCCCAGGCCGACGGCTCGATCAAGCCGGAGCCGCTGATGGACGCGGCCCATGTCGCCAGCACCGTGCTGATGATGGCGTCCCTGCCGCTCGACGCGAATGTCCAGTTCGTCACCGTGATGGCGACGGCCATGCCCTATATCGGGCGGGGTTAGGCTGACCGCGGGGCCTCAAACCGTCCTGACGAGCGTCTTCGTATTGCCTCTCCCGCCGGACGCGGGAGAGGTCGGACGTCCGCAGGACGGCCGGGTGAGGGCTGGCCCAGGCTTCGACGAAATCCCCTCACCCGGAGCCGCTTCGCGTCTCCGACCTCTCCCGTAAACGGGAGAGGCAACATCCCAGCCTCTGGCTACGTCCGGACCGACGCGATCAGGCTCCCGCCTCCCGCACATAGGGCGTGGTCGTGGTCAGCGCCCGGAAGCCGAGCCGTTCCAGGATCGGCCGGCTTTCTGAGGAGGCATCGACGGTGAGGAAGCGGAAGCCTCGCTGCTTCGCCTCGGCGGCGCGCTTTGCCACCAAAGCGCGATAGATGCCGCGGCCGCGCCAGTGCGGGCGGGTGGCGCCGCCCCACAGATCGGCGAAGGCGGTGCCGGGATGGAACCGGATCCAGCCGGCCGAGACGCAATGGCCGTCGGCCATGGCGAGATAGACCGACAGCCGGTCCGGCGCGGCCGCGATCCCCGCCCCCAGCCCCTCCGACCGCCAGTCTTCATCGGCGCCGTAGACCGCGGCCATCAGGTCGTCGATGGCGCCGAAGCGCACCGGGTCGACCACCCGCTCGATCGTGACGCCCTCGGGATCGACCGGCGGCGGCAGCGGGCCGTCGAGATCGAGCGCGAGCAGCGTCTCCGGCTCCTCCGGCACGAAGCCGGCGGCCTGCAGGCGCCGGCCGAGATCGGCTGGCGCGTCATGGCCGTACAGCTTCCATTCGACAGACCGGCCCTCGCTCGCGAAGAACGCGGCTTCCCGCGCGATCGCGGCGTCGGCCGAGGCGGCGTCGAGCCGGCTCCACAGCACGAAGTTGTCATGCACCCCGAGCCCGGGGCCGATGACGCGGGTGACGTCGGGCAGAGGCTCGACCCGGTAGGCCGGATCGGCCTGCACCGGGACCCGCCGCAGCTCGGCGTCGAAGCGCCTCAGGATCTCCGTCGTGTCCATCCCGTCCTCCGCACGATGCGCCGGGCTTGCCCCGGGCGTCCCTTATGGCCGATTTTGGGGCCGGCTGCGACCGCAGCCCCGCCTGTTTCGGAGGAATCGTGAACGGCACCCTGCTTCTGGCTTCCGGCCTCGCCGGCTTCGCCTACGGCATCTCGCCGGGGCCGGCGGTGCTGGCCCTGTTCGGCATCTCCGCCGGCCAGGGGCGAAAGGCTGGCGCCACCTTTCTGTGCGGCCACCTGGTCGGCGACGCGCTGTGGTCAGCGCTGGCGCTGACCGCGATCATCGGCGCCCAGGTGATCGGCCCGGCGGTGTTCGACGCGCTCGGCCTGATCTGCGGCGCCTATCTGCTGTGGCTCGGCTGGTCGGCGCTGACCGTGCGCCGCGGCTCCGACGGCCGCATCGACACCTCGGTGCGGCGGCCGCTGCTGCGGGGCCTGCTGTTCGGCGTCACCAACCCGAAGGGCTATCCGGTGGCCGTCGCCACCTTCACCGCCCTGCTCACCAGCTATGCCGCCAGCCTGACCTGGTCGGAGCTGCCGGCCCTGGTCGGCGCCGCCTGCCTCGGCGCCGTCGCCGCCTATGTCATCCTGGTCGCCGTCGCCGGCGCTTCGGCGGTGCGCGGCTTCTACCGCCGGCACGAGATCTGGTTCGTCCGCGCCTCCGGCGTCCTGTTCCTCGGCTTCGCCCTGCACGCGCTGACCGAGTCGATCACCGGCTTCGCCGCGCGCCGGAGCTGACGGTCCCGATGCCCGCTCCCCTGACGGTCGCCTTCGACGCGGACGACACGCTGTGGCACAGCGAATCCGTTTTCGAGGAGACGCATGCCCGGCTGGTCGCCCTCCTCGCCCCTTGGGCCGACGCCGAGACGCTCGAGCGCACCCTGCTCGACACCGAGGCGCGCAACCTGAAGACCTTCGGCTACGGCGTGAAGGGCTTCACCCTGTCGACGATCGAGACCGCGATCGAGATCACCGGCGGCCGCATCGGCGCCGGCGAGATCCGCACCATCCTCGACCTCGGCAAGGCGATGATGGACCATCCGGTCGAGCTGATCGATGGCGTGGTCGAGACGCTCGACGCGCTGGCGCCGGAGGCCAGGGCCGGGCGGATCCGGCTGATCGTGATCACCAAGGGCGACCTGTTCCACCAGGAGAGCAAGGTCGCCCGCTCCGGCCTCGCCGAGCGCTTCGACAGCGTCGAGATCGTGGCCGAGAAGGACGAGGCGACCTATCGCCGGATCCTGCAGCGCGCCGGCGCGACGCCGGAGCGGTTCCTGATGATCGGCAACTCGATGCGCTCGGACATCCTGCCGGTGCTCGACCTCGGCGGCCAGGCGGTGCACATCCCCTATCGCATCACCTGGGCGCATGAGGCCGTGGCCCGGCCGGAGATCGCGCCGCCCGGCTTCCACACGCTCGATTCGATCCGCGAGGTGCCGGCGCTGGTGGCGCGGCTGCTGGGATAGGACGCTCGACGACGATTCCTTTTATTGTCATTGCCGGGCTTGACCCGGCAATCCAGGGGGGCCGCCCAGAGCGGCATCGACATTCCCTGGATGCCCGGGTCAAGCCCGGGCATGACAGTTGAAGAAGCTCCTGACAGCCCGGCTACGACGACGACGCCGGCCGCTTCGGCACAACCATATTGGCGACCATCACCTGCACCGGCTCGCCCGCCTGGTTCAGGGTGGTGATCCGGGTCTTGACCAGGCCGCGGTCGGGGCGCGACCGGGACGGCCGGATCTCCAGCACCTCGCTCTCCACCCGCAGCACGTCGCCCGGGCGCACCGGGCGCGGCCAGCGCATCTCGTCGGTGCCGCCGCCGATCCGCCCGCCCACCGGCAGGAACTCGCCGCCGACCAGGAGCTTCATGGTCAGGGCCGCGGTGTGCCAGCCGCTGGCCGCGAGCCCGCCGAAGAAGGTCGCCTTCGCCGCCTCCTCGTCAAGATGGAAGGGCTGCGGGTCGAACTGGGCGGCGAAGGCCTTGATCGCCTCGGGCGTGACCGCGACGGTGCCCGAGCCGAAGCGCTGCCCGACCTCGAGATCCTCCAGATACAGGCGGCGGGCGGCGGTGGTGTCCGGCGGCATCGGCGTGTTCTCCCTCTTTGCCCCAGCATGACGCGGCGGGGCCGAACGCGAAAGTGCGCGTTGGCACTGGTCCGCCCGGCGCCGATGGTCTACATCCCGCGCATGACCGACACCGGATTGGCCACGCGCAAGGCCGCCGTCGAGCTGCTGCGGGCCGTTCTGGCGCAGCGGCGCCCGATCGACGAGGCCCTCGATTCCCATCTCGCCCTGCAGGGCATGGAACCGCGCGACCGCGCCTTCACCCGCCTGCTGCTGACCCCCACGCTGCGCCGCCTGGGCCAGATCGACGCGCTGATCGACGGCGCGCTGAACACGCCGCTGCCGCGCGGCGCCGCCACGGTGCGCGATGTGCTGCGGCTCGGCCTGGCCCAGCGCCTGTTCCTGGCGACGCCGTCCCACGCCGCGGTCGACACATCGGTCGAGCTGGCCGGGCTGACCGGCTTCGCCGGCATGAAGGGGCTGGTCAACGCCGTGCTGCGCCGCCTGGCCGAGGACGGCCCGGCCCTGCTGGCCGGGCAGGACGCCGCCCGGCTGAACACGCCGGACTGGCTGTGGTCGCGCCTGGCCGAGGCCTATGGCGCCGCCACCGCCGCCGCCATCGCCGAGGCCCATCTGCACGAGGCGCCGCTGGACCTCTCGGTCAAGGCCGACCCCGATCTCTGGGCCGGGCAGCTCGACGCCCGGCCGCTGCCGACCGGGACGCTGCGGCGCGAGGCCGGCGGCATGGTGCCGGATCTGCCGGGATTCGCCGAGGGCGCCTGGTGGGTGCAGGACGCCGCCGCCGCCCTGCCGGCCCGGCTGTTCGGCCCGATCCCGGGCCGCCGCATCCTCGACCTTTGCGCCGCGCCGGGCGGCAAGACGGCGCAGCTGGCCGCGGCCGGCGCCACGGTGACGGCGCTGGACCGCTCGACCCGGCGGCTGAAGCGAGTGGCCGAGAATCTCGAGCGGCTGGGCCTCTCCGCCGAGCTGCACACCGCCGATGCCGAGACCTTCACCGCCGGCGCCCCCTATGACGGCGTGCTGCTGGACGCGCCCTGCAGCGCCACCGGCACCATCCGCCGCCACCCCGACGTGCCGCGGCTGAAGGGGCCGGAGGACGTGGCCAAGCTGGCCGCGGCCCAGGCGCGGATGCTGCGCCGGGCGGTCGAGCTGGTGCGCCCGGGCGGCATCCTGATCTGGTGCACCTGCTCGCTGCTGCCCGAGGAAGGCGAATCGCAGATCGGCCGGCTGCTGGCCGAGGACGACCGGCTGATGCGCGTGCCGGTGGCGGCGTCGGAGGTCGGCGGGTCGGCCGAGTTCCTGACCCCGGCCGGCGACGTCCGCACCCTGCCCTCGCACTGGCCGGATCTCGGCGGCCTCGACGGCTTCCATATCGCCCGGCTGAAGCGGCGGTCCTGACTCCTTCACTCTTTCGCTAATAATCAGACAAAAACAAATTGCGCTCCGGCGCGCCTTCTTTCACAGTTCCGCCCGAACGAGGCCGGGATCACCGGGGCCAGGGAGGAACGGAGCGGGATGGCGCTTCTGGAGCTGCGGGACATTGCCAAGCATTTCGGGGCGATCCACGCCCTGACCGGCGTCAGCTGGTCGATCGAGCCCGGCGAGGTGGTCGGGCTGATGGGCGACAACGGCGCCGGCAAATCCACCCTGGTCAAGGTCATGGCCGGCAACTTCCCGCCGACCTCCGGCGAGATGCTGCTGGAGGGCAAGCCGGTGCATTTCCACAAGCCGGTCGACGCCCGCGAGGCCGGGATCGAGGTGGTCTACCAGGACCTCGCCCTGGCCGACAACCTGACCGCCGCCGCCAATGTCTTCCTGGGCCGCGAGCTGAAGACCGGGGTCTGGCCGCTGCGCCGCCTGGACCACGGCGCCATGAACCGCAAGGCCCAGGCGCTGTTCGCCGAGCTGAAGTCGGAGACCCGCGCCGGCGACCTGGTGCGGCTGATGTCGGGCGGCCAGCGCCAGGCCGTGGCCATCGCCCGCACCCGCCTGTCCAACGCCAAGCTGATCCTGATGGACGAGCCGACTGCGGCGATCAGCGTGCGCCAGGTGCACGAGGTGCTGGAGCTGATCCGCCGGCTGCGCGACAGCGGCATCGCCGTGATCCTGATCAGCCACCGCATGCCCGACGTGTTCGAGGTCTGCGACCGGGTGATCGTGATGCGCCGCGGCCGCAAGGTCGCCGACAAGCGCATCGCCGACAGCTCGCCCGAGGAGGTGACGGGCCTGATCACCGGCGCGTTGGAGGCGGCGTGATGGCCCAGGCCACCAACTCCGCGACGATGAACTTCGACAACGTCCGGCGGCAGGGGCCGCTGCACCGGATCATGTCGTCCCAGATCACCTATGTGCTGGCGGCGCTGGTGATCCTGATGGTGGTCATGGCCATCGCGTCCGACAAGTTCCTGACCGGGCGCAACCTGCAGAACGTCGCCCAGAACTTCTCCTACATCGCCATCGCGGCGCTGGGGCAGACGCTGGTGATCATCCTGGCCGGCATCGACCTGTCGGTCGGGTCGGTCATGGCGCTCGGCGCCGTCGCCACCAGCCTGGCGATGGGCTGGACCGCCGACTGGCCCCTGTTCGTCGACTGGCCAGGCCTGGCCCTGGCTTTCGGCGTGCTGGCCGGCGTCGGCGTCGGCGGCGTGGTCGGGCTGGTCAACGGCCTCCTGATCGCCCGGCTGGGCCTGTCGCCCTTCGTCACCACGCTCGGCATGCTCAGCGTCTGCCGCAGCCTGGTCTATGTCGTCACCCAGGGCCGCGGCTCGCCCACCGCCGGGCCGGCCAAGGACCTGTTCCGGACGCTGGGCAACGACCCCATCTTCGGCATCCTGCCGCCGTCGCTGATCTACATGGCGGCGCTGGCGGTGATGATCTGGTTCCTGCTGCGGCATATGCAGTGGGGCCGGCACGTCTTCGCCATCGGCGGCAACGAGAAGGCGGCGGCGCTGACCGGCGTTCCGGTCGAGCGGGTGAAGATCTCGGTCTACGTCTTCTGCAGCGCGCTGGCCGGCTTCACCGGCGTGCTGCTCCTGGCCTGGCTCGGCTCCGCCCCCGCCAACACCGCGGTCGGCTACGAGCTGCGGGTGATCGCCGCCTCGGTGATCGGCGGCGCCAACCTGACCGGCGGCCTCGGCGGGCCGCTGGGCGCCGTCACCGGCGCGGCGCTGATCGAGGTCATCCGCAACGGTCTGATCCTGGGCGGGGTGCAGCCCTACTGGCAGGATTTCTTCGTCGGCGTGTTCATCATCCTGGCGGTGCTGCTGGACCGCATCCGGTCCCGGCGCGCGGCCTGAGACGGCAAACGAGTTCAACAAGGGGAGGATCGATTATGAAGAAGCTTCTTCTGGCCGCGGTGGCGCTGGGCGCCGTCATGGCCATGGCCGGCGGGGCGAGCGCGCAGGACAAGCCGCGCTTCGCCCTGGTGCCGAAGGCCATGAACAACCCGTATTTCGACCTGTCGCGCGACGGCTGCATGGACGCGGCCAAGAAGCTGGGCGTCGAATGCGTCTATATCGGCCCGGTGGAGCACGAGCCGGCCAGCGAGGCGCAGATCGTGCAGGACCTGATCACCCAGGGCATCGACGGGCTCGCGATCTCGGTCGCCGATGTCGACGCCATGACCAACGTGATCAACCAGGCGGTCGAGGCCGGCATCCCGACCATCACCTTCGACGCCGACGCGCCGGGGTCGAAGCGCCAGGCCTTCGTCGGCACCGACAACTACGCCATGGGCAAGGCGATCGGCGAGATGGCCGCCAAGCTGAAGCCCAGCGGCGGCACCTTCGCCCTGGTCTCGGGCGGCCCGGCCGCGGCCAACCTGAACGACCGGGTGCGCGGCGTGATCGACGGGCTGGGCAAGGGCTGGACCCAGGTCGAGGGCTCGCCGCTGTACTGCAACGACGACGCCGCGCTGGCGGTGCAGCAGCTGCAGGACACGCTGACCGCCCATCCCGACATCGACGCGCTGCTGCCGGTCGGCGGCTGGCCGCTGTTCGTGCCGGACGCCTTCCGCAACTTCGCCGAGCCGATCAAGGCCAAGCTGGCCTCGAAGGAGGTCGTGCTGGTCTCGGCCGACACGCTGAAGCCGGAGCTGGAGCTGCTGCGCGACGGCTACGCCAACGGCCTGATCGGCCAGCAGCCCTACGAGATGGGCGCGCTGGCAATGGAGATCCTGCAGAAGCTGAAGAAGGGCGAGAAGGTCGAGGAGATCACCTATGTCGGCCTCGACACGGTGACCCCCGACAACGTCAAGGACTTCCTCGCCAAGGCGAAGTAAGCTTTTCGGGCGAAGCCGGCCGGGGCGACCGCCCGCCCCGGCCGATCCTTCGGCGCCGCGGTTTCGTCACGGTTGTGACGCGGCCGGTCCCTTGTTATGAGGACGATCATGGTCAAGCCGGTCCTGATCGCCCCCTCCATCCTCTCCGCCGACTTCGCCCGCCTGGGCGAGGAGGCCCGCGCCATGACCGAGGCCGGGGCCGACTGGCTCCATCTCGACATCATGGACGGGCATTTCGTGCCCAACATCACCTTCGGCCCGACGGTGGTGAAGGCGCTGCGGCCCTGGTCGGCCCTGCCCTTCGACACCCATCTGATGATCGGCCCGGCCGATCCCTATATCCCGGCCTTCGCCGAGGCGGGGGCCGACCGCATCAGCTTCCACCCGGAAGCCGGGCCGCACCCGCACCGCACCGTCCAGTTGATCCGCTCTCTCGGCAAGTCGCCGGGCGTGGTGCTGAGCCCCGGCACGCCGGTCGCCATGGTCGAGGAGCTTCTGGGCGACATCGACCTGGTGCTGGTGATGACGGTCAACCCCGGCTTCGGCGGGCAGAGCTTCATCGAAAGCCAGCTCGACAAGATCGCCCGGCTGCGCGCCATGATCGACAAGAGCGGCCGCGACGTGCGCCTCGAGGTCGATGGCGGCGTCACGCCGGAGACGGCGCCGCGGGTGATCGCCGCCGGCGCCGACACGCTGGTGGCCGGCACCGCGGCCTTCCGCGGCGGCCCGGGCGCCTATGCCGGCAACATCGCCGCGATCCGCGGCAAACGCTGAGCCATGCGGAGCCCGCGCACCCTCACCCGCAACGTCCACGACCAGCTGACGCGGTTCGCCTATTCGAACCCGCTCTACTCCGTGGCGCTGGGGCGCAAGGGGCCGCGCGACCTGCTGATGGTGCCGCCCGACCCCTGGCCGGGCGACGCCGAGCGCGGCGCCGCGCTGATCGCCGGCCTCTACAGGCTGGGCGGCCAGACCTATGAGGCGGCGGCCGCGGCGCCGTGGGAGCCGTTCGGCGCCGCCCCGGAGTTCATCGAGGCGCTGCACGGCTTCGAATGGCTGCGCGACCTGCGCGCCGCCGGCGGCGACCAGGCCCGGCGCGCGGCGCGGCGGCTGATCGACCACTGGATCGAGCGCTACGACCGCTGGCATCCGCTGACCTGGCGGCCGGACATCCTGGGCCAGCGCATCGCCAGCTGGCTCGGCGCGCACGACTTCTTCTGCGCCAGCGCCGACGACGATTTCCGGGCGCGCGTCTTCGCCAGCCTGTCGCGCCAGCTGCGCCACCTGACCCGCGTCGCCGACGGCGACCCGATGGACCCGCGCCAGATCCAGACCGTGCGCGGCCTGGTCTACGGCGCCGTGGCCCTGCCCCAGGGCCGGCCGCGGCTGGACCAGGCCCAGCGCATCCTCGGCAAATGCCTGCCGCGCCAGATCCTGCCGGACGGCGGACACATCCAGCGCAACCCGGCGGTGCACCTGACCGTGCTGCGCCAACTGATCGACATCCGCGCCGCCTTCCGCGCCGCCCAGGCGCATGTGCCGGACGCGCTGCACCTGGCGATCGACCGGATGGCGCCGGCGCTGCGCCTGCTGCGCCACGGCGACGGCGGCTTCGCCCTGTTCAACGATGCGCAGGAGGGCGAACCGGTGCTGATCGACGCCGTGCTGTCCCAGGCCGATTCCAAGGCCCGGGCGCCGAAGAGCGCACGGCACAGCGGCTTCGAGCGGGCGATGGCCGGCCGCACCCTGCTGCTGCTCGACGTCGGCGCGCCGCCGCCGGCCGGCGCCGATGACGGCGCCCATGCCGGCCTCTTGTCTTTCGAGATGTCGGTCGGGCGCGAGCGCATGATCGTCAATTGCGGCGCCTGGCCCGGCCGCGGCAGCGCCGAGGACAGCGCCTGGCACACCGCCCTGCGCGGCACGCCGGCCCATTCCACGCTGAGCGTCGCCGGCCGCGATTCGGCCGAGGTGCTGCGCGACGCCGGCATCGGCAAGCGGCCGCGCCAGATCGAGATCGACCGGCAGGAGACGCCGCAATCGGTGCTGATCGACGCCTGGCATGACGGCTACCGCGAGGCGCTGGGCCTGGTCCACCGCCGCCGGCTGGAGCTGTCGGCCAATGGCGACGAGCTGCGCGGCGAGGACATCCTGTTCGCCGAGACCGACGCGGCCCGCGGCCTGCCCTTCGCCATCCGCTTCCACCTGCACCCGGCGCTGCAGCTGTCGCCGGTGCAGGGCGGCAGCTCGGTGATCATCCGCCTGCCCAGCGGCGACGGCTGGCGCCTGCGCGGCTATGGCGGCCAGGTGGCGCTGGAGGAAGGCATTTATGTCGGCCGCGGCTCCGAGCGCCGCAAGACCACCCAGGTCGTGATCTGGGGCGAGGTCGGCGCCGAGAGCACCGGCGTGCAGTGGATCCTGCGCCGGGAACGGCGACTGGCCTGATGCCTGCCGACATCCACACCCGGCGGACGCTGGCGGCGCAGCTTCGCGCGATCGGCCTCGGCCCGGACGCTTCGGTGATGGTGCATGCCGCGCTGCGCTCGGTCGGCCGCATCCTCGGCGGGCCCGACGCGCTGATCGACGCGCTGCACGACGCGATCGGGCCGGGCGGAACGATCCTGGTCTACACCGACTGGAGCGACGACTACCACGACCTGCTGGACGACGACGGGACCATCCCGGCGGAGCTGCGGGACGACATCCCGCCCTTCGATCCGGCCTCGTCCCGCGCCCGCCGCTTCAACGGCGCCATCGCCGAGCTGGTGCGCACCCGGCCGGGCGCACGGCGCAGCGCCAATCCCGGCGCCTCCTTCGCCGCGGTCGGCGGCCGGGCCGAGTGGTTCACCGCCGACCACGCGCTCGACTACGGCTATGGCGAGCGGTCGCCCTTCGCGAAGCTGGTGCAGGCCCGCGGCAAGGTGCTGATGCTGGGCGCCCCGCTCGACGCCATGAGCCTGCTGCACCATGCCGAGCACCTGGCCCGGATCCCCGGCAAGCGCGTGGTCCGGTACGAGGCGCCGATCCTGGTCGAGGGCCGGACGGTCTGGCGCCGCTTCGAGGAGTTCGACACCTCCGACCCCGTCGTCGACGGGCTGCCGGAGGGCTATTTCGCCACTGTTGTCGAGGATTTCCTCGCCGCCGGCCGTGGCGTGCGCAGCACCGTCGGCGACGCCGCCTCGGTGCTGGTGCCGGCGGCGGAGATGGCGGATTTCGCCGTCCGCTGGCTGGAGCGCCGGTTCGGGCTGCCCGGAGCGTAGCGGCGCCACGCGGCGCTATACGGTCGACACCCCGCCCGTCCAGGTCTAAAGCCGGGCCGATTCCTGCCCCCGGGGCCCCGCCGATGATGACCGAAGCCGCCCTGCCGATCCGCCGCGCGCTGATCTCCGTCTCCGACAAGACCGGCATCGTCGACTTCGCCCGGTTCCTGGCCGAGCGCGGGGTCGAGATCCTGTCGACCGGCGGCTCCTTCAAGGCGCTGGCCGATGCCGGCATCCCGGTCAAGGAGGTGTCGGCCCATACCGGCTTCCCGGAGATCATGGACGGCCGGGTCAAGACCCTGCACCCGAAGATCCATGGCGGCCTGCTGGCCCGGCGCGACAGCGACGAGCATGTCGAGGCGATGACCGATTACGGCATCGCGCCAATCGACCTGCTGGTGTCGAACCTGTACCCGTTCGAGGCGACGATCGCCCGCGGCGCCGGATTCGACGACGCCATCGAGAACATCGACATCGGCGGCCCGGCCATGACCCGCGCCGCGGCCAAGAACCACGCCTTCGTCGCCGTCGTCACCTCGCCGGTCGACTACGAGCCGCTGCGGCTGGAGATCGCGGCCAATGGCGCCCCCCTGGGCGCCACCCGCCGCCGCCTGGCCGCCGCCGCCTTCGCCCGCCCCGCCGCCTATGACGCTGCCATCGCCGGCTGGTTCGCCGAGGTCGAGGGCGAGACCTTCCCGCCGCGCCTGTCGCTGTCCGGCAAGCTGGCCGAGACGCTGCGCTACGGCGAGAACCCGCACCAGGCCGCCGCGCTGTATCTGAGCGGCCCGGCGGTGCCCGGCCCGGCCACGGCCGAGCAGGTGCAGGGCAAGGAGCTGAGCTACAACAACATCCTCGACGCCGACGCGGCCTTCGAGGCGGTGTCGGAGTTCACCGAGCCCGCGGTCGTCATCGTCAAGCACGCCAACCCCTGCGGCGTGGCCGTCGCCGCCACGCTCGGCGAGGCCTATGCCCGTGCGCTGGCCTGCGACCCGATCAGCGCCTTCGGCGGCATCATCGCCGCCAACCGGCCGATCGACGCCGCCACGGCCCAGGCCATCACCGCGCTGTTCGCCGAGGTCGTAATCGCCCCGGATGTCGAGCCGGAGGCCGCCGCGGTGTTCGCCGGCAAGGCCAATCTGCGGGTGTTGAAGACCGGCGGGGTGCAGGACCCGACGCAGCGCCGCCGGGTGCTGCGCAGCGTCGCCGGCGGCTTCCTGACCCAGACCCGCGACGACGCGGCGCCGGAGGCATCGGAGCTGAAGCTGGTCACCCGCAAGGCGCCGACCCCGGCGCAGATCGAGGACCTGCTGTTCGCCACCCAGGTGGCCAAGCATGTCCGATCCAACGCCATCGTCTTCGCCAAGGGCCGCAGCACGGTGGGCATCGGCGCCGGGCAGATGAGCCGGGTGGACAGCGTCAAGATCGCCGTGTCGAAGTCGGCGGAGGCCGCCAAGGCCGCGGGCGAGACCGGCTCGCGCATCGCCGGGTCGGTGGCGGCGTCGGAGGCCTTCTTCCCCTTCGCCGACGGCCTGCTGGCCCTGGTCGAGGCCGGCGCCACGGCGGTGATCCAGCCCGGCGGCTCGATGCGCGACCGGGAAGTGATCGAGGCCGCGGATCAGGCCGGCATCGCCATGGTGTTCACCGGGCGGCGGCACTTCCGGCATTGAGGTAACGGCGCCTATGAGAATTGAACTTCCCCTTTACCGTCATTGCCGGGCTTGACCCGGCAATCCAGAAGATGTCGACAGTCTCTGGATGCCCGGGTCAAGCCCGGGCATGACAATATGGGGTGGGTGGCGGCCTGTCGTCACCCGCACATCGCCTTCACCGCCTGCCACTCGGCCTCGCTCATGGCCGGCGATCCGGCCGTGTCCGGCGTGGCGAGCAGGGCGCGCTCCTCCAGCGGCGGGTGGGTGGCCAGGAAGGCCGGTCCTCCGCCGGCGTCCTTGGCGAGACGATGGAACAGCGTCGAGAGGCCGTCGCGGCGCAGCCCGGCGCCGGCCAGGAGCTTCAGCGCGGCCTCGTCCGCCTCGCGCTCGAAGCCGCGGGAATAGGACAGGGCCCCCAGCTCCGACCCCGCCTGGCCGAGCCGGCTGAGATCCGACCCGCCGGTCAGCAGCGCCAGGATCGACAGCCCCTGCTGGCGGATGATGCCCTGTAGCCCATGCCGGTGCAGCACATGCCCCATCTCATGCGCCAGCACGCCGGCGAACTCGTCCGGCCCTTGCATCCGGTCGATCAGGCCGCGGAACATCAGGATCCGCCCGCCCGGCGCCGCCAGGGCGTTGGGCACCTCGCTGTCCAGCACCTCAACCCGGAAGCGGTAGGGTGATTCCCGGCCGGCCGCGAGGCGCCGCACCAGGGCCTCCACCGCCGCGCGGCCGTCGGCCCCGGTGCAGGCGGCCGGGTGGCGCAGCATCAGCTCGATGCTGTCCGCGACGGAATCGCCGAGCGAGACCTCGTCCTCGACCGGCACCAGCGTGGCGATCGACGCGGACAGGCGCGGCAGCAGGAGCAGCACGGCGGCGAAGACCGCGGCCAGCCCGACCGTCCAGATCAGGATGGTCCGCCCGCTGCCAGCCTCGGGCGGCCGCAGCGGGGCGCCGGCCGCGCGCAGCCCCGCCAGGGCCGCCGGGCCGTCGAGGGCCAGCCGGGCGTCGCCCTGCCCCGATCTCAGCCGGACCGGCGCGGCCGCCTTGCCTGCCAGCTGCAGCGAGGCGAGCGGCCATTCCGCGAGGACGGCGCCGTCCTCGGCCGCGATCACCAGCCGATCTGTCGCCACCGTAACGCGGACGGGCGTGACATGGGCCGTCCTGCCGTCCGAATACCGGCCGGACCAGGGCCCGTGGGTCACAACCCGCCGCCGTCGAGCAGGGCGAACAGCCCCTCGCCGGTGCGCGGGCCGGCATCGGAGGACTGGGCTACCGCCTCCAGATCCAGCGCGCCGCCGATCGCCATGGTCTCGCAGCCCGCCTTCAGCACCGGGTGGCCGAGCACGACGAAGTTGATCGCCGGCGCCAGCGCCACATAGAGCCAGATGCCGATGATCGTCAGCGCCGACGGCGGCGGCGGGGCGTGCGTGCGGGCCGCTTCCATCGCCGCGAACATGGTCGGCACGAGGAGGGCGGCGAAGATGGCGACGGTGATGACGGCGAGCAGGATCGCCGGCCCCAGCACCTGGCCCAGGCGAAGACGCCCCTCGAACTTCAGCCCGGCGATGCTGACCGTGGAGGACCAGTAGCGGAACTCGCGCACCCGGTACCACACCAGCATGATGCCCAGCGTCGGCACCGCCAGCAGCATGGTCAGGACCCAGGGCCAGATCAGCTTCGCCCCTTGCGCCTCCATGCGGAAAGGCACGGTGCCGTAGCGCGCATTGTTGACGATCGTCCGGGTCTGCCATGTCCGCAGCAGCGGCAGGCAGATCCCGAGCGTCACCAGCGTCAGAAGCGAATAGCCGATGGTGCCCATGACGAAGCGGCCCGCCGTGCCGTCGAGGCCGAAGCGGATGCTGCGCCACAGCGTGCGGGACAGCCGGTAGCGGGTGGCGAGGTAGACCGCGGCCACCGCGAGCACCGACACGACCAGGTAGAAGGCGACGACCGCCACCGAAAGGACCGCCCTGAACTGCAGCAGCCTACCCAGGACGTAGCCGATGACGAGCAGCGCCAGGGCGAGACCGATCAGCAGGGCGATCGCCTTGAGGAAGCCGAAGAACAGCTCCTTGCCGGTGCCGGTGTATTCGAAGGGCTCGCCGTCGACGCTGACGGCGCCCCAGATCGCCCGCCGGATCTGCGTCCGGCCCCAGAAATTGTAGATGCCCAGCGTCACCACGGACAGCAGCATCGTTTTCAGGAACAGGCCGCCGATCCCGAACCGGCTGCCGTCGTAACCCACGCGCCCCGTCCGGGGCACCCCATCTGCAATCGACATCTGAAAATCACTCCCCCACCAATGCCGACAATATTCCTGGAGGCGGAGAAATCTGTCAAATTGTATCCATCAGCCTCGCGCCGGTTCCCGCACCGTCGCCACGATCAGCCCGCCGAGCGCGAAGAGGGCGATCACCGTGGCCATGCCGGCGCGCTGGGTGGCGAAGGCGGCGGTGGCCGCCGCGAACAGCCAGGGGCCGAGGAAGCCGGTGGCGCGGCCGGTGAAGCCGTAGAGGCCGTAGGCCTCGCCCTCGCCGCCCGGCGGCGCCAGCCGCCCCATCAGGGTGCGGCTGGCCGCCTGGGCCGGCCCCAGGAACAGGCCCAGCACCAGGGCCAGGCCGATGAACCAGGCCGGGTCGGTCACCAGGATGATCGGCACGCCGAGGGCGACGAGCCCGACGATCGAGACCAGGATCGTCGGCTTCGACCCGATCGCGTCGTCGACCCAGGCGAACAGGATCGCGCCGATGCCGGAGGTGACGTTGAGCCCGATCGCGAACAGCACCAGCTGGCCGAAATCGAGCCCCAGCGCGCCGGCGGCGTAGATGCCGCCGAAGGCGAACAGCATATTGAAGCCTTCGCGGTAGATCGCGCTGCCGACCAGGAACCGCACCAGGTTGCCCTGGCCCGGCAGCGATTTCAGCGTGCGCCACAGATCGGCCAGGCCGCGGCGGATCGCGGCCCCGATCGGCGCGCCGCCCGGCCGCTCGCGCACCAGCAGCAGGAGCGGCAGGGCGAACAGCGCCCACCACAGGGCCACCAGCGGCCCGGTGGCGCGCGGACCGGCGGACTCGACCGCCGGCAGCGGCAGCAGCGGCGCGGCGCCGCCGAAGCCGATCAGCCCGAACAGCGCGATCACCAGGCACGCCAGCCCGCCGAAATAGCCGAGCCCCCAGCCCCAGCCGGAGACGCGGCCGAGCATCCCGGGCGGCGCCACATCGACCAGCAGCGCGTTGTAGAAGACGTAGGACAGCTCGAAGGCGACGGAGGCGAGGCCGACCAGCAGCATCGCCGGGACGATCCAGGACGGGTCCGGCGCCGCGAGCCAGAGCAGCGCCGTCGGCCCCACGGCCGCGGCGACGCAGGCGGCGAGCCAGGCCTTGCGCCGCCCGCCATGATCGGCGACGGCGCCGAGCACCGGGCTGAGCAGCGCCACCGCGACGCCGCCGGCGCCGATGGCGACGCCCCACAGCGCCGCGCCGTGGTCGGCGTCGCCGACGATGCCCTTGGTGAAATAGACCGAGAAGACGAAGGTGCCGATGACCGTGTTGAAGGCGCTCATCGCCCAGTCGTAGAGGCACCAGCCGAAGATCGCGGCCCGCGCGTTCGCGCGGGGAACGGAGGCGGCCGAGGTGGTCATGAGCGAAGGCCTGGCGCGATGCGCGCACTGCCGCCCAATTGAGTCCCCCCTCCCCTTACCTCCCTCCCGCGAGGGGAGGGGGGACTCGGAGGGGTCTGCGAGAGACTCAGGAAGACCGAGGGATCACCCCCACGGTCCCCGGCCCTGGGCCATGCCCGCCATCTGCCGCAGCGCGGCGACGCGGTTGGCGGTCGAGGGGTGTGTCGAGAACAGGCTGTCGACCGCATGGGCGTGGAGCGGATTGATGATGAACATGTGGGCGGTGGCGGGATTCCGCTCCGCCGCACCGTAATCGATCCGCTTGGCGAAGGCTTCGATCTTTTCCAGGGCGGAGGCCAGCCACAGCGGGCGGCCGCAGATCTCGGCCCCGACCCGGTCGGCCTCGTATTCGCGACTGCGGCTGATCGCCATCTGCACCAGCATGGCGGCCAGCGGCGCCAGGATCACGGTCAGGATCACGCCGATGAAGCCGAGCGGGTTGTTGCGGTTGTCGCCGCCGCCGAAGAACAGGCCGAAATTGGCCAGCATCGACAGGGCGCCGGCGATGGTCGCGGTGATCGTCATGATCAGCGTGTCGCGGTTGCGGACATGCGCCAGCTCATGCGCCATCACGCCCGCCACCTCCTCCGCCGACAGCCGGCGCAACAGGCCGGTGGTGGCGGCGACCGCGGCGTTCTGCGGGTTGCGGCCGGTGGCGAAGGCGTTCGGCTGGTCGGTCTCGATCAGATAGACCTTCGGCATCGGCAGCTGCGCCTGCTCGGCCAGCTGGGCGACGAGGTTGTAGAAGTCGGGCGCGGTGCGGGCGTCGACCTCGCGCGCATTGTGCATGCGCAGCACCATCTTGTCGGCGTTCCAGTAGGCGAACAGGTTCATGCCCACCGCCACCAGCAGCGCGATCATCATCCCGCCCTGCCCGCCCAGCAGCCATCCCGCCGCCATGAACAGCGCGGTGAGGGCCGCCAGCAGCATCGCCGTGCGGATGTAGCCCGACATCAGGTCCTCCGTCGTCTCGTCCCGGATGAAATGGCCCCGCCCCGCTTCCGATCAAGCCTGGACAGCACGGCCGCGCCTAGCCATATCCAGGGAATGAGCGAGACCGAGACCCCTGCCGCCAAGCCCCTGTCGCCCCGGGAGCTGGCGGAGCGCATCGACCCGCGCACCGGCGCGCCGGTCGAGATCGTGCCGCAGAAGCCCGGCGAGATCGGCGGCCCCAAGGGGCTGGAGCCGACCCGCTACGGCGACTGGGACGTGAACGGCCGCTGCTCGGACTTCTGACGCCGGCAGCACCGGCCCCAAACACGCCGTTGCGACCGTTGCGGCGAGAGGCGGCGCCGACCTTCGCTGCGGTCGAAGCCTGTCCGTGCCGCCGGCCGGGCATAGGTTAAGCTGGACCTCCGCTCGGGAGGCATCGGCCGGGAGGACGCATGACCATCCATCGCCGCGCCCTGCTCCGCGCCGCCGGGTCGGCCGCGCTGCTGGCCGGGCTGCCGGCCGCCGCCCGTTCCGCCGCGGCGCAGCAGCAGGGGCTGGCCCTCGGCCCGGCCGCGCCCTTCTCCTACGAGGCGCTGGTCGCCCGGGCCCAGGCGATGGCGGCGCAGCCCTACCGGCCGCCCTATCGGCCCGCGCCCGAGGTCGTGCAGGCGATCGACTACGGCGCCCACGGCAAGATCAGGTTCAAGACCGACCTCGCGCCTTTCGCCGACGACAGCGGCGCCTATCCGGTGACCTTCTTCCATCTCGGCCGCTATTTCGGCGATTCGGTGCGGATGTATCTGGTCGGCGCCGACGGCGCCCGCGAGATCCAGTACCGGCCGGAGTATTTCGACATGCCGGCGGACAGCCCGGCCCGGACGCTGCCGGCCGATTCGGGCTTCGCCGGCTTCCGCCTGCAGGAACGGCACGGCCGCGCGGACTGGCGGACGCAGGACTGGGTCGCCTTCCTCGGCGCCTCCTATTTCCGGGCGATCGGCGCGCTCGGCCAGTACGGGCTGTCGGCGCGCGGCGTTGCGGTCGACATCTTCGCCCCCGGCAAGCCGGAAGAGTTCCCGATCTTCACCCAGGTCTTCATCGCCGAGGCGCCGGACCCGGCCCGGCCGGCCGTCGTCTGCGCCCTGCTGGACGGGCCCAGCATCAGCGGCGCCTACCGCTTCACCCTGCACCGCACCGAAGGCGTGGTGATGGAAGTCGAGGCGTCGCTGTTCCTGCGCCAGGCGGTGGCCCGCCTCGGCCTGGCGCCGCTGACCTCGATGTTCTGGTACGGCGAATACGGCCGCGGCCGGATGCTGGACTGGCGGCCGGAGGTGCATGATTCGGATGGGCTGGCGATCTGGACCGCCGCCGGCGAGCGGATCTGGCGCCCGCTGAACAACCCGCGGGCGATCACGGTGTCGAGCTTCGGCGGCGACAGCCCGCGCGGCTTCGGCCTGCTGCAGCGCGACCGCAGCTTCGACCACTACCAGGACGGCGTGTTCTACGACCGCCGCCCGAGCCTGTGGGTCGAGCCGCTGGCGTCCCTCGGCCGCGGCGCGATCCAGCTGGTGGAGATCCCGACCGACGACGAGATCCACGACAACATCGTCGCGTTCTGGGTGCCGGAGGGCCAGGCGGCGGCCGGCGACCGCCACGACCTGCAATACCGGCTGCACTGGCTGGCGGACGAACCCTATCCGGATACAGGCATCGCCCGCACCATCGCCACCCGGATGGGCCGGGGCGGCGAGCCGGGCAAGCCGCGGCCGCCCGGCGTCTTCAAGATCGTCGTCGAGTTCGACAACCCGGCGGTGATGCGCCGGATCCCCTTCGGCGTGTTCCCGGAGGTGGTGGCCACCGCCTCGCGCGGCACCGTCCAGCGGCCGTTCAGCGAGCCGGTGCCGAACGGCAATGTCTGGCGCGCCACCTTCGACCTTGCGGTCGACGGCAGCGACCCGGTCGAGCTGCGGATGTTCCTGCGCCTGGACGGCAAGTCGCTGACCGAGACCTGGCTGTACCAGTTCCACCCGGAGCCGCCGCCGGCCTGAGGCGGCGCCCGGCGGTCAGCCCCGGGTCGCCTCGCGCGCCGCCTCCGCCACCTGCCGCCGCAGCCAGGCATGGGCCGGGTCGTCCTGCCGCCGCTCGTGCCAGATCATCGACACGGTGAGCGGCTCGATCTCGAGCGGCAGCTCGAGCAGCTCAATGGGCGCCGTGGCGGCGACGCGGTACGCCAGCCGGCGCGGCAGCGACAGGATCATGTCGCTCTCGGCCACCAGCATCGGCGCGGCGATGAAATGCGGCAGCCGCACCGCCACCCGGCGGGTCAGCCCGTGCCGGGCCAGCGCCACGTCGACCGGCGCCTCGCCCCGGCCGGTGACGATCACCAGCAGATGCGACAGGGCGGCGAAGCGCTCCAGCGTCAGCCCGGCCGCGATCACGGGATGGCCGCGGCGGACGGCGCAGACCAGGTCCTCGTCATAGAGCGCCCGGCGGAAGAAGCCGGCCGGCAGGGTGTCGTAGACTCCGAGCGCCAGGTCGGCGGCATCCGCGGCGATCAGCCCGACATGGTCGCCGGCCGGGGGCGGGATCTCCAGGTCCAGCCCCGGCGCCAGGCGCGACAGCCGCGACACCAGGGTCGGCATCACCATCAGCGTCGTGTAGTCGACGCCGGCGATGGTGACCCGGCCGCACGCGGTCGCCGGGTCGAAGACCGGCGGCGCCACGATCGCCCGGGCGCCCTCCAGCAGCCGCGCCACCGGCTCGGCCAGGGCGGCGGCCCGCGGCGTCAGCCCCAGCCCCTGCGGCGTCCGCACCCCGATCCGGTCGGCCAGCCGCCGGCGCCGCCGGCCAAGCGCCCGGCTGGCCGCGGGCTGGCTGAGGCCGAGCCGCTGCCCCGCCCGGGTGACGCTGCGCTCGCGCAGCAGCGCATCGAGCAGCTTCAGCAGGTTGAGGTCGACTCCGGCCAGATCCACTTTGCGCATGCGGAAGATTATATCCATGCATTTGCGATATGGCGACTGTCACCGCATCTCCTTGGCACCGACCCGGCTGCGGGCGGGTCAACGCAGGAGAAAGCCATGTATGTCGTCGCCGGCGTGAGCGGGAACACGGGGGCCGCCACCGCCCGAACCCTGATCGAGGCGGGCGAGCGCGTCCGCGTCATCGTCCGCAATCCGGCCAAGGCCGAGGCTTGGGCGCGGCAGGGCGCCGAGGTGGCGGTCGCCGACCTCGCCGATGCCTCGGCGCTGACCGCCGCCCTCTCCGAAGCGCGCGGCGCCTATCTTCTGAACCCGCCCGGCTATGCGGCGGAAAATCCCTTCGCCGACGCGGCGGCTGTGGCGGACGCGATCGCCGAGGCGGCGACCGCCGCCCGCCTGCCGAAGCTGGTGGTGCTGTCCTCGGTCGCCGCGGACCGGCCGAGCGGCACCGGGATGATCGCCACCAACCGGACGCTGGAGCAGCGCCTGGCCGGGATCGGCCTGCCGGTGACCTTCATCCGCGCCGCCTATTTCATGGAGAACTGGGCGGGGGTGGCCGGCGTCGCCGCCGCCGAGGGCGTTCTGCCCAGCTTCCTGGCGCCGCTCGACCGCGCCATCCCGATGGTCGCCACCGCCGATATCGGCCGCATGGCCGCCGAGGCCCTGCGCCAGGACTGGGCCGGGACGCGGGTGATCGCCCTGCAGGGACCGGCCGCCTATTCTCCCAACGACGTCGCCGCGGCCTTCGCCCGGGCGCTCGGCCGGCCGGTGCAGGCCGTCGCCGTGCCGGAGGCGGGCTGGGCCGAGGCCCTGTCCCACGGCGGCTTCTCGGCCCGCGTCATCGCGGGCTTCGCCGAGATGATGCGGGGCGTCAACAGCGGCCATGTCGATTTCGGCAGCGATCCGGCGGCCGAGCCGCGCCGCGGCCGCGAGCCGGTCGACAGCGTCGTCGCGACGCTGGTGAAGGCCGCCGCCTGAGAGCAGGGGCGAGGGGCCTCGGCCCCTCGCCCCGCCGCTCACTTCAGCTGCGACAGCTCGATCCCTGCCGCATATTTCAGCTTCGCCGCCTCCGGCGCGTCGCCGGAGACGGTGACCAGGAAGCGGCTGGCGACCAGCATCTGGATTTCCTGCTGATCGTTCAGCACCGCCTGCCGGTCGCCGATCGGGACCAGCTTGCCCATCGACGCCGCGATCGCGGGGTTGCCGTAGAGGCCCGCGAACTGCGCCACGATCGGCGAGTCCGCCACCACCTGGATCCGGACCTGCCGGCCCTCGGCATCGCTGTAGCCGCGCTCGGCCTGGACCCCGCCGCCGAGCATGGTGGTGCCCGCCGCGTCGCTCCACGCCTCCTCCGCCGTCCAGCCATCGAGCGGCCCGGGCAGCGCCTTGGCCAGTTGCTCGGCGACCAGCTGGCCGAGCAGGACCGACGCCAGATCGGCGGCCTTCTTCGCCCGCCCGTAATCGCCGCTGCTGTAGGCCGAGTCGGCCTGGTCCAGCGCGTCATGGATGTCGTCGGCCATGGCCGGCCGCCCGTTCCCCGCCGCCAGAGCCGCCAGAATCAGCGGCACGGTCACGAATTTCATGTCCAAAACCCCTCGGATGCCGCGGCCGGACGATCCGGCCACGCCCCTGCATCCAGCGGCGATCCTCGCGCGCCGGCTTCGGCCCGCCAGTGACCGCGCGCACAGACGAAAATGTCGTGAGCCCTGCGCTGAACGAATTCCTGTGTCCAATTGTCCGGTCTTTTCGCCGCCGCATTGTCGGCGCAGGCTGGAATCCTGCCGCCAAATAAGAACGCCCGCCGGAAGCCCCGACCATGTTCCGCTTCTTCGAAGCCCGCGTGCTGCCGACCGCCACGGGCATGCCTGGCCAGCCGCCGGGCAACCTGCTGCGGTTCTACTGGTTCTTCCTGCGGCAGGTGCGCTGGTACTACCTTGCCCTGCTGGGCGCCGGGCTGACCGTGGCGCTGCTCGACGCGCTGATCCCGGTCTTCATCGGCCGGGTCGTCACCCTGCTCAGCACCGTCACGTCCGAGGATCTCTTCACCGACCACTGGCACCTGCTGCTGGGCATGGCCGCCGTGCTGCTGGTGTGCCGTCCCGCCGCCCTGTTCCTGCAGGCGCTGATTACCAACCAGATCATCGCCTCGGGCTTCACCAACCTGATCCGGTGGCAGAGCCACTGGCATGTGGTGCGGCAGAGCTGGACCTTCTTCCAGAACGACTTCGCCGGCCGCATCGCCAACCGGGTGATGCAGACCGGCGTGGCGCTGCGCGACAGCACCGTGATGTCGATCCAGGCGGTCTGGTACCTGACGGTCTACGGCACCAGCGCCCTGGTGCTTCTGGCCAGCGCCGATCTGTGGCTGGCGCTGCCGACCATCGGCTGGTTCGCCGTCTACATCGTCCTGCTGACCTATTTCGTGCCGCGGCTGAAGCAGCGCTCGCTGGAGATGTCGGAGGCGCGGTCGCTGCTGACCGGCCGGATCGTCGACAGCTACACCAACATCTTGACCGTCAAGCTGTTCGCCCGGGCCAAGGAGGAGGACGACTACGTCCGCGAGGCGGTGGACGGCCACACCGTGATCTTCCGCAGCCAGCTGCGGCTGATCACCCTGTTCAACCTGTGCCTGTCGACCACCAATGCCCTGCTGGTGGTGTCGACCGCCACCATCGCCATCCTGCTGTGGCGCCAGGGGATGGTGGCGCTGGGCGCCGTCGCCATGGTGCTGCCGCTGACCTGGCAGATCGTCAACATGGCCGGCTGGGTGGCGCAGCAGGTGACCACGATCTTCGAGAATATCGGCGTGGTGCAGGAGGGCATGATCTCGATCGCCAAGCCGCTGCGCCTGGTCGACAAGCCGGACGCCAGGCGGCTGACGGTGACGAAGGGCGGCATCCGCTTCGACAATGTCAGCTTCAACTACGGCCGGCCGGGCGGGGTGATCGAGAACCTGAACCTCGACATCCGGCCGGGCGAGAAGATCGGCCTGGTCGGCCGCTCCGGCGCCGGCAAGTCGACGCTGGTCAACCTGCTGCTGCGCTTCTTCGACGTCGAGCGCGGCCGCATCCTGATCGACGGCCAGGACATCGCCGGGGTGACGCAGGAGAGTCTGCGCGAGCAGATCTCGGTGGTCACCCAGGACACCTCGCTGCTGCACCGGTCGATCTTCGAGAACCTGAACTACGGCCGGCCGACCGCCACCAAGGCCGAGGTCATCGCAGCGGCCAAGCAGGCGCACGCCCACGACTTCATCCTGGATGTCGAGGACTGGCGCGGCCGGCGCGGCTACGACGCCCATGTCGGCGAGCGCGGCGTGAAGCTGTCCGGCGGCCAGCGCCAGCGCGTGGCGATCGCCCGGGTGGTGCTGAAGAACGCGCCGATCCTGATCCTGGACGAGGCGACCTCGGCGCTGGATTCCGAGGTCGAGGCGGCGATCCAGGAGCAGCTCGAGGACCTGATGGAGGGCAAGACGGTGATCGCCATCGCCCACCGCCTGTCGACCATTGCCCGGATGGACCGGCTGGTGATCCTGGAGCGCGGCCGCATCGTCGAGATCGGCAGCCATGACGAGCTCTTGAAGGCCAACGGCCACTACGCCTCGCTGTGGCGTCGCCAATCCGGCGGCTTCCTGGGCGAGGAGGAGCAGGCGGCGGAGTAGAGGCCTCGCGTAGGTTGGGTTCGCCGAGGGCGAACCCAACCTACAGCCTCTACTTCGCCGGCGCCTTCCCTTGCTCCGGCAGCACCTCGACCGTCGCGGTCATGCCGGAGGCCAGCAGCACGCCGTCCGGCACCTTGTCGAGCGCGATGCGCACCGGGATGCGCTGGGCCAGCCGGACCCAGCTGAAGGTCGGGTTGACGTCGACGATCTGGTAGTAGGAGTTGAGCGTCACCTCGCGGTCGGAGATGGCGCGGTCGATGCTCTCGACATGGCCCTCCAGCGGCGTCGACACGCCCATCAGCCGGATCTCGACCTTGTCGTCCGGCCGGATGCGCGGGATCTTGGTCTCCTCGAAATATCCCCGGACATGGAAGCTGTCGGCGTCGACGATCGCCATCACCTGCTTGCCCGCCGTGGCATAGGCGCCCTGGCGCAGGATCAGGGTCGAGACATAGCCGTTGACCGGCGAGCGCACCGTCGTCCGCTCCAGGTCCAGCTTGGCCGTGTCCAGCGCCGCCTGGTCCTGGTCCACCGCCGCGCGGGCGGCGCGGGCGGCCGATTCCGCCTGCTGCTGGGCCTCGACCGAGATGGCGTTGAGCCCCAGTTTCGCCCGGCGCGCGGCATCCGCCTCCAGCTGCTCGGTCTGCGCCACCTGGCTGTCGAGCGCGGCCTGGGCCCGCTGCACCGCCAGGGTGTAGCGGTCCTGGTCGATCACGAACAGCACGTCGCCCTTCTGCACCCGCTGGTTGTTAGCCACGCGCAGGTCGACGACGACGCCGGAGACGTCGGGCGCGACCTGCACGATCTCCGCCGCCACCCGGGCATCCCGGGTCCAGGGGCTGTCGATGTAGTACTGCCACAGCAGCACGCCGGCGACGGCGGCGCCGGCCGCCACGACCAGGGTGATGAGGATTCTCAGCGCGAGGGTCGCGAGTTTCATGGTCGTCTTCTTCCCCTCACATCGTCAGCACGACGAGGGCGGTCAGGATGATCAGGAGCACGGACAGGTCGAACAGCGCCGGATGCCAGATCCAGCGATAGGCGCCGATCCGGCCGAGGCCGAAGCGCAGGATCCCGGTCAGCGCCAGCGCGACCATGAGATAGCCGAGCATCGGCGACAGATACACGCCGGCGAGGTCGATTTCCTTGATCATGTCGATGTCGGGGCCAACAGGTCTTGGATCAGCGGCGGACCATCGGTCTGCGGCAGGGCGAAGAATTCGGACTGCCAGGTCAGCGTCACCCGGATCGCGGTGACCGCGACCAGGGCGGCGACGGCGTCGCGGTCGATGTCGAGTGCCTGCAGCGCCTCGCCGGCCCGGGCCAGCGCCGCCATCGCCTCGGGCCCGCTGGTGCCGCGCCGACGCCAGGCCTGGCCGAAATGGACGGCCAGTGCGGCCAGCGCCGCCTCCACCGCCCGGGCCGCGGGCGGCGGCAGCCGGGGAGACAGGCGGCGCAGGATCATGATGTTGTGGCCGACCCGCAGGCTGGCCAGGCTGCCGTGCAGGATCGGCCGGTCGCCCGGCGAGGCGTGGTCGAGCCGCGAGAATAGCCCGTTGATGCGGTCGAACATCCGGCTCTCGAACTCGGCCTGCGAGAGATCGGTGTCCGAGGCGATGCGCGACAGGTCGGCCATGATGCCGGTGACGAAGCGCTGCGCCATCCAGCGCACGCCGAACGGCCGCGTCAGCCGGAACAGCAGCACGGCCAGGGCGATGCCGGCCAGGGTGGCGAGGCCGTTGTTGACCGCGCCGGCGAAGTCGAGCGAGGGCTGGTCGGAGAGCGACAGCAGGGTCAGGAAGTTGATGCAGAGCAGAAGCGCCGAGGTGCCGATCCGCGGCACCGCCATCAGGCTGCCGGCCGGCACCAGCACCAGGGCCAGCGCCGCGGCCAGCATGCCGAAGCCGTCGAGCCGGGGCAGCACCAGCGCGAAGTAGATCAGGTAGATGACGAAGGCGACCGACGCCATCCGCAGGAATTCCTTGGCCGGCAGCGCCGGCTCGTCCGCGCCGGAGAAGAAGCCGAACACCACCACCAGGATGGTGGCGGCGGCGGCGCCGTTCGGCCAGGCGGTGAGGATCCAGAAGCTGCAGCTGACCACGAGCGCGATGAAGGCGGTGATCCCGGCCATGATGGCGGCGGCCTGGTCGCGGTGGCGGCTGATCGACGGCGCCGACCGCATGGTGGGCGGCCGGGTGCCGGCGGCGACATGGTCGCGCAGCCGCCGGCACTCGTCGCGCAGGGTCAGCACGTCCTGCAGCCGGTCCAGCAGGATGCGCACGATCATGGCGGTCTGGCTGCGCCGCAGCTCCTCCAGCGGCGGCTGCAGCGAGTCGATCAGGCGCCGGGCGGCGCCGATGCTCTCGTCGTCGTCCGGCTGGTCCGGGCCGAGCGACCGGTCCATGATCCGCGCCACCGTCTCGAAGGCCGGGCGGATCGCCTGCCATCGCGCCGGGTCCCGCAGGCGCAGCAGCCGGCCGCGCTCCTGCATCGAGACCAGCACCGCGAGGAAGGTGAACAGCCGCCCCTGCAGCTGGCGCACCACGTCGTTGGCCAGGCGGATCGCGCGGGTGTCGAACACGGCATGGGCGCGCAGCGTCTCCAGCGCCACCGCGTCGGCGATCAGCCGGGCGCGGTCGGCCTGGGGCGCCTCCTCCGTGCCCTCGGTCCGCAGGATGCCGACCGCCCATGTCGCGGTGGCCGCCAGCAGCGCCTCGATCCGGCCCAGCAGCACCGGCCCCACCGGGCGCGGCAGCACGACGGCGCTGAGCACCCCGGCGCAGGAGATCGCCAGCAGGATCTCGACGCAGCGGTTGGTGGCGACGTCGAACACGGTGAGCGGCGCGGTGATCGCCGGGAAGCCGATGATCGCCGCGGTGTATCCGGCCAGCAGCGGCGCATAGGCGCCAGGCGCGTCGCGCAGCATCACCGAGACGTAGATGCAGCACCCGAACCACAGCGCGCTGGCCAGCACGAACAGCTCGCGCGCCTGGGCGAACAGGGCGACGAAGGTGACGCTGGCCAGCACGCCCGCGGCGGTGCCGAGCACGCGGTACACGCTCTTCGACAGCATCATCCCGGTCAGCGGCTGCGACACGATGTAGACGGTCAGCACCGCCGTGCCCGGCGAGGACAGGTTGAGGCGCAGCGAGATCCAGGCGGCGAGCATCGCGGCGCAGAAGGTGCGCAGCGAGAACACGCCGTCGCGCCAGGTCGGCCAGTCCATCCGTTCCCTCCGAGGGCCTAGCGGCCGCCCTCCGGCGCCGGCCGGCCGGCCGCGATGTTCCGCTCGATCCGGCCCAGCAGGCCGAGACAGAGCATCATATCCTCGTCGGGGATGCCAGCGAGCAGACGCTCACGGATCTCCGCGGCGACGCCCTGGATGCCTTCCACCAGCGTCCGGCCGTCTTCGGTCAGATAAATCGCCTTGGCGCGCCGGTCGGCCTCGTCCTCGCGCCGCTCGACCAGCCCCTGGCTTTCGAGCGAGTCGAGCAGGCGGACCAGCGACGCGCCCTCGATCCCGAGAGACTCCGCCAGGTCACGCTGCCGGATACCCTCGCCCAGCCGGAAGATGTGCAGCAGCGCTGCCAGGTGGCCGCGCTGAGCCCGTAGCGGCCCAGCGCCTCGTCGACCTCGCGCCGCCACAGCCGGGCGACTAGGAACAGGCGGAAACCGAAATCGGCCCGCGCGGTGGAGGGGGTGGTTGGCATGCGGATTTAATTAGGATGCTAATTATTAGCCACGAAGCGCAATTGCCGCATGCCAGCCTTCGCCGAAGATCGCTTCGGGGCTCGTCGTTGCTGTAGAGGTTCAGGAATTCGCTGATCGGTTGGGTTGGGTTTTGGTGAGAGCGAAGGCCTTTGGGGTAAGGCCATCGAGGGCTTGGTGAGGCCTGAAGGCGTTGTAGTAGACGAGGTATTCGAACAGCTCGTTGGAGAAGTGTTCGAGGTGGTCGAAGGTGGCGCCGTCGATCAGGTCGTCGTTGAGGGTGCGCCAGAAGCGTTCGGCCTTGCCGTTGGTCTGGGGCCGGTAGGGCCTGGTGTAGCGGTGGTTGATGCCGAGCTCGAGGAGCATGGCCTCGAAGGGGTGGTCTTCGGGGTGTTGCCGGGAGGCGAACTCGGCGCCGTTGTCGGTGAGGATGTCCTTGAACTGCAGGCCGTAGTTGGCGTTGAGGGTGTTGATCATCTTCAGGGTGCGGAACATCACCGGCAGGGCCTTCTTGCTGGCGAGGATCTCGGCCCAGGCCAGGCGGGAGCAGGCGTCGATCAGGCAGACGAGGTAGGCCGGCTTGGCGGGCGGCTGCAGGAACATGTCGCGGGGCAGCTGGTGCAGGTCGACATGGCCCATCTCGCCGAGCATGGTCTTGATGATCCTGCGCTTGGTCTCGACCATGGCCTTGGTCTTGCGGTTCAGGCCATGCTGCTTGAGCCTGCGGTAGATGGTGGAGGGTGACGGCAAGGACGATACATCCTGGCGCGTCTCCCGCAAGACGGCATGGATCTCGTAGCGGTTGAGGCCGCGCTGGCGGCAGGCCAGGATCTCGGCCTCGATGCCGTCGGGGTCGCGGCGCTCGCGCCACTTCGGTCCGCGCCGCTGCGGCAGCAGATCCTGCTCCGAGCCGCTGAGCAGATAGCGGTTGTAATACTTGCGGAAGGTCTGCGAGCAGGTGCCGTGATGCCGGTAGAACTCGCCGACCCGCCGGAACGTCTGTGACGTCCCGGCCTTCACCGCCTCGTATTCCGGGATCAGGAAGCGCCACTTCTGCAGATAGTTGCGCTCGATCGTCCGGTCGTAGCTGTTGTCCCGCATCGATGCCGCCTCCTTCTCGCCGGCATCGATCAACGAATTAATGAACATGCACAGTTGCGAGGAGGCGAAGCCAATCACGGGTGAGTCACTCTCCCGCGTCGCGCTTCGCCCCGGCTTCCATCGCCCGGCGGATGCGGACCGCCTCGGTCTCCTCGATCGCGACGTCGTCCCAGCGCACCACCTGCCCCTCCGCCACCGGCTGCACCAGCCTGACCTTGTGGGCGAGGCCGATCGGCAGGGCGCCCGCCGCCAGCGAATCCTCCGCCCGCATGATCCGGCCCCAGACCGCGTAGCCGCCTTCGCCATCCAGCATCTCGCCGGCGGCGAGCGGCTTCTTGGCCACCGCGACCGCATCGGCGCGGAAGCCGGTCGGGCTGCCGGTCGCCTCCTGCCGCAGCGCCGCCGAGGCGACGCTGACGCCGAGCTCGAGGCCGATGAAATGCACGGTCCGGTACAGCGCCCCGTAGCGGCCGGACGGATCGACGGTGACGGCGTATTCGCGGAAGCAGCGGCGGGTATAGGCGGCGCGAGCGTCGTCGTCGCCGGCCTCGAACACCACATAGACGCCCCAGCGCAGGTCGTTCACCACCTGCCGCCCGTCGCGCTCCAGGCTGGACACCACCTCGACCATGCCGCTGCGCTCGAGCACGCCGCCGGCCTCGCGCGGCCGCAGCACCCGGGCCAGGTCATGCGCGCCCGCCGGCGGGAACAGCAGGCCGTCGCGCGGCGCGGCCAGCCCGGTGGCGTTCGAGATCGCCGCCATCTCGATCGCCGACTTCGTGCCGTCGATGAAGGAGTTGAACATCTGCGGGTTCATGCCGCCGGCCCGCGCCTCCTCCTCCGAGATGCCAAAATGCTCCCAGACCGTGTCGGGCGTCGACTGGTGATAGCCCGGCAGGTACTTCGTGCCCTTGCCGGCGGCCACCACCCGGAAGCCGCAGGTCTCCGCCCAGTCCACCAGCTCGCAGACCAGCGCCGGCTGGTCGCCATAGGCGAGGCTGTAGACCAGCCCCGCCCGGCGGAACCGGTCGGCGAGATAGGCGCCGGCCAGGACATCGGCCTCGACATTCACCATGACGATGTGGCGCCCGTTCTCGGCCGACAGCAGGGCATGGCGGATGCCGGCCGCCGGGCTGCCGGTGGCGTCGACCACGACGTCCAGCCCGCCGGCGCGGATCAGCGCCTCGGCATCCTCGGTGACATGGGTCCGACCGGTCCGGAGCGCGTCGTCGAAGGAGGAGGCCAGGGCCGCGCCGACATCCCAGCCGGTGTTCGCCATCGCCTGGCGTGCGCGCTCGGCCGACAGGTCGGCCACGCCCAGCAGGTGCAGGCCGGCGGTGGTGCGCAGCTGCGCCAGGAACATCGAGCCGAACTTGCCGGCGCCGATCAGGCCGACGCGGACCGGGCGCCCCTCGGCGGCGCGCTGCCGCAGCTTGGTCGCGAGATTCATGGGGGCCTCCCCGCAGGACGACTGTTCAGTGGCTGCGGCCATCGATCGGTATCGGCGACAGGGTGGTCAGGTCGATGCCGTCCAGGCAGCGGACATTGATGGCGACCATCTCGGTACCGTCCGGCTTGCGGCCGCGGGCGAAGGATTCGATGCCGCAGCCCCGGCAGAACAGATGGTGGATCACCTTCCTGTTGAACTGGTAATCGGCCAGCCCGTCGCCGCCGGACAGGAGGGTGAAGCGGTCGGGCGTGACGAAGGTCAGCATCAGGCCGCGCTTCTGGCAATGCGAGCAGTTGCAGCTCATCACCTGCGCCAGGTCGGTCTCGGTCCGGTAGCGCACGGCGCCGCAATGGCAGCCGCCCTCATAGGTTTTGGTCTCGGGCATGGAGCGTTCCTCCGGCTTCTGGATCGCCGCCCGGAAGCGGCGGCGTTCGGGCGAGAGAGTCGCCCGGGAACCCCGTCCTGTCCACCGGGATCACGGATCCGCCGAGCCGTCATTTGAAGCGGCGGCGAATTCATCCTACCTTTGAGTCCGCCTTCGTGCCGCTCGGTTTCGCGCCATCAGGGGAACGCCATGAGCTTGTCCGGCATCTTTGCCCGAGTGGTCGCGCTGGTCGGCGCCGGGGCGATCCATCTGCGGCACCGGCACGACGGCCCGCAGGGGCCGGCCTTCGGCAGCACGCCCACGATCCCGCCGGCGAAGCCCCAGGGCAACGTTCCGACCCTGAAGATGCCGACCGCAAAAGGATGGACCGCGGGACAGACGCCGGTCGCGGCGCCGGGGCTCCAGGTGAACGCCTTCGCGGCCGGCCTGAAGCATCCGCGCTGGATCCACGTCCTGTCGAATGGCGACGTGCTGGTGGCCGAGGCGCTGAGCACGCCGGGGGGCATCAGGTCCGTCTTCGATTACGCCATGTACAGCACGATGAAGCGTGCCGCCGCGGTGGGAGACAGCCCGAACCGCATCACGCTGCTGCGCGATGCCAATGGCGACGGCGTCGCCGAAACCCGCGAGACGTTCCTGGACGGGCTGAACCAGCCCTTCGGCATGGCGCAGCTCGGCGACACGCTCTATGTCGGCAACACCGACGGCGTGGTGGCGTTTCCGTACGCGCCCGGAGACACCCGCATCGGCGCGGCGGGGCGGAGGCTGGCGGAGTTCAAGGGCGGCGGGCACTGGACGCGGAGCCTGCTGGCGAGCCCCGACGGGCGGAAGCTCTATGTCGGCGTCGGCTCGCTCAGCAACATCGCGGAACACGGGATGGCGGCGGAGGAAGGCCGCGCCGCCATCCACGAGCTGGACCTCGAGAGCGGCAGGGTCCGCATCTTCGCCTCCGGCCTGCGCAATCCCGTCGGCATGGCGTGGGAGCCGACGACGGGGGCGCTCTGGACGGTGGTGAACGAGCGCGACGGGCTGGGCGACGAGACGCCCCCCGACTATCTGACATCGGTGCGCGACGGCGGCTTCTACGGCTGGCCCTATTGCTACTGGGACAGAATCGTGGACGACCGGGTGCCGCAGGACCCGGCGCTGGTCGCATCGGCCATCACCCCGGATTTCGCGCTGGGCGGGCACACGGCGTCGCTGGGCCTGTGCTGGCTTCCGGCCGGCACGCTGCCCGGCTTCCCCGACGGCATGGCGATCGGACAGCACGGTTCCTGGAACCGCAGCAAGCTGAGCGGCTACAAGGTCGTCTTCGTGCCGTTCGTCAACGGACGTCCCGCCGGACCGGTGCGCGACATCCTGACCGGCTTCCTGTCGCCGGACGAGCGCGCCTCCTACGGCCGGCCGGTGGGCGTGACCATCGGCCCGGACGGTTCGCTGCTGGTGGCGGACGACGTGGGCGACGTGATCTGGCGGGTTACGGGGGCGGCCGGAAGGTAAGGGGGGGCCCGGGGCGGCGGCCTACCCGGCCTCGCCGACCCCGTACTCCAGCGCCGCATCGGCCAGCCAGTCCCAGAGATACTGGGCGAAGGACCGGCGGACATAGATCCGCAGCCGCGGCGCCCCGTCGGCGTCGTCGGTGCGGTGCAGGATGACGTCGGCCTGGGCGATCATGCTCTGCGCCACCGACCCGGGCGGGAAGGCGCGCGGATGCAGGTCCAGCGGGCAGCCCTTGGCCAGCACGTCCAGCGCCTTCAGCCCGGCCAGCGCGATCACCGTCCAATTGTCGGTGACGTTGGTGACCGCGAAATGCCGGCCGGCCAGCGCGCCCTGCAGCCGGGCGGCGAGGTCGGCCTCGCGGTCCACCCCGCCGACCACCAGCCACTCGGTGGGCCCGAGCCACAGCGCCGCGACGCCGTCGCCGGCGGCGATGCCGGGCCGCGCTGGCAGGTCCAGCCCGAGGCCGCCGGCCACGGCCGCGCCGAAGCCGGCATCGGACAGGTCGCCGCGCAGGTTCAGCTTGGCCTCATGCGCGATCTCGGCCAGGCGCACGCCCGGATTCGCCGGCGCCACCAGCGGCCGGACCAGCCCCGCCGTCGCCGAGCGCCGGGCCGGAGCCGCGGCCGGGGCGCCGGCCTGAAGGGACACGGTGTCAGGCATGCAGGCGCCCTCCTTCGGGGTCGACGAAGACCGGCTTCACCACCTTGGCCGGGATGGTGCGGTCGGGCATGGCGATGTGGACCGTGCCGTCGAACCGCCCCAGCCCGCCCTTGACCAGGGCCAGCGCGATCGAGCGGTCCAGGTTCGGACTCCAGTAGCTCGAGGTCACATGCCCCAGCATCGGCACCGGCGGGGCGCCCGGCGTCGCCGTGTCGATGATGTGCGCCCCCTCCTCCAGCACCAGCTTCGGGTCGTCGGTCAGCAGGCCGACCAGCTGCTTGCGGTCCGCCCGCGCCGTGTCGGCCCGGTCGAGCGAACGCTTGCCGATGAAGTCCGGCTTCTTCTTGCCGACGATCCAGTCCATGCCCAGGTCGCCCGGGGTGATGGTGCCGTCCGTCTCCTGCCCGACGATGATGAAGCCCTTCTCGGCGCGCAGCACATGCATCGCCTCGGTGCCGTAAGGCGTCAGGTCCAGCCCCTGCCCCGCCGCCTCGATCGCCTCCATCAGCGCCAGGCCATAGGCCGCCGGAACGTTGATCTCGTAGGACAGCTCGCCGGTGAAGGAGATGCGGAACACCCGCGCCGGCAGTCCGGCCACGGTGCCCTCGCGCATGGTCAGATGCGGGAAGGCCTCGTTCGAGAGGTCCAGGTCGGTCAGGCGCGACAGCAGCTCGCGGCTCTTCGGGCCGGAGATGGTGGCGACCGCCCATTGCTCGGTGACCGAGGTCAGGAACACCTTCAGCTCCGGCCACTCGGTCTGCAGCCATTCCTCGAGCCAGGCGAGGATGTTCGCGGCGCCGCCGGTGGTGGTGGTCATGTGGAAATGGTCCTCGGCGAGGCGCGTGGTGACGCCGTCGTCCTTGACCATCCCGTCCTCGCCCAGCATCAGGCCGTAGCGGCAGCCGCCGATGGCGAGCTTCGACCAGGCGTTGGTGTAGACCCGGTTCAGGAACTCCGCCGCGTCCGGCCCCTTGACCTCGATCTTGCCGAGGGTGGTGGCGTCCATCACGCCGACCGAGGTCCGCGCCGCCTTGACCTCGCGGTTCACCGCGGCGTGCATGTCCTCGCCCGGCTTCGGGAAGTACCAGGCGCGCTTCCAGCCGCCGCCGACATTCTCGAACACCGCGCCGTGCTTCTCGGCCCAGCCATGCATCGGCGTGCGGCGGATCGGGGCGTAGAGGGCCTTGACCCCGCGCCCGGCGATGGCGCCGAAGGTGACCGGCGTGTAGGGCGGGCGAAAGGTGGTGACGCCGATCTCAGGGATCGTCTTGCCCATGGTCTCGGCGACGATGCCGAGGGCGTTGACGTTGCCGGTCTTGCCCTGGTCGGTGGCCATGCCGGTCGTGGTGTAGCGCTTGACGTGCTCGACCGAGACGAAGCCTTCGCGCAGCGCCAGCTTCAGGTCCTTGGCGGTGACGTCGTTCTGGAAGTCGACGAAGGCGCGGACGGCGCCGGCCGGCCGGTCGGACGGCACGGACCACAGCGGCCGGCCCTCTCCGGCCTCCGGCTCCTCCTGCGCGGTCTCGACCGGCGGCACCGGCACCGCCACCGGGGTCAGCCCGGCGGCCGAGGCCGCGGCGGCGCCGGCGACGAGGCCCTCCTGCAGCGCGTCGGCGAAGCGCACCGTGCCGGCGCAGCCGCCGGCCGAGCGCTCGGCCTGGAAGGACTGGCCCGGCATGAAGGTCGAACGCGCCTCGTCCCAGCGCAGCCGGCCGCGCGACTGCGACTGCAGGTTCAGCACCGGGTTCCAGCCGCCGGACATCGCGACCGCGTCGCAGGCGATGGTGGTCTCGGCGCCGCGCCGCACCGACCGGCCGTCGGCGGCCAGCGGCATCAGGCGCACCTCGTTCACCCGCAGGCGGCCGGAGGTGCCGACCACGGCGTGGCCGGCATAGACCGGCAATCCCGCGGCCCGCGCCGCCCGCACCAGCGGCCCGTCCGGGTCCGGCCGGACATCGACGATGGCGGGCACGGCGACGCCGGCGGCGGCGAGATCGAGGGCGGTGGCATAGGCGCTGTCGTCGGCGGTCGCGACCACGACGCGGTCGCCGACCTTCACGCCCCAGCGATGCAGATAGGCCCGGGCGGCGCCGGCCAGCAGGATGCCGGGCCGGTCGTTCTCGGCGAAGACCAGGCTGCGCTCGATCGAGCCTGTGGCCAGCACCACCTGCTTGGCCCGCACCTTCCACAGCCGCTGCCGCGGCGTGCCCACCGGCACCGCATGCGGCGGGATGTGATCGCTGGCGCGCTCCAAGAGGCCCAGCCAGTTGTGGCCGTAATAGCCGAAGGCGGTGGTGCGCGGCAGCACCCGGACATCGGGCATCGACGCCAGCTCCGCCACCGTCGCCTCGACCCAGTCGAGCGCGCCAGTTTCGCCGATCGAGGCCGTCGGCTCCGACCGCAGCCAGCCGCCGAAGCGGGCCTGGTCCTCGGCCAGGATCACCCGGGCGCCGGCGCGAGCGGCGGCCAGCGCGGCGCCGAGCCCGGCGAGGCCGCCGCCGACCACCAGCACGTCGCAATGGGCGTTCACGTGATCGTAGCGGTCGGGGTCCGGCTGGCGCGGCGAGACGCCGAGGCCGGCGGCCTTGCGGATGAAGCGCTCATAGACCATCCAGGCCTTGGGCGACCGCGGCCACATGAAGGTCTTGTAGTAGAAGCCGGCCGGGATCAGCGGCGCGAACAGGTCGTTGACCGCGTTCAGGTCGAAGCGCAGCGACGGCCAGCGGTTCTGGCTGCGCGCCACCAGGCCGTCGAAGATCTCGACCTGGGTGGCGCGGGTGTTCGGATCGGTCCGCGCCGCGTCGGGACCCAGCTGGACCAGCGCGTTCGGCTCCTCCGGCCCGGCCGAGATCACGCCGCGCGGACGGTGATACTTGAAGCTGCGGCCGAGGAGATGCACGCCGTTGGCCAGCAGGGCCGAGGCCAGCGTGTCGCCCTCATAGCCGCGGTACGACTTGCCGTCGAAGGCGAAGGCGACGCTCTGGCTGCGGTCGATATCGGCGCCGCGGCCGACCAGGCGGTAGCGTTGGGTCATGGGGTCTACGAGCCGGAAACGCTGGCAGGATCGACCAGCGGCGCGTTGGCGGTGCCCCGCGCCGGCTCGCCGGACGGGGTCGGGATGGACTGGCCTTCGATCGCGGGCGGCGGGTCGCCCGGGCCGTAGACCGCCAGGATCTCGTCGGTCGCGGTGTTGCGGGCGATGTTGAACCAGCGCCGGCAGCCATGGATGTGGACCCAGCGCTCATAGTGCAGCCCCTTGGGGCTGGAACGCATGAAGACGTAGTCCGCCCATTCCGCGTCGCTCAGCTCGGCCGGGTTGGCCGGGCGGCGGATATGGGCCTCGCCGCCGCAGCGGAACTCGCGCTGGTCCCGCGGGCCGCACCAGGGGCAGTCGATCAGGAACATGGGCGGGTCCTCAATGCGCCACGGCGGCGGCGCCGTGCTCGGCCACCAGCGCACCGGAGGCGAAGCGGTCCAGCGCGAAGGGCGCGGCGATTTCGTTCGGCTCGCCGCGGGCGATGGTGTGGGCGAAGACGTGGCCCGAGCCGGGCGTCGCCTTGAAGCCGCCGGTGCCCCAGCCGCAGTTGATGAACAGGTTCTCGACCGGGGTCTTGCCGATGATCGGGCTGGCGTCCGGCGCCACGTCGACGATGCCGCCCCACTGCCGCAGCATGCGCATGCGGCTGAAGATCGGGAACATCTCGACGATCGCCGCCAGCGTCTCCTCGATGATGGCGAAGCCGCCGCGCTGGGAGTAGGAGACGTAGCCGTCGATGCCGGCGCCGATCACCAGCTCGCCCTTGTCGGACTGGCTGACATAAGCGTGGACGGCGTTCGACATGACCACGCAGTCGATCACCGGCTTGATCGGCTCGGACACCAGCGCCTGCAGCGGGTGGCTCTCCAGCGGCAGGCGGAAGCCGGCGAGGTTGGCCAGGACCGAGCTGTGGCCGGCCGCCACCACGCCCACCTTGCCGGCGCCGATGTATCCCCGCGTGGTCTCGACCCCGACGACGCGCCCCTGCTCGGTGCGGAAGCCGGTGACCTCGCAGTTCTGGATGATGTCGACGCCGCGGTTGTCGGCGCCGCGGGCATAGCCCCAGGCCACCGCGTCGTGCCGCGCCGTGCCGGCCCGGCGTTGCACCGTGCCGCCATAGACCGGGAAGCGGATGGTCGGGTCCGGGTTCAGCACCGGGCAGAACTCCAGCACCTGCTCGCGGTCCAGCCAGTCGCTGTCGATGCCGTTCAGCCGGTTGGCGTGCAGCCGGCGCTTCAGCTCGCGCGCCTCGTGCGGGTCGTGGCAGATGTTCATCACGCCGCGCTGGCTGAACATCACGTTGTAGTTGAGGTCGGCCGACAGGCCCTCCCACAGCTTCAGCGCGTGCTCGTAGATGAAGGCAGAGGCGTCGAACAGGTAGTTGGAGCGGACGATGGTGGTGTTGCGGCCGGTGTTGCCGCCGCCGATCCAGCCCTTCTCCAGCACCGCGACATTGGTGATGCCGTGCTCCTTCGCCAGGTAGTAGGCGGTGGCCAGGCCGTGGCCGCCGCCGCCGACGATGACCACGTCGTAGGCCGGCTTGGGGTCGGGCGAGCGCCAGGCCTTCTGCCAGCCTTCGTGGTGCGACAGCGCTTGGCGCGCGAGGGTGAAGATGGAATAGCGCGACATCGATCCGATGGCCGGTCCAGGGTGAGCGTGGGCATGGTGCAGAGCCGGCCGGCCCGCCGCGAGCTTAGGCGCGACACGCAGGCGTCGCCCTGCGCCAAGGGCGGGGCGGCTCTATACGGGCTTAGACCAGACTTACGGCCAGGTGCTTGCCGACGGCGGAGGCTGCCTTGACGAGCGTGTCGAGCTGAATCCGATCATTGCTCGGATCGAGAAGACGGCTGAGTTGGGTTGCACTCGTCTTCATCCGGCGGGCCATCTCGGATTTAGAGATATTCTGCACGGCCATCTCATGCTCGATCTGCAACGCGAGGGTCCGTTTGATGGCGGTCGCCGTCACCTCATCGTAAATGCCGTCCTCGCGCAGGAAGCTCTCGAAGCTTTCGCCGATATGCGGGTTCTTAGTCTTCATAGCGCTGCACCTCCTTCATGCGGATTGCCGCCACTTTGAGTTCTTTATCCGGGGTCTTTTGCGTTTTCTTGATGAACCCGTGCAAGAGCACCATCTGGTTGCCAACCAGAACGAAGAACACGCGGGCAATCCGTCCCGATGAGATATGGGAGCGGATTTCGTAGAGGCCCTTGATCCCCCTGATCGAGGAGCATTTGGGCATGCCGACCGGCCAGCAGAATTCCGCGTGGCGATGTCCGTGCCGATGGCTTTCCGGTCTTCCGCCGACAGCTCCATAAGCCATTCCCGCACAGGCCGCTTCCCTGTGTCTGTGGCATAAAAGCTGGCCTGCAGTCTCTTGGCGGGCGTCTTCATTCTCACCTCACAAGGTATACCTTGTGAGGTGAGATATCAAGCCCGCTTCCGTCGATCTGCGGCTCAGTCCGTCGGGATCTCGCGCCCGCGGCCGACGCGGCGCAGCATCTCGATCAGCTCCGGCTGCTCGTCCCGGACCCGGCGGTACTGCGGCAGGAGCGCGTCGCGCAGCCGGCCCTTGGTGCCTAGCGCCGCCTCGGCATAGTCGATCATCACCGTGTTCGGCCAGGCCTGGGGCCGGATCGCCGCCAGCTTCGCCACCGCCGCCGCCTCGTCGCCCGGATGGCGCTGGGCGATCAGCATCAGCATCGAGGCGGTCGAGCGCGACACGCCCATATGGCAATGCACCAGCAGGTGGCGCAGGCTCTCGCCCTCCATCGCCATCGCCTCGCCGAATTCGAGGATCGAGGCGACATGATCCGGGGTCGGGAAGATATGGCCCGGCATCTCGTCGATGATGTCGTGGAAGCGCAGGTCGAGGCGCCGATGCGGCGCGAAGCCGTCGAAATAGGTCTCGGCCGGGGTGCCCGGATCGGCGATCGACAGCACGTGGGTGACGCCGGCGGCGCGGAAGCCGGCGATCTCCTCCAGGCCGCAGACGGTGAGATGGCGGTCGGGGTGCAGCAGCATCGGGTCGTCCTCGGAATCGGGCGAGGCACTCTCCCGCCCGGCCGCCGTCGGGTCAAACGCCGATGCCGGGCCTCAGCCGTGCGGGAGGGGAATGCGCTGCATCCGCCCGAGCCCTCCTGCCCAGCAGCGAGATCTTGCCGCAAAGAGCGATTTGAGTTATATAAAAATATAACTTCGGAGACTGCGATGCACACCACAAACCTGCGCAAGGTCGGCGGCTCCGTCATGCTGGCCGTCCCCCCGGCGATCCTCGACATTCTGCATCTCGATGCGGGCGCCAAGGTGGGCCTGACCGTCGACAACGGCCGCCTGGTGATCGAGCCGCAAGGCCGCCCACGCTACACGCTGGACGAACTCCTGGCGCAGTGTGACCCCTCGGCCGACCTGACGCCCGAGGATCGGGAGTGGCTCGATGCCAAGCCGGTCGGCAGCGAGCTGCTGTGATGGAGCGAGGCGACATCTATCTGGTCTCGCTCGATCCGACGTCCGGGCACGAGCAGCGGGGAACGCGCCCGGTCCTGATCGTGTCGCCGGGCGCGTTCAACCGGTTGACGAAAACGCCGATCGTCCTGCCCATCACGACCGGGGGCAACTTCGCACGCACCGCCGGATTCGCGGTGTCGCTTATGGGCATAGGCACCAACACAACGGGCGTGGTGCGCTGCGATCAGCCCCGCGCCATCGATCTTGCGTCCCGCAACGGCCGGAAGCTGGAAAGCGTGCCGCAGACAATCATCGACGAGGTGCTGGCGAAGCTGGCCGCGATCCTCGAATAGCTAGAACAGCCCCTCGATCCTTCCGCCTTCGTCCAGCCGGATGTTGTTGGCGGCCGGGGTCTTCGGCAGGCCGGGCATGGTCATGATCTCGCCGCAGATCGCCACCAGGAACTCCGCCCCCGCCGACAGGCGCAGCTCGCGCACCGGCACCACGTGATGCGACGGCGCGCCCTTCAGCGCCGGATCGGTCGAGAAGCTGTACTGGGTCTTGGCGACGCAGACCGGGAAGTGGCCGTAGGTCTTCTGGTACTGGGCGAACTGATCGCGCACCCGCTTGTCGGCGATGATGTCGTCGGCGCCGTAGATCGCGGTCGCGATCGTCCGCATCTTCTCCCACAGCGGCAGGTCGTCGTCGTACAGGGTGCGGAACTGGGAATGGTCCTCGGCCAGGGCCGCGACCTTGTGCGCGAGCTCGACCGTGCCGGCGCTGCCGTCCGACCAGTGGGTGCAGACCTGGGCCTCGACCCCGTGCTCGGAACAATAGTCGCGCACCGCCTGAAGCTCGGCCTCGGTGTCGGCGACGAAGCGGTTGACCGCGACCACCGCCGGCACGCCGAACTGGCCGACATTGCGGATGTGGCGGCCGAGATTGGCCAGGCCCTTCTTCAGCGCCGCCACGTTCTCCTGCCCGAGATCCTCCTTGGCCACGCCGCCATGCATCTTCAGCGCCCGCACGGTGGCGACGATCACCACCGCCGCCGGCTTCAGCCCGGCCTTGCGGCACTTGATGTCGAAGAACTTCTCGGCCCCGAGATCGGCGCCGAATCCGGCCTCGGTGACGACGTAGTCGGCCAGCTTCAGCGCCGTCCTGGTCGCCATCACCGAATTGCAGCCATGGGCGATGTTGGCGAAGGGGCCGCCATGGACGAAGGCCGGGTTGTTCTCCAGCGTCTGCACCAGGTTCGGCATGAAGGCGTCCTTGAGCAGCACGGTCATCGGCCCGTCCGCCTTCAGGTCCTTGGCGGTCACCGGCCGGCGGTCCCGGGTCTGGCCGACGATGATCCGGCCCAGCCGCTGCTCCAGATCCTGCAGGCTCTTCGACAGGCAGAAGATCGCCATCACCTCGGACGCCACGGTGATGTCGAAGCCGTCCTCCCGCGGGAAGCCGTTGGCGGCGCCGCCCAGGCTGGTGACGATCGAGCGCAGCGCCCGGTCGTTCATGTCCATCACCCGGCGCCAGGTCACCCGGCGGGTGTCGATGTCGAGCGCGTTGCCCCAGTAGATGTGGTTGTCCAGCAGTGCCGACAGCAGGTTGTGGGCGCTGCTGATGGCGTGGAAGTCGCCGGTGAAATGCAGGTTGATCTGCTCCATCGGCACCACCTGGGCGTGGCCGCCGCCGGCGGCGCCGCCCTTGATGCCGAAGCAGGGGCCGAGCGAAGGCTCGCGCAGGCAGATCGCCGTCTTCCGGCCGATCCGGTTCAGCCCGTCGCCGAGCCCGACCGTGGTGGTGGTCTTGCCCTCCCCCGCCGGGGTCGGGGTGATGGCGGTGACCAGGATCAGCTTGCCGTCGGGCCGGCCGCCGAGCCCGTCGACGAAGCCGGGCGTCAGCTTGGCGATGTGCGGGCCGTAGGGATAGAGAGCCTCGGAGGGGATGCCGAGCTTCGCGCCGACCTCGGCGATCGGCCGCAGAGTCGCGGCCCGGGCAATCTCGATATCCGACGGTGCCCCCATGTCCCAAGCTCCCCAGGCGGTTTTTGCCGAAATCGTCCCATAGCATCCGCGGCGGCACCCCGTCTGCGGCGACGTCATCCGGCCTCGCTGCGACGCGGCCGGGCGCGCGGCCGCGAGCCATGCGTCCAGCGGATCGCATCATCACCAGCCCGTCGCAAGTAGCCTCTTTGTCGAATTTGCGACCCGTGCTACCGATTCGCCCAATAGGCGCCAACGTTGCGCCGCCGGGAGGCAGTCAAAGCATGGGCCAGGATCCAGCCTTCGACACCGAGACGATCGGCTTCCTGCTGATTCCGCAGTTCTCGATGATCGCCTTCACCTCGGCGGTCGAACCGCTGCGCATCGCCAACCGCATGGCGGGCAAGCCGCTGTACCGCTGGATGGTGCTGTCCAAGGACGGCCAGGCGGTCAAGGCCAGCAACGGCATCAGCGTCGGCGTCGACAGCTCGCTGGCCGAGCTCAGCCGCCAGGCCGGCGTGTCCAGGCCACTCGACATGATCTTCGCCTGCTCCGGCCTCGGCATCGAGCGCTACCGCGACGACGAGGTCTTCGCCTGGCTGCGCCGGGCGGAGCGGCAAGGCGTCGGCGTCGGCGCGCTGTGCACCGGCTCGCACCTGCTGGCCCGGGCCGGCCTCCTGGGCGGCTATCGCTGCGCCATCCATTGGGAGAACCTGCCGGGCTTCGCCGAGACCTTCCCCGAGATCCCGGTGTCGAGCGACCTGTTCGAGGTCGACCGCAACCGCTACACCTGCTCCGGCGGCACCGCGGCGATCGACATGATGCTGCACCTGATCGCGATCCGGCAGGGTCGCGACCTGGCGACCAAGGTGTCCGAGCAGTGCCTGGTCGACCGCATCCGCAGCCCGCACGACCGCCAGCGCCTGCCGCTGCGCGCCCGCCTCGGCGTGCACAACCCGAAGCTGGTCTCGGCGATCGAGCTGATGGAGGCGAACATCGCCGAGCCGCTGCCGCAGGAGGAGCTGGCGGCCCATGTCGGCCTGTCGCGCCGGCAGCTGGAACGGCTGTTCCGCAAGCAGCTGGGCCACAGCCCGGCGCATTACTACCTGGAGCTGCGGCTGGAGCGGGCGCAGCACCTGATCAACCAGAGCGACCTGCCGATCGTCGACCTGGCGCTGGCCTGCGGCTTCGTTTCGGCCTCGCATTTCTCGAAATGCTACCGCCAGCTCTACGGCCGCTCGCCCCGGGAGGAGCGGGCGAACGCCATCCTGCGCGGCGTGCCGATGCCCGAGCGGCCGGTCCGCCAGAAGGTCCCCGCTTGACGACGCAATCCAGCTTTGCTGCGCTGCGGTAACTGGGGACTCGCTTCGGAGGACCGATCTGTGCATAGTCCGCGACTTCGCGTAACGGCATCCCGGATCCGAATGCCCGTAGACCGGACCTGGCGGCTCTCTCACGCCGCCGACCGCCTCGCCGCTGAGACCCCTAGCACCCCATGACCCGATTCTATGTGACCGGCACCGACACCGGTGTCGGCAAGACCCTCGCCTGCGCCTGCCTGGCCGCCGCCTGGGACGCCGACTACTGGAAGCCGGTGCAGACCGGCCTGGCCGAGAAGCCGGCGGACACCGCGACCATTGCCGCCCTGACCGGCCTGCCGGCCGACCGGCTGCAGGCCCCGACTTACGCCTTCCAGGCCCCGCTGGCGCCGGTGGCCGCCGCGGCGCTGGAGGAGAGCGAGATCGACCCGGCGTCGCTGACGCCGCCCTTCTCACCCCGGCCGCTCTTGATCGAGGGCCCGGGCGGCGGGCTGATGGTGCCGCTGGACTGTTCGACCCTGGCCGTCGACCTCCTGGCGGTGTGGCGCTATCCGACCATCGTGGTGGCCCGCAGCGGCCGCGGCACGATCAACCACACCCTCCTGACCATCGAGGCCCTGCGCCACCGCAAGATCCCGATCGCCGGGGTGGTGATGAACGGCCCGCTCAACGCCGGCAACCGCGCCGCCATCGAGAAGCATGGCGGCGTGCCGGTGATCCTGGAGATCCCGGAGCTGCCGAAGGTGACCCGCGCCGTGGTCGAGGAGCTGGCGCACGCCGTGCCGCCGCTCGGCGAGATCGTCTCCGAGGCCGTCGCCGCCTGAGGCGGCGGGCCCGTCACCGGATCTCGCAGGCCTCCATCCTCCTCTCCCGCCGGCGCAGCAGGGCATAGGCGACCAGCGCCGCCGCCAGGGTCGCGGCCACCAGGACGGCGAGCATCGCCTGGAAGGCGGCCCCGTAGGCCTGGGCCAGCGCCGCGCGGCCGAGGCTGGGCAGCAGCGCCTCGGCGCGGCCCATGTCGCCGCCGGCCAGGGCGTTGACCGCGTCGGCCACCCTCGCCTCGCCGCCGGCCGCTCGATGCAGGCCGGACTGGCCGAGCGCCACCACCAGCGCGCCGGCCGCCGCGATCGCCACCGCCTCGCCCGCCACCCGCATGGTCGAGAAGATGCCCGTGGCCATGCCGGCGCGCTCGCGCGGAACGACGCTGACCGACAGGTCGTCCATCAGTCCCCAGGGCAGGCCGGTGCCGATGCCGACCACCAGCATCGGCAGGGCCAGCGCCGCAGCGCCGGCGCCGACCGGCACGGCGGCGAGCCAGGCGAGGCCGAGCGCCGCGATCACCAGCCCGATCGCCGACAGCACCGCCGCCGGGATCCGGCGGGCCAGGAGACCGGCCAGGAACGGCACCACCGCCATCGGCGCCGACAGCGCGATCATCAGCCCGCCGGCCTCGATCTCGCTCATCCCCTCCGCCCCGATGAAGCGCACCGGCAGCAGCACCAGCGGCACCACGAAGCAGACGGCGGTGGCGATCGGCAGGAACTGCGCCCCGACGAAGCGCGGATAGCGGAACAGCGACAGGTCCAGCATCGGCCGCCGCACCCGCGTCTCGACCGCGACGAACAGCGCCAGCATCGCCGCGGCGCCGAGCAGCAGGGCCAGCACGACCGGGCTGCCCCAGCCGTCCTGCGGCCCCTGCATGATGCCGAAGGTCAGCAGGCCCAGGGCGGCGGTGAAGCTGAGCAGGCCGGGCCAGTCGACGCCGGTCGCGCCGGGGTCGCGCGATTCCCGCATCCGCGGCACGCCGAACAGCAGGACCAGGACGCCGATCGCGGTGCCGGTCAGGAAGATGGCGCGCCAGCCCAGCGTCTCCACCAGCGCGCCGGACAGGATCGGGCCGAAGGCCAGGCCGATGCCGAAGCTGGTGCCCAGCAGGCTGAAGGCGCGGGTGCGGGCCGGGCCTTCGAACTCCTGCGCCAGCGAGGCGGCGCCGCCGGCCATGGCGATCGAGGCGGCGACGCCCTGGGCGCCGCGCAGCAGGTCGAGCGCCACCACCGACGGGGCGAAGCCCAGCACCAGTGACAGCACGGCGAAGCCGGCCACGCCGATGGAGAACATCCGCTTGCGGCCGAGCTGGTCGGCCAAGGCCCCTGCGGCCATGACGAAGCTGCCGAAGCACAGCACGAAGGCGTTCACCACCCAGGCCAGGGCCACCGGGCTGCCGCCGAGCTCTCGCCCGATCGCCGGCAGCGCCACCGCCGGGCCGGTGAAGCTGAGCGGCATCATCAGCCCGGCCAGGCAGACGGCGCCCAGCACCCAGAGGCCGTTGCCGGCCTCGTCGGGAATGGCGCGTGCGGTCATCTCGTCGCTCCTGCGCTCGCGGTGGTCAAATGGACATGCCGCCGTCGATGGTCAGCGCGGCGCCGGTGACGAAGCGGCTCTCGGCCGAAGCCACCCAGGCGACCAGCCCGGCGATGTCGTCGCCGCTGCCGAAGCGCGGGATCGCCATCAGCCCGCGCAGGGTGTCGGCGCGCGGCCCGTCGGCCGGGTTCATGTCGGTGTCGGTCGGGCCCGGCTGCACCAGGTTGACGGTGATGCCCTGGGGCCCGAGGTCGCGCGCGGCGCCCTTGACCAGGCCGGTCAGCGCCGTCTTGGACAGGGTGTAGAGCGTCATCGCGGCCCCCGGCACGCGCTCGGCCAGGTTGCTGCCGATGACGATGATCCGCCCGCCCTCCGGCAGGTGCCGGGCCGCGGCCTGGGCCGCGACGAAGACGCCGCGGACATTGACCGCGATGCTGCGGTCGAACTCCTCCACCGAGACCTCGGTGAACGGCTTGCGCACGGCGATGCCGGCATTGGCGACCAGGATGTCGAGCCGGCCGAGCCCTGCCGCCGCCCGGTCCACCGCCGCCGCGGCCGCGACCGGGTCTGCGCTGTCGGCCTGGATCAGCAGGGCGCGCCGGCCCGCCGCCTCGATATCGCGCGCCACCTCCGCCGCCTTCTCGGGCGAGGCGCTGTAGGTCAGGGCCACGTCGGCGCCCTGGCGCGCCAGGCGGCGGGCGATGGCGGCGCCGATGCCGCGGCTGGCGCCGGTGACCAGCGCCGCCGTTCCGGACAGGTTGGCCATGGGAATCTCCATATCTTTAATGATCGATAAATAAATAGCTGGCGCAGTTGCATCCCGCGGTCAAGCGATTTATTTATGGATCGTTAAAGAAAGGAACGGAGATGGCGGAGCGCGGCCGACCCCGCGGTTTCGATCGGGACGTCGCCCTGCGGCGGGCGATGGAGCTGTTCTGGCGACACGGCTATGAGGGCGTGTCGATGGCCGACCTGACGGCGGCGATGGGCATCGCGGCGCCCAGCCTCTACGCCGCCTTCGGCAGCAAGGAGGCGCTGTTCCGCGAGGCGGTCGATCTCTACCGCGCCACCAACGGCTCGGCCACGCGCCGGGCGCTGGGCTGCCAGCGCACGGCGCGCGCGGCGATCGAGGCGATGCTGCGCGACAACGCCGACGCCTTCACCGACCCCGACCTGCCGAACGGCTGCTTCGTCATCCTCGGCGCCATCAACACGGCGCCGGAGCACGAGGGCGTGCGGGCCCATCTGCTGGACCTGCACAAGGAATCCTGCGGCCTGATCCTGCGCCGGCTGGAGCAAGGCAAGGCCGCGGGCGAGTTCCCGCCGGGCCTGGATCTGGGCCCGCTCGCCGGCTTCATGTCGACCGTCCTGGCCGGCCTGTCGATCAAAGCCCGCGACGGCACCGGCCGCCGCGAGATGCACGCCATCATCGACCACGCCATGGCGGCCTGGGACGCGATGGTGGGGGCCGCTTCAGTCACCAGCGAGAGCCGTCCGAGAACGGGCCCGGCGCGGCCGTCGGATGGCTCTAAGCCGGCGGGCGCTGCCAGCGGCGCGTGATCTTGTACACCGCGGCCGGCGGGACGTTGGCGACCGCCCGGCCGATCCGCACCGCCTTCAGCCCGAGCCGGTCGAGGATGGCGCGCGGGATCGGGCAGCGCGGCCCGTAGGTGAACTGGTAGAACGCGCCGTCCGGCCGCAGATGGCCGAAGGCGCCTTCGAGAATGCCGATCACCGTCTTGGGCGGCATCGACAGCACCGGCAGGCCGCTGACCACGGCACCCGCCTTCTCGCCGCCGAAGGGATCGGCCGCGCCCAGCCTGGCCGCGTTCATGCACAGCACCTGCGCCTCGGGAAAGCGCTCGCGCAGCAGCGCCGCGAAATCCGGCCCGGCTTCGACCAGCGCCAGCCGCGATTCCGGCACGCCGCGGCCGATCAGGGCCCGGGTGAACGCGCCTGTGCCGGGCCCGAGCTCGATCACCGGCGCCGACTCCGGCCCGATCTCGGCGGTGATCGCGGCGGCGAGGGCCCGACCGGAGGGCACCACCGCGGCCACCCGCAGCGGCGCCTTCAGCCAGGCGCGGAAGAAGGCGAAGTCGTCGGCCGCGTCCTGGCGGCGCGTGGGGCCGGCCGCGGGCCGCGGCGACATCGCGGCGCCCGGCATCAGGACCGGCGACGCGCCGGCGGAGGAAACGGCGACGGCCTGCCGCCGGCGGGAAAAGCTACGCCACATCATCGTGCCCATGAGCTCCAGAGACAGCAGCGCGACCAGCGCCGTCAACGCGATCGAGGACGCATTCGGGTCGGGTTCGAACAGCGACGCGGCGGCATAGCCGGTGCCGATGAACAGCCCGTTCCACAGCCCGATCCCAAGGGCGGTGGCCGTGAAGAACATCAAAGGGCGGGCCCGCAGCAGCCCGGCGACGCCGGGCACCACCAGCCGCACGGTCGGGACCAGCTGCGCCACCAGCGCGAACAGCACCCCGCGGTCCCGCAGCCAGGCGATGCAGCGGTCGACCCGCGCCGGCGCCATGCCGAAGAAGCCGGCGGTGCGGCGCAGCAGCGCCCCGGCCCGCGCCTCGCCCAGGCCCCAGCCCAGCCCGTAGAACAGGGCGCAGCCGGCGACGCCGCCGATCACGGTCAGGGCGAAGGCCAGCGGCAGCGACCAGTAGCCCTCGCCCACCGCCACCCCGACCGCGACCAGGAGGCCGTAGGAGGGCAGGATCGGCAGCAGGCGTTCGACCAGCATGAGACCGAACAGGCCGGCGACGCTGCAGGCGGCGATCCAGGGCATGAGGTCTCCCAGCGGGTCCATGGCCGAGTCCCGAGCATCATAATAGGAATGGGAAGGACAGGGGAACGCGATAGCGGTGCGTTCCGCTCATATGAGGGCGGTGGTCAACGGCAGTGCGCGCCAGCGGCGTTGCGTCGCGGCGAACAGGGCGTTGGCCAGGGCCGGGGCCACCGGCGGCAGCCCCGGCTCGCCCAGCCCGCCCCAGGGCCCATCGCTGCGCAGGAACCGCACCTCGATCTCCGGCGTCGCGGCGAGGCCGAGCAGCGGATAATCCGGGAAGTTGCGCTCGACCACGGCGCCGCGCTCGATCGTGATCCGCTCCGCCAGCGCCGCGCTCAGCCCCATCACCACCGCGCCCTCCACCTGCTGCCGCGCCGTGTCGGGGTTGCAGACGTCGCCGCAATCGACCGCCGCGATCACCCGGCGCACCGCCGGCCTGCCGCCGACGCCGACCGAGGCCTCGACCACATGGGCGACCACCGTGCCGTAGGCCTCGGCCACGGCGATGCCACGGCCGGTGCCCGGCGGCAGCGGCGCGCCCCAGCCGGCCGCCTCGGCGGCCGCCTCCAGCACCCGGCGGTGCCGCGATCCCGGCGGCAGCAGGTCGCGGCGATAGGCGAAGGGGTCGCGGCCGGCGGCATGGGCCAGCTCGTCGATGAAGCTCTCGGCCCAGAAGGCGTGCTGTGTGTGGTTGACGCCGCGCCAGGAGCCGCGCCGCACCGGGTCCGGCACCGCCACGGACCGGATCGACTGGTGCGGGACGGCGTAGGGGATGCGGAAGGCCTCGACCGGCGCCGGCATGCCGTCGACATAGATCTGCGCCCAGGCCAGCGGCGTGCCGTCGGGCGCCAGCGCGGCGCGGATCCGGGTGGCCAGGCGCGGCCGGAAGGTGCCCTGGGCGAACTCCTCCTCCCGGCTCCAGACCAGCTTGACCGGGTTCGGCGCCGCCGCCTTCGCCAGCGCCACCGCCTGGACGAGATAGGCCGGAGGCCCGTCGTCGCGGCCGCCGCGGCGGCCGAAGGCCCCGCCCATCGGCAGCGGCACCAGCGTCACGTCCTCCTCCGCCAGGCCGGACAGCGCGACCAGCTGGCGCTTGGCGACCAGCGGGTTGTGGTCGCCGGCCCAGACCGTCAGCCGGCCGCCGGAGAGCTGTGCGGTGACGGTGATCGGCTCCATCGCCGCATGGTGCAGGTGCGGCACGCGGTAGGCCGCCTCGACGATGCGGCCGGCCGGAGCCCGCGCCAGCGCCGCGGCGGCATCGCCGAGCGTCACCCGCGCCTCGCCCTCCGCCGCGGCCAGCGCCGCGTCCTGGGCCGCATCGATCGAGGCGCAGGACACGCCGCCATGGCCGCCGTCGGAGAAGCGCGGCGCCAGCGCCGCCAGCCCCCGCCGCGCCGCCCATGTGTCGCGGGCGATCACGGCCACGGCGTCGTCCAGCCGCAGCACCTGCTCCACCCCCGCCACCGCCAGGGCCGGGGCGGGATCCACGGAAAGCAGCCGCCCGCCCGGCACCGGCGCCGCCGTCACCAAGGCCACGCGCATCCCGGGCAAGGCCAGGTCGATGCCGTAGCCGAAGGCGCCGGCGACCTTGGCCGGGATGTCGAGCCGCGGCACCGGCGTGCCGATCAGGCGCCAGCGCTGCCGCGGCTTCAGCGGCGGGCTGGCCGGGACCGACAGCTCCGCCGCCTCGGCCGCCAGCTCGCCATAGCGCGCCGACTGGCCGCTGCCGGACCGGATCACCCGGCCCGCGGCGGTGACCAGCGCGCCGGCCGGCACGCCCCAGCGCCGGGACGCCACCTGGATCAGCATCTGCCGCGCCGCGGCGCCGACCAGGCGCATGCCGACCTGGCCGGTCATGCGCACGGCGGTGGAGCCGCCGGTCTGCTGCAGGTCGATGAACCGCGCCGCGGCGGCGAAGGCGGCGTCGACGGCGCCGTCCAGCACCCCGGGCACCGACCAGTCCTGCAGGGTCCAGCCCTCGGCCAGGAAGCGGTTGGCGAAGGCGCGGTCGGCCGGCGCCTGGGCCGCCCGCACCTGCGCCCAGTCCACGTCCAGCTCCTCCGCCGCCATCATGGCCAGGGCGGTGTGCACCCCCTGCCCCATCTCGGTGTGCGGGACATAGACCGTGACCGTGTCGTCGGCGCCGATCTTGAGCCAGCCGGCCAGCAGCGTGCCGCCATCCTGCTCCGCCAGCTGCCGGGCGCGGGCGTCGAAGCCGCGGTCCCAGACCCGCCAGCCGAGCGCCAGCCCGCCGGCCCCGGCGATGGTGGCGGTGAGGAACCAGCGCCGCTTCATCGCCCGCCCCTCACGCCTGCGCCGCCAGGGCGCGGATGGCGCGCCGCACCCGCGGATAGGTGCCGCAGCGGCACAGATTGGTGATGGTGGCGTCGATCTCGGCGTCCGTCGGCGACGGCCGGGCGCGCAGCAGGGCGGCCGCCGCCATGATCATGCCGGGCTGGCAATAGCCGCATTGCGGCACCTGGATCTCGACCCAGGCCCGCTGCACCGGGTGCAGCCCGTCGGCCGGCGAGGGCTCTACCGTCGCCGCCAACCCTTCGATGGTGGTGACGGCGGCACCGGCGGCCGACCCCACCGGCACGCTGCAGGACCTTACCGCCGCGCCGTCGAGATGCACGGTGCAGGCGCCGCAGGCGGCGACGCCGCAGCCGTATTTCGTGCCGGTCAGCCCGGCCGCCTCGCGGATGACCCAGAGGAGCGGCGTCTCCGGGTCGCCGTCGAAGGAGAAGGACTGTCCGTTCAGGGTCAGGGCGATGCTCATGCGGTCCCTCCTCAGCGCGATGAGGGAAGGCTAAGGCGCCTCGCTTTGTCTCGCCATCCGCACTAATCTGCAGTCGCCATGAAGCGACCCTTCACAATCGAGCGCGATCAGCTGGACGGCGTGATCGCCGTGCTGCGCGTCGCCGAGCGCCGCAGCTTCCGAGCGGCGGCGGAGGAGCTGGGGGTGTCGCCCTCGGCGATCAGCCAGACCATCCGCGGGCTGGAGGCGCGGCTGGGTGTGGCCCTCCTGACCCGCACCACCCGCCGGGTCGGGCTGACCGAGGCCGGGCAGCGCTTCGTCGACCGCGCCCGGCCGGCGGTGGCGGGGATCCTGGCCGCCTTCGACGCGGCGCAGAGCCTGGGCGAGGAGGTGACCGGCCTGCTGCGGCTGAACATGCCGCGGGCGCTGGTGCCGTTCCTGGCCGAGCCGATCCTGGTCGAGTTCCGCGCCGCCCATCCGGCGCTGCAAATCGAGATCTTCGCCGATGACGGGCTGGCCAACATCGTCGCCGAGGGCTTCGACGCCGGCATCCGCCTGGGCGAGCTCGTGGAGGCCGACATGGTGGCGGTGCGGCTGACGCCGCCCTTCAAGTTCGCGGTGGTCGGCGCGCCCGGCTATTTCGCCCGGCACGGCCGGCCGCAGCGGCCGGAGGACCTGCACCGCCACGCCTGCATCGGCACCCGCCACACGCCGCAGGGGCCGATCTATCGCTGGGAGTTCGTTGACGGCAACCGCGCCTTCGACATGGCGGTGGCCGGGCCGGTGATCGTCAACAGCGGCGGGCTGAACCTGATGGCGGCCGAGCTGGGCATCGGCCTCGCCTACACCGCCGCGCCGGCGGTGCAGGAGCAGGTCGCCGCCGGGGTGTTGGAGCCGGTGCTGGAGGCGTTCTGCCCCGGCACCCCGGGCCTGTTCCTGTACTATCCCAGCCGGGCCCAGGCCCTGCCCAAGCTGCGCGCCTTCGTCCAGTTCGTGCACGACAAGCTGCGGCCGGGGACGACCGCGTATATCGGGACGCGGGGGTAGGTGGCCGGAAAAATCCGCCGGGCCTGTCGGTTCTCCGCCCGGTCGATCGTCCTATGGTTGATGCCACCAAACGGAGGAGACCCGGGATGTCCTACGCAGACGGTTTCGTGCTGGCGGTGCCGAAGGCCAGGCTGGAGGAGTACAAGGAAATGGCGCGCAAGGCGGGCGCGGTGTGGAAGGAGCACGGCGCGCTGGCCTATGTCGAATGCATCGGCGACGACGTGCCCTATGGCGAGCTGACCTCCTTCCCTCGCGCCGTGCAGGCGAAGGAGGACGAGATCGTGGTCTTCGCCTGGGTCGTCTACGAGAACCGGGCCGCGCGCGACGAGATCCTCAAGAAGGTGTTTGCCGACCCGCGGCTGCAGGGGGACCACGCCGCCATGCCCTTCGACGGCAAGCGCATGATCTATGGCGGCTTCGAAGTGTTCCTGGAGCTGTAGGACGCGAGGCCTGCCCACAACGTGAACAGGAGGCGCAGGATGTCCTATGCAGACGGTTTCGTGGCGGCGGTGCCGAAGGAGAATCTCGAGGCGTACAAGGAGATGGCGCGGAAGGCCGGCGCTGTGTGGAAGGAGCACGGCGCGCTGGCCTATGTCGAATGCATCGGCGACGACGTGCCCTATGGCGAGCTGACCTCGTTTCCACGCTCGGTCCAGGCCAAGGAGGACGAGGTCGTGATCTTCGCCTGGATCGTCTACGAATCCCGCGCCGCGCGCGACGAGATCAACCGGAAGGTGATGGCCGACCCGCGGATGGACATGGGCACCGCCACCCCGCCCTTCGACGGCAAGCGCATGATCTATGGCGGCTTCGAGGTGTTCGTGGAGCTGTAGCGGTCATGTCGGGTCGCGGTCGAACTGGCCGGCGCCGGCGACCGGCGCCAGCCAGGGCTCACGGCGGATGATCCAGCCCTCGCGAGTCGGGCGCAGGTCGCCCGGCGCCTCGTCCAGCGCGCCGAGCAGGATCTCGACCCTGTCCTTGCCCTCGGCCGGGTGGAACAGGCGCGAGCCGCAGGCCGGGCAGAAGCTGCGGCCGCGAAAGGTGCGAACCTCCCCGGTCGCGGTGAAGGCGTCGCGCGGCCAGTCGGCATAGCCCATGGCCACGGCGCCCGTGGCCTTGCGGCATTCGGTGCAGTGGCAGATGCCGACCACCAGCGGCTCGCCCCGAACGGTGAAGCGCACCGCGCCGCAGCTGCAGCCGCCCTGGCGCAGGCGCACGCCGTCGACATCCGCCCGCGGCTCCGGTCGCAGCACGGGATAGTCGCTCATCCGGCCCTCCTTCCCTGGTCGCTTCGAGGAACAACACCGGATGCGGGGCTTCGTCGCCGCCTAGCGGTCGACCTTCCGCTCCTTCAGCAGGCCGGACAGCAGGGCGCCGAAGGCCTTGATCGAATGCCCGGCGGCGACGTCCGGGTCGGGGGCGTTGGCGATCCACTGGGCGGCGTGCAGCATCGCCCCGTTGAGCAGCCGCGCCGTCGCCTCCGGGTCGACCGGCACGATCACGCCGTCCTCGGCCAGGCGCCGCAGGCTGCCGGCCATCGAGGCGATGCATTGCGACTGGCTGTCCCAGGTCGAGGGATCGCCGAGCACCGCGGGGCCGTCGCGCAGGACGATCCGCCGGATCTCCGGCTCCAGCGCCATCTCGAGATAGGCGATGCATTCGTCGCAGAAGCCCTGCCACAGCGACTCGGCGCGGCCGGAGACCTCGCGCAGCCGCACGTTCATCTCGGCGTCGATCTCGGCGATCACCGCCCGCAGCAGCCCCTTCTTGTCGCCGAAATGATGGTAGAGCGCGCCGCGGGTCAGGCCGGCCTCGGCGGTGAAGTCGTCCATCGACGCCTCGGCATAGCCCACGGCGCCGAAGGCGTGCCGGGCCGCCGCCAGCAGCTTGGCGCGGGTCTCGGCGATCATCTCGCTGCGCGGTCTGTGGGCCATGCCCCTCCTTCACATACGCGGCGTATGCCAATTGACACGCACCGTCTCCATCATTATCTGCTTCACATACGACGCGTATGCAAGTGCTGCTGCCGCAGCGGAGGCCGCCGTGACCAACCCCTATGCCGAGATCTTCCGCGCCCCCGGCGCCAAGGCCTTCTCGGCCGCCGGCTTCATCGCGCGGCTGCCGCTGGCGATGATGACGCTGGGCATCGTCACCATGCTGTCGCAGGCGCGCGGCGAATACGCGCTGGCCGGCGCCGTCTCCGCCACCTTCGCCCTGTCCAACGCGCTGATCGCGCCGCAGATCTCGCGGCTGGTCGACCGGCGCGGACAGGGCCGGGTGGCGGTCCCGGCCACGCTCGTCACCGTGGCGGCGATGGCCGGGCTGATGCTGGCCACCCGCCTGGGCGCGCCGGACTGGACCCTGTTCCTGTTCGCGATCGGCGCCGGCGCCATGCCCAGCCTGAGCGCCTTCGTGCGGGCGCGCTGGACCGAGCTGTACCGCGACACGCCGCAGCTGCGCACCGCCTTCGCCTTCGAATCCGTGGTCGACGAGGTGATCTTCATGACCGGCCCGGTCATCGCCATCGGGCTGAGCGTCGCGGTGATCCCGGAGGCCGGGCCGCTGGCCGCCACCCTGCTGCTGGCCGCCGGCGTGGCCCTGTTCAGCCGGCTGAAGGCGACCGAGCCGCCGGTGCATGCGCCTGAGGCCGGGCGCGGCCGCTCCGTCATCCGGCTGGGGTCGGTGCGGGTGATCGCGCTGACCATGGTCGCGGTCGGCGCCATCTTCGGCACCGCCGAGGTCACCGCGGTCGCCTTCGCCGAGGCGCATGGCGCCACCGCCGCCGCCAGCCTGGTGCTGGCCGCCTATGCCCTGGGGTCGCTGATCGCCGGGCTGGTGTTCGGGGCGATGAAGCCGCGGCTGTCGCTGGCCGCCCAGTTCGTCCTGGCGATCGGCCTGGCGGCGCTGACCACCCTGCCCCTCCTGGTCGTCGACAGCATCCCGGCGCTGGCGCTGGTGCTGTTCCTGGCCGGCGCCGCCGTGTCGCCTACCATCATCACCGCGATGGGGCTGATCGAGCGGCTGGTGCCGCCGTCGCAGCTGACCGAGGGCATCACCTGGGTGATGACCGGGATCGGCATCGGCATGGCCGTCGGCTCCTCCGCCTCCGGCCGGATCATCGACGAATTCGGCGCCTCGGCCGGGTTCTGGGTGTCGGTCGCGGCCGGGACCGCGGCGCTGGCCATCGCCCTTCTCGGCCAGCGCTGGCTGCACGGCCGGGCGCCGGCCGGGGCGGCCTGCGCGGCGGCGTGACCCGCTCTTCAGATGCAGGTTGGGTTCGCGACCGCGAACCCAACATCCCGCCCCCTTTTTTCAGAATGGCCCAAGCCCCTCCGGCACGGACTTCTATCCTCTCCCCCCTGACCTGCCGGTTTCAGCGTTCCAACGGAAAGATCAGATCGCATTCAGCGCCGGCGGTGCTGAATGGACGGGCGCGATTGCGCCGTAGCGCCGGCCTCTGCACACTCCTCGGTCCCGGTCGGCCGCCAGGACCAGCCCATGCGATCCACCATCGCCATCCCGGTCACCGTCCATCCGACGCCGGAGGATCTCGGCCGCGCCGTCGCCCAGCGCATCCTGGGCGGGATCGAGCGCGCGGAGGAGGAGAGCCGCCCCTATCTGCTGGGCTGCCCCGCCGGGCGGTCGGCCAAGCCGGTCTATGACGCGCTCGGGGCGCTGGCCGGGATGACCCGCTTCGACCTGTCGCGGCTGGTGCTGGTGATGATGGACGAGTACCTGGTCGAGGGGCCACACGGGCCGGTGCTGTGCGACCCGCGGGCGCATTACAGCTGCCGCCGCTTCGCCGAGCAGGAGATCCGGGCGGTCGTGAACGCGAAGCTGCCCGCGCCGCGGCAGCTGCCGGCGGCGGCGATCTGGTGCGCCGATCCGGCGCGGCCCGACGCCTATGACCGGCGGATCCGCGACGCCGGCGGCATCGACCTGTTCCTCCTGGCCAGCGGCGCCAGCGACGGCCATGTCGCCTTCAACCCGCCGGGCAGCCCGGCCGAGGGCGGGACCGCCATCGTCGCGCTGGCGGAGGAGACGCGGCGCGACAACATGGCGACCTTCCCGGGCTTCGCCGCCATCGCCGAGGTGCCGCGCCGGGGCGTGTCGGTCGGCCTCGGCACCATCGCCGGCCTGTCGCGGGCGGCGCTGATGATCATCCATGGCGGCCACAAGCGGCAGGCGGTGCGGCGCCTGCTGGAGAGCCGGGACTTCGAGCCGGGCTGGCCGGCCACCATCCTGCACCGCTGCCGGCACCCGGAGATCCATCTCGACGCCGCGGCCGCGCGGGAGGCGCAGTGATGGTGGGCGGAGAAGCGGTCGGTCGCGGCGCCGATCCGGCCGCAACCGACCGCACCCCGTTCAGGCGAACACCGCCTCGTAGAAGCGGAGCCCCTGGGCCTTCGGCAGGTCCGCCGCCGCCGGCACCACGGGGCTGATGAAGACGCCCTCCATCAGCCCCTTGGCCGGGTGCCGGATGTTGTAGACCTGCGCGCCGAGATCCGGCGTGGATGGCGCCGTGAACAGGATCGCGAAGGGATGGCGCCGCAGCAGGCCCGGCGACCCGTAGGGCGAGAGGCGGACGGCGACCAGCGTCGCCTCCACCCGGCCGCCCGGCCCCTCGACCACGAAGGTCCGGCCGGTGTGGTCCTTGAAGTCGTCGAAGCTGAGCTCGGCGAGCATCGCGGCGCTCCCTCAGCTGCGCGACGGATAGATGCCTTCCAGCGCGATGATCCAGTTGATCGCCAGATAGGGCGGCATGATCGAGAAGGGCTGGGTGCCGCCGGTCGGGCCGGTCGTGCCGCTGACCGAGAGCTTGAGGTTGACCACGGGATTGGCGGTGTTGTTGGCGAAGGTGTTGACGTCGACCGGCCCGCCGGTGCCCGGATCCGTGAAGTTCGGCGCGCCCAGGATCGAGGTCTCGGTCGCCACCGGCTGGACGGTGTTGCCGGTGGTGGTCGCGACCGGCTGGACCGCAGCCAGAGTCGAGCCGTCATGGACATGCGCCGGCAGATTGTTGGTGGTCAGGATCGTGCTCTCGGTGCCGCCCATCTGGCCGAGGACATAATTGCTCAGCCCCGGGCCGTTGCCGGCGCCGATCGGGAGCCGGCTGAACAGGTTGGGCAGCGCGAAGGTGGTCGTGCCGTCGCCGCCATAGGTGGTACCGAGCAGGCTGAACAGCGCCGTGTTCTGCGAGATCGCCAGGATCTGGCCCCCGCAGAACGCCCAGCCGCGCGGCGCGAAGTTCGGGGCCCAGCCCATGATCGTGGCGAGGAAGGCTTCCATCTGAAATGCTCCTGAAAAATGAAGATCGACAATGCTTCAAACGCCCGATGCCGGTTCCGCGCCATCGACGTGAGGGCTCGGAACCGGCATCAGCGATGATAAAACGAATGGAAATATAGTTTCAATCTTAATCGATTGAATGACCAATTATGCTATGAATTCGACACAAATGCAACTCTATATTTTACCGAGCCAGCCAGCCGCCATCGACCGGCAGCAGCGCCCCGGTGACGTAGCCGCTGTGCGGCGAGGCCAGGAACAGCGCGGCCGTTGCCAGGTCCTGCGGCACGCCCCAGCGGCCGGCGGGGATGCGGTCCAGGATCTGGCGGGTGCGCACCGGGTCGGCGCGCAGCGCCTCGGTGTTGTCGGTCTCCATGTAGCCGGGGGCGATGGCGTTGACGGTGATGCCCTTCGGCGCCAGCTCGTTCGCCATGGCCCGGGTCAGCCCGGCGATGCCGTGCTTGGCCGCGGTGTAGGACGGCACGCGGATGCCGCCCTGGAAGGACAGCACCGAGGCGACATGGATGATCCGGCCCTGGATGCCCTGCCCCACCATGTGGCGGGCGACGGCCTGGCTGAGGAAGAAGGCGCTCTTCAGGTTCACCGCCATCACCGCATCCCAGTCCGCCTCGCTGAACTCCAGCAGGTCGGCGCGGCGGATGATGCCGGCGTTGTTGACCAGGATGTCGATCCGGCCGAGCCGGGCGACGATGTCGGCCACCACCGCCTCGAGCCCGGAGGAGTCCTCGAGGTCGCGCAGCCCCTCGAGGAAACGGCGGCCGGTGCCGGCGATCGCCGCCGCCGTCTCCGGCATCGGGCGGGAGCCGAGCCCGGCGATGTCGGCCCCCGCCTCGGCCAGCGCCAGGGCGATGCCGCGGCCGAGCCCGGTGCGCGCGCCGGTAACCAGCGCGACCTGACCGGACAGGTCGAACAGATCGGTCACAGCAGGTCCCCCATGGCGACGAAATCCATGTCGGTGAAGGCCTGGTTGTCGCCGGCCATGCTCCAGATGAAGGCGTAGGCGGCGGTGCCGGCGCCGCAATGGATCGACCAGGGCGGCGACAGCACCGCCTGCTCGTTCCGCACCACCAGGTGGCGGGTGGCGCAGGGGCGGCCCATGAAATGCATCACCACCGCGTCGGCCGGCAGCTCGAAGTAGAAATAGGCCTCCATCCGCCGGTCATGGGTGTGCGCCGGCATGGTGTTCCAGACGCTGCCGCTGTGCAGCCGGGTCAGGCCCATCAGCAGCTGGCAGGTCGGCAGCACCTCGGGATGCAGGTACTGGTGCAGGGTGCGGCGGTTGCTGGTCTCGGGCGCGCCCAGCTCCTTCACGATCGCCTGGTCGCGGGCCACCACCCGCGACGGCAGACCGGCATGGGCCGGGGTCGAGTTGATGTAGAACTTCGCCGGGTTGGCCGGATCGACGCTGGCGAAGGCGACCGAGGCGATGCCCTTGCCGAGATACAGCGCGTCCTGCGGCCCGACCTCGAACACGGTCTTGTCCGCCGTGACCCGGCCGGGACCGCCGACATTGATCAGGCCCAGCTCGCGCCGTTCCAGCAGCGTGGCGCTGCCGACCAGCTTCGCCAGGTCCTCCCCGACCACCAGCGGCGCCGTGGTCGGCACCGCGCCCATCACCAGCATCCGGTCGTAATGGGTGTAGGTGGCGGTCAGCCGGCCCGGCGCCATCAGCTGCTCGATCAGGAAATGCCGGCGCAGATCCTCGCCATCCAGCATCTCGGCCTGCTCGTAATGCACCGCCTGGCGGGTGGTCGGGGCGTCGCTCGCGGTCATGCTTGTCCTCGTCTATCGGGTTCGCGTCTAGCGATTTCGGCCCGGGGCGGGCTCGTCGAACAGTTCGGGGTGTTCGGCCTCGATCCGCGGCAGGGCGCGCAGGATCTCGGTCAGGTGGTGGCGCATCGCCCGCTCCGCCGCCTCGGCGTCGCGGGCGTCGATCGCGGCCATGATGGCGCGGTGCTGGTCGACCAGCGGCAGCATCGCCTCGGCGCCCGGCAGCGTCAGGGTGCAGATCCGGTCCATATGCGCCTTCAGGTCCTCCACCGCCATCCAGGCCAGGCCGCAGCCGGCCCCCTCGGCGATGGCGATGTGGAACAGCTCGTCGTAACGCTGGAAGTCGTGATGGTTGCCGCGCGACGCGGCCTTGGCCTGGGCGTCGAGCAGGTCGTCGATGCGCTCGCGGCTCGACCGATCGAAGCCCTCGCAGGCGCGCCGCACCAGCGCCACCTCGACCGATTCGCGGACGAAGCGCGCCTCGGCCATCCGCCGCACCGACAGCTTGACCACCACGGTGCCGCGCTGCGGCTGCACCTCGACCAGCCGGGTCTTCGCCAGCGCGATCAGCGCCTCGCGCACCGGCTGGCGCGACACGCCGAAACGTTGCGCGATCTCCTGCTCCGACAGCCGGGCACCGGGAGGCAGCTCCAGAGCCACGATGGCACGGCGCAGCTCGCGCTCCAGCCGGCGGGCCACGGATTCGAAGCTCTGGCCGGGGTCGATCTTCACGCGGGTCCCACCTTCCGTTGCCGCCTTGCATAACAGCCCATACTACCATACACAAGAATGCAGATCAGCCGACGGAGCCTGCCATGAGTTCGAGCCGCGACCTGGCCATCGCCTTCACCGAAGCGCGCCGCGCCGGCCGCGCCCTGCCGGCCTATCCCGGCACGCTGCCTCCGGATCTCCCGACCGCCTATGCCGTGCAGGAGGAGGCGATCGGCCTGTGGACGGACGCGCTGGTCGGCTGGAAGGTGGCAGGCATCGCCGAGACCTGGCGGCCGCGCTATGACGCGCCGCGCCTGGCCGGGCCGGTCTTCGCCCGCAACTTCCGCGACGCCCGCGAGCTGCGGGTGGAGACACCGGTGATCCCGGGCGGCTTCGGCGCGGTGGAGGCCGAGTTCGTGCTGCGGATCGGCCGCGACATCCCGGCCGAGGCGCGGCCGCGAACCGTCGAGGAGGTCCGGCCCTTCGTGGCCGCGGTCCATGCCGGGATGGAGATCGCCGGCAGCCCGCTGGCAACGCTGAACGACCTCGGCCCCGGCGCCGTGGCCAGCGATTTCGGCAACAATGCCGGCCTGGTGCTGGGCGCCGAGATCGCGGAGTGGGACAGCCGCCAGCCCTCCGACTGGACCGTGCGGATGCGGGTCGACGGCACGGTGGTCGGCGAGGGCAGCGCCGCCCGCGTCGCCGGCGGCGGGCCGATCGCCTCCCTCGCCTTCCTGGCCGAGCATCTCGGCCGCCGCGGCCGGGACCTGCCTGCCGGCAGCTGGGTGCTGACCGGCATGACCACCGGCGTGCACAAGGTCGTGCCCGGCCAGCGGGCCGAGGCCGAATTCGACGGCGTCGGCACGGTCGACGTGCTGGTCACCGCCGCCGCCGGCTGAACCTCCGCCGCCGCGGCGGCGCGGTCGGCTCGCCCGCCGCATGAGCCTCCACCGGCATCGGGCGGTGCGGCCGGTTCCGGGCGATGGCCACGCCGCCGTGCTTGGCCTTCTCCTCCGGCTCGACATGGATGCTGATGACGGTGTCGGGGCCGATGTCCCGCTTCAGCGTCGCCTCGATCCGGTCGCAGATCTCGTGCGCCTCGGAGACGCTCATCGTGCCCGGCACCACCAGGTGGAAATCGATGAAGGTCAGCCGCCCGGCATGCCGGGTGCGAACGTCATGGGCCTCCAGCGCGCCGCCGCCGGTGCGGGCGATCGCCTCGCGGATGCGGGCCAGGGTCTCCGGCGGCACCGCCTCGTCCATCAGCCCGCCGATCGAATCCCGGATCATCACATAGCCGGACCAGAGGATGTTGACCGCCACCAGCGCCGCGAGGATGGGGTCGAGGATCAGCCAGCCGGTCAGGGTCACCAGGCCGACCCCGACCAGAACCCCGCCCGAGGTGTAGACGTCGGTCAGCACGTGGCGGCCGTCCGCCACCAGCGCGGGGGCACGGAGGCTGCGGCCCCAGCGCAGCAGGCACCAGCCCCAGACGGCGTTGATGGCCGACGCGGCGGCATTGATCGCCAGGCCCAGCGCCGGCGCGTCGATCGGCCGGGGGTCGACCAGTCCGGACCAGGCCTCGCGCAGGATCGACAGCGCGGCCAGCACCACCAGCAGCCCCTCGAACACCGCCGAGAAGTACTCGGCCTTGGTGTGGCCGTAGGGGTGGTTGGCGTCCGCCGGCTGGGCCGAGATCCACAGCGCGACGAAGGCGCCGCCGGCGGCGACCACGTTGATGATGCTCTCGAGCGCGTCGGAGTAGAGCGCGATCGATCCGGTGACCCAGTAGGCCAGGAACTTGAGCCCCAGCACCAGCGCCCCGACGAAGACGCTGGCCAGCGCGGCCTGGGAGGCGCGGTCCATCAGCGGCCGCGCCGCGCTTCGGGACGCCGGCGGTATTGCGCCGGCGGCTTCATCTGGAACCCGGACATATCTCTCTAAGCCTCGGCTAAGAAGTGTGGCGGATAGTATTTAACTATTTGATATTAAACGAATTTTCAGCTCGACACCAGAATTCCGGACGATGCTGGGGCAGCCATTGGGGCCAGAGGACGGGCTGTAGACTGACCATCCTCGTCATGGCGAGCGAAGCGTGGCCATCCAGTCCTTCAGCCACAGCATGTGATGGCGACAGTCTGGATGGCCACGCCCCTGCGGGGCTCGCCATGACGGTGAAGGGGTGGCAAAGGCCCCCTCACCCGCCGCCGCGATAGAGGATCCGGTACTGCCGGGGCGGCATGGCGAAGTGGCGGCTGAAGGCCTCGTAGAAGCGGGAGACCGAGCCGAAGCCGGCCTCGAAGGCCACCGTGACGATATCGGTGTCGGTCGACAGCAGCAGCGCCTGCGCCACGTACAGGCGCTGGCGGGTGAGATAGCCGCCAATGCTCATGCCCAGCGCCTCGCGGAAGATCGCCATGGCGTAGTTCGGATGCAGGCAGACCGAGGCGGCGACGTCGGAGACCGAGATCGGCTCCGTCGCATGCGCGGCGATGAAGCCGGCCATGGCCCAGACCTTGGCGTGCCGGCCCTCGGCCGCAGCGGCGCCGTCGCCGGTGTCGCTCAGCACTTCCCAGCCGCACAGGTCGCTGCGCCGCAGCCGCTGCTCGATCTCCTGCCGCACCAGGGCGGTGATCCGGTCGTCGCCGAGGGTCAGCTCGGCATGCCAGTGCTCGAACTGGGCCGCATCGAAGGGCAGCGGCGCCCGGTCGCCGATCATGCCGCCGCCCAGCACCGCGCTTTTCAGCCGCGGCCCCAGCGCGGCGCTGAGGAACATCTCGATCGGCAGGTACAGGCAGACGAAGCTGGCCGGGCTCGACGCCTCGATGGTCTGGTGCGGGATCGCGCCCCAGAAGAACACGAAATCGCCGGCCCCGATCGTCACCCGCCTGCCGTTGAACAGATAGGTCGCCGCCCCTTCCAGCATCAGGTTCAGCTCGATCTGGCTGTGCTGATGCGCCCGCCGCATCACCAGCACCTCGCGCCGCGTGTCCGCGCTGACGATCCGCTCGGACAGGCCCGGCAGCCTCGGTATGCGCGCAGTCTGGGCTCGGCTCATCGTCGACCTTAGGATCCCGGAAAAATTCGTCCCTGATCGGGACGACATGCGGAAACCATCGGATTCATACTCCCCCCGCAAGGCGACGATAAGCTCCGCGAAGACGGTCCCGCCTGTGGCAGGCTGGACCCGTCCGTCGGACCAGACACGAGGGAGGACCCTATGAGCAGACTCGGCAGGATCGCCGGCATGATGTCCGGCCTGGCCGGCGCGGCCGTCTTAACCCTGACGGCGCCGGCGATGGCGCAGTCGGACGTGAAGGGCGAGATCACGGTCTGGAGCTGGAACGTGGCGGCGACGGCGCTGAAGGCCGTGGTGCCCGACTTCAACAAGACCTATCCCAACGTCAAGGTGACGGTCGAGGACCTGGGCAACCAGCCGGTCTACGACCGCGGCCTGGCCGGCTGCTCCGCCGGCGGCATCAACATGCCGGACGTCTATTCGGTCGAGAACCATGAATCCGAGGTGTTCTGGGCCCGTTTCCCGGACTGCTTCCTGGACCTGAAGTCTCTGGATCCGAAGGAGGCCGACCTCCTCGCCAAGTTCCCGAAATTCAAGCTGGCGGAGCTGACCGTCGGCGACAAGATCTACGCCATGCCATGGGATTCCGGGCCGGCCGTGGTGTTCTACCGCCGCGACATGTACGAGGCGGCGGGCGTCGACCCGGCCAAGATCCAGACCTGGGACGACTTCATCGCCGCCGGCAAGGCGGTGCTGGCCAAGGCCGGCCCGGACGTCAAGTTCGTCTCCACCAACAGCGGCGCGACCAACACGGCCTGGTTCCGCATCCTGGCGAACCAGGCCGGCTGCGCCTTCTTCGACGACAGCGGCGAGAACATCACGGTCAACCAGCCCGGCTGCGTCCAGGCGCTGGAGACGGTGAAGAAGATCACCGATGCCGGGCTGTTCATGGAGGGCGACTGGGACGGCAGCCTGCAGGCGATCAAGGCCAACCGCCTCGCCAGCTCGGTCTTCGGCGCCTGGTACGAGGGCTCGATCCGCGGCAACGCCCCGGAGCTGAGCGGCAAATGGGGCGTCTTCCAGCTGCCGGCCTTCGAATCCGGCGGCAACCGCGCCGCCAATATCGGCGGCTCCTCGCTCGCCATCCCGGCCTCCTCGAAGAACCCGCAGGCGGCGCTGGCTTTCATCAACTTCGCGAACGGCCGGCCGGACAGCCAGATCACCCAGCTCAAGGCCTCGGGCCTGGTGCCGACACTGCCGGAGGCGGTCAACGACCCCTATGTCCAGCAGGCGCAGCCCTATTGGGGCGGGCAGAAGATCTGGGAGGTTGTGCTGAACACCCTGCAGCAGATCAAGCCGGCCCGCGGCACCCAGTACTTCGCCGAGGCCGACAACATCGCCGACGGCATCCTGCTGGCCTATCTGAAGGGAAGCGGCAAGTCGGCCAAGGAGACCCTGGACGAGGCGGCCGAGCAGATCTCCGCCGCCACCGGCCTTCCCGTCGCCGAGTGACGGGGGCTGCGTGATGGGAACCGCCACCCGAGCCGGCCTCCAGGCCCCGCGGACACGCGGGGCCCCGGCCGCCGCCCCGTCGGAGGCCAGCCTCGGGTGGCGGCGCCGGCGGCACGCGCTGGCGCCGTACTGGTTCCTCCTGCCCTATCTCCTCGTCTTCGCCGTGTTCTGGTGCTGGCCGATCATCGATTCGGCGCTGCTGTCGCTGCAGAACACGCGGGTCAATCCCTGGGCCTGGAACATCGCGATCAACTGGCGGCGCCTCCTGGTCGACCGCGCCTTCCAGGAAGCGCTGAAGAACACGCTGACCATCCTGGTGATCCAGGTGCCGGTGATGCTGGCCCTGGCCACGCTGCTGGCCCTGGCCCTGAACTCGCCGCTGCTCAAGCTGCGGCCGATCTACCGCTTCGCCTTCTTCGCCCCGGTGGTGGTCAGCGACGTCGCCTATTCGGTGGTGTTCCGGCTGCTGTTCAACGGCCAGTTCGGCGCGGTCAACCACGGCCTCGCGGCGCTGGGCCTGGGTCCGATCGACTGGCTGCACGACCCGAATGCGGCGATGGCCACGATCATGGTGGCGGTGACCTGGCGCTGGACCGGCTACAACGCCATCATCCTCCTGGCCGGGCTGCAGTCGATCCCGCGCGACCTGTACGAGGCGGCGTCGATCGACGGCGCCACCCCGGTCGACCGCTTCTTCCGCATCACCCTGCCGCTGTTGAAGCCGATCGTGATCTTCTGCCTGGTGCTGTCGATCATCGGCACTATGCAGCTGTTCACCGAGCCCTGGCTGATCACCGAGCGCGGCGGGCCGGGCGGCGCCACCGAGACGCTCGGCACCTATCTCTACAAGCAGGGCTTCGTCAGCCTGAATTTCGGCTACGCCGCGGCGATCGCCTACACCATCGCCGCCATGGCGGCGGTGATGGCGGCGCTCAACCTGATGCTCACCCGCGGCCGGAACGCCTGAGGAGAAATGGCGATGCTCCGCACCATCGGATCGCGCCGCCGCTGGGGAACCTGGGCCCTGACCGGCGGCATGGCCCCCCTGGCCCTGCTGTGGCTGGCGCCGCTCTACCTCATGGCGGTGTTCGCCACCCTGCCGGACTATGCCATCTTCTCGCCGGAGCTGCCGCTGACGCCGGGCGGCAACCTGCTGGAGAACTGGGCCTTCCTCGACGACACGGCGAAATTCGGCCGGGCGATGCTGAACTCGATCGGCATCGCCACCGTCTCGGCGGTGCTGTCGCTGCTGCTGACCAGCATGGCCGGCTACGCCTTCGCCCGGTTCCGGTTCGTCGGCAAGCAGGCGACCTTCAGCCTGCTGGTGGCGACGCTGACCGTGCCCTATGCCGTGGTGATCATCCCGCAATACGTGCTGGTGGCCCGCGACCTGGGCCTGTCCAACACCTGGATCGCGGTGATCGTGCCGCCCTTGTTCAACTCGATCGGCGTGCTGTTCATGCGCCAGACCTTCCTGTCGTTGCCGCAGGAGCTGCTGGACGCCGCCCGCATCGACGGCGCGCGCGAGGGCCGGATCTTCTTCACCATCGCCCTGCCGCTGGTGCGGCCCAGCATGGCGGCGCTGGCGATCATCCTGTTCCTCGCCTCCTGGAACAACTACCTGTGGCCGCTGCTGGTCGCGACCCAGCCGGGCGCCCGCACCGCGCCGGTGGCGCTGGGCAGCCTGATCGGCCTCAACGTCGTGCCCTGGGGCGCCCTGATGGTCGGGGCCATGCTGCTGACCGTGCCCATGCTCGTCGTCTTCATCTTCCTGCAGCGCTACTTCGTGGCCGGCATCACCGCCGGCGCGGTGAAGTAGCGTCCCACCCTTCGCTCCTGACGAGGCTTCCGAATGCTCGGCGTCTGCTATTACCCGGAACATTGGCCCGAAGAGTGGTGGGAGGACGATGCCCGCCGGATGCGCGAGGTCGGCATCACCTTCGTCCGCATCGCCGAATTCGCCTGGTCGCGGATCGAGCCGGAGCCGGGTCGCTTCGACTGGGGCTGGCTCGACCGCGCCATCGACACGCTGGGCGCGGCCGGGCTGAAGGTGGTGATGTGCACGCCGACGGCGACGCCGCCGAAATGGCTGGTCGACCGCCACCCGGACATCCTGCCGGTGAACGAGCATGGCGGCACCCGCGGCTTCGGATCGCGCCGGCACACCAGCTTCTCCAGCCGCACCTGGCTGCGCGAGAGCGCGCGGATCACCGAGGAGGTGGCGCGGCGCTACGGCGCCCATGACGCGGTCGCCGGCTGGCAGACCGACAACGAGTTCGGTTGCCACGACACCGTGCTGTCCTACGGCCGCGAGGACGTCGCCGCCTTCCGGACCTGGCTGCGCCACCGCTACCAGACGCCGGAGGCGCTGAACCAGGCCTGGGGCAATGTCTTCTGGTCGATGGAGGTCGGCGGCTTCGACGAGATCGTCGCCCCGGTCGGCGCGGTGACCGAGACCAACCCGGCGGCCCGGCTGGACTATTGGCGCTTCGCCTCGGACCAGGTCGCCGCCTACAACCGGATGCAGGTCGAGATCATCCGCCGGCATTCGCCGGGCCGCTTCGTCACCCACAACTTCATGGGCTTCTTCCAGGAGTTCGACCACTGGCCGCTGGGCGAGGACCTCGACATCGCGTCCTGGGACAGCTACCCGCTGGGCACGCTGGAGAAGATCGCCTGCGACGATGACGAGCGGGCGCGCTGGGCCCGTACCTCGCACCCGGACCTGGCGCCGTTCAACCACGACCTGTACCGCGCCGTCGGCCGCGGCCGCTGGTGGGTGATGGAGCAGCAGCCGGGTCCCGTGAACTGGGCCGCCTGGAACCCGGTGCCGAAGCCCGGCATGGTCCGGCTGTGGAGCTGGGAGGCGCTGGCCCATGGCGCCGAGGTGGTCAGCTATTTCCGCTGGCGGCAATGCCCCTTCGCGCAGGAGCAGATGCATGCCGGGCTGAACCGGCCGGACCGCAAGCTGTCCCCCGGCGGGCAGGAGGCGACGCAGGTCGGGCAGGAGCTGGCACGGATCGGCGCCCTGCCCGCCTCCGCCCCCGCCCCGGTGGCGCTGGTGTTCGACTACGAGACCTCCTGGATCACCCGGATCCAGCCGCAGGGCCGCGACTTCCGCTACACCGACCTGGCGTTCCGCTGGTACGAGGCGATCCGCCGCCTCGGCCTGGATGTCGATTTCGTCCGCCCCGGCGCGTCCCTGGCCGGCTACAAGGCGGTGGTGGTGCCCAGCCTGGCGACGGTGTCGGAGGCGGCGCTGCAGGCCTTCGCCGCCACCGACGCCATCACCCTGTTCGGCCCGCGCACCGGCTCCAAGACCCGCGACTTCAGCATCCCGGACGAGCTGCCGCCGGGCCCGCTGCAGGAGCTGCTGCCGGTGAAGGTGACCCAGGTCGCCTCGCTGCGCCCGAACCTGGTGGAGCCGGTGGAAGGCCCCGGCCTGAAAGGATCCATCCGCCGCTGGCGCGAATGGCTGGAGACCGACCTGCCGGTGCAGGCCAGCTTCGCCGACGGCGCCCCGGCCCTGGTCGGCGACGGCAACCGCTTCTACCTGGCCGGCTGGCCGGACCCGGCGCTGCTGCGCGGCGTCATCGCCGACCTGCTCGGCAGCGTCGGGCTGCCGCTGACCGAGCTGCCGGAGGCGGTGCGGCTGCGCCGCCGCGGCAACCTGACCTTCGCCTTCAACTACGGCGAGATCGACTGGGCGGCGCCGGTGAAGGATGCCGGCCGCTACCTGCTGGGCGGGCCCGTGGTGCCGCCGCAGGGCGTGGCCTGCTGGCGGGCGGAATAAGGGAAGCACAATGATTTACGGCACGATCCCCGGCGTCGCGACGCCGGTGGCCCGGATGGTGATGGGCGTCGACAACCAGGACGACCTGGCCAAGGCGGCGCCGCTGTTCGACGACTATATCGAGCGCGGCGGCAACTGCTTCGACACCGCCCGGATCTACATGCGCGGCGGCTGCGAGGCGCTGTTCGGCGAATATCTGGCGAGAAGCGGCGTCCGCGACCGCATCGTCCTGATCGGCAAGGGCGCGCACACCCCGAACTGCACGCCGGAGGCGGCGCGGAGCCAGCTGGAGCAGAGCCTGGAGGCGCTGCGCACCGACCGCGTCGATATCTACTTCCTGCACCGCGACAACCCCGAGGTGCCGGTCGGCGAGTTCGTCGACGTGCTCGACGCGCTGCACCGCGAGGGAAGGATCGGCGTGTTCGGCGGCTCGAACTGGAGCCTGGAGCGGTTCCGGGCCGCCAACGACTACGCCAGGCGCAACGGCAAGACCGGCTTTACGGTGCTGAGCAACAACCTGGCCCTGGCCCGGATGGTCGAGCCGGTCTGGGCCGGCTGCGTCTCGGCCCGCGACCCGGAGTGGCTGGGTTATCTGGAGGAGAGCGGCACGGCGCTGTTCGCCTGGTCCTCCACCGCTCGCGGCTTCTTCACCGGGCGCGGCGATCCGGATCGGGCGGCGGAGGAGCCGGAGATCGCACGGTCCTGGCACGCCGACGACAATTTCGAACGGCGACGCCGCGCCATCGCCCTGGCCGAGGCCAAGGGCACCAGCCCGGTGCAGATCGCCATGGCCTGGGTGCTATCGCAGCCCTTCGCCACCTTCGCCCTCTCCGGCCCGCGCACGCTGGACGAGAGCCGCCGCAACATCGAGGGCCTGTCGGTCACCCTGACCGAGGCGGAGCGCGACTGGCTGGACCTGAAGCGGGACACGCCGTAGGGGCGCCCATCCCACAAGTGTCATTGCCGGGCTTGACCCGGCAATCCAGAGAGCGTCGAGACCTTCTGGATGCCCGGGTCAAGCCCGGGCATGACAGTTTGGAGGCATGGCTGCGTAGGATGGGTTCGCGATACGCGAACCCAACATCCCGACGCTGGCACTGCCGATGGCCATGTTGGGTTCGCATCCGCGAACCCAACCTACGCCGCTTCTTCCATCGAACGACGCTACCACCCAGGAAACCATTTGCAAATTGGTTCCCTTTGCGCTTGGCTGTCCGGCAAGATGAAGCGGCGCCGCGCGCCATGATCGATCCTCAGGATCGACGGGCCAGGCGTCCTCACGGACATCAGGGACTGGCAGATGGCTCGGAGCCGGAACGGCGGACGCAGCCTTTGGGAGACCAATGGCTGAGGTGGTTTCATCCCCATCGCGCGGCGTGTCGAATTCCAGCGTGGCGCTGGAACGGCTGCGCGCGCTCTTGGACGCCGAGGGCGACCGCGCCGAATGGCAGCTGCCGGCCGAGCGCGACCTGGCCGGGCGGATCGGCGTCGGCCGCCGCGCCGTGCGCCGGGCGCTGGAGGTGCTGGAGGCCGAGGGCCGGATCTGGCGCCACCAGGGCAAGGGCACCTTCGCCGGCCAGCGGCCGCCGGTGCAGCCGCATCTGATCGCGTCGCTCGCCGACCGCACCAGCCCGCTGGAGGTGATGGAGGCGCGGCTGAACATCGAGCCGGCGCTGGCCCGCCTCGCCGCCTTGAAGGCCTCGCCCGACAGCATCGCCGCGCTGCGCCGGATCGAGCGCAAGACCGCGGCCAGCATGGACAGCGACGGCCACGAGCTGTGGGACAGCGCCTTCCACCGCCACATCGCCGAGACCGCCGGCAACGGCCTGCTGCTGGCGCTGTTCGACTGCATCGACCGGATCCGCCAGTCGCCGTCCTGGCGCCGGCTGCGCGAGGCGGCGCGCAACCGTATCCGCCTGCGCGCCTACACCAGCCAGCATGCCGACATCGTCGCCGCCATCGCCCGGCACGACGGCGCCGGGGCCGAGGCGGCGATGCGGCGCCACCTGCTGGCGCTGCACGCCAATCTCGAGGCGGCGATGCATGGCGAGCCGGCGCCGCAGGACACGGCGCAGGACCGGATGACCCGTCCCGGCGACAGCGCGGAGGCGGCCGATGGCCTCGGTCTCTGACGCCCGAATCGCCCGCGCCCCGGCCGCCGCCGCGGAACCGGCGCGCGAGACGGTGCTGGAGGTGCGGGACTTCGCCCTGTCGCTGTCGCCCGGCCGCAACCTGGTCGAGGGCGTCTCCTTCTCCGTCGCCCGCGGCGAGACGCTGTGCATCGTCGGCGAATCCGGCTGCGGCAAGAGCATCACCGCGCTCGGCCTGATGGGCCTGCTGCCGCCGGTGGCGCGCATCACCTCCGGCAGCGCCCGGTTCGAGGGGCATGACCTGTTCCGCCTGGCCGACCGGCAGCGTGCCGACCTGCGCGGCAGCCGCATGGCGATGATCTTCCAGGAGCCGATGACCAGCCTGAACCCGGCCTTCACCATCGGCGACCAGATCGCCGAGGGCATCCGTCGGCACAAGGCGGTCAGCAAGGCCGAGGCGCGCGACCGGGCGCTGGAGATGCTGCGCCGGGTGCGCATCCCGGCGCCGGAGAAGCGGCTGGACGCCTATCCGCACCAGCTGTCGGGCGGCATGCGCCAGCGCGCCATGATCGCCATGGCCCTGGCCAACGACCCGCAGCTGCTGATCGCCGACGAGCCGACCACCGCGCTGGACGTCACCATCCAGGCGCAGATCCTGGCGCTGGTGCGGCGGCTGCAGGACGAGACCGGCACCGCCATGATCCTGATCACCCACGACCTCGGCGTGGTGGCGGAGGTCGCCGACCATGTCGCGGTGATGTATGCCGGGCGCATCGTCGAATCCGGCCCGGTCGAGGCCATCTTCGAGGATCCGCAGCACCCCTACACCATCGGGCTGATGGGATCGGTGCCGTCGCTCGGCCGGCGCGAGGGGCGCCTGGCCACCATCCCCGGCACGGTGCCGCCGGCCGACCGCATGCCGCCGGGCTGCCGCTTCGCCCCGCGCTGCCCCTTCGCCGCGCCGCGCTGCACCGCCGAAACGCCGCCGGCGATGCCGGTCGGGCCGGGCCACCGCGCCGCCTGCTGGTTCGCGCCGCTGGAGCAGCAGGGGGGAGCTGCGGGATGAGGAACCACCTCGCAATTCCCCACTTCGTCATTGCGAGCGCAGCGAAGCAATCCAGGGCCGCTCGCATTGGCCCCTGGATTGCTTCGTCGGCTTCGCCTCCTCGCAATGACTGTGAGGGGATGACGTCTCAACGAGGTCCCGCATGAACGGGCATCCCGAAGCGGCCCCCCTTCTGGAAGGCAAGGGCCTGGTCAAGCGCTTCGGCGGCGGCCGCAGCCTGCTGGGCGGGTCGCCGGTGGTGCACGCGGTCGACGGCGTGTCGCTGGCGATCCGGCCGGGCGAGACCTTCGCCGTGGTCGGCGAATCCGGCTGCGGCAAGTCCACCCTCGGCCGGCTGCTGCTGCGGCTGATCGAGCCGACCGCCGGCCAGGTGATCTATCGCGGCCGCGACCTGACCGCCCTGCCGCCCAAGGAAATGCGGGCGCTGCGGCGCGAGCTGCAGATCGTGTTCCAGGACCCCTATGCTTCGCTGAACCCGCGGATGACGGTCGGCGACATCGTCGGCGAGCCGATCTGGCTGCACGGCCTGGCCCGCGGCTCCGAACAGCGCGACAAGGTGGCGGAGCTGCTGCGCATCGTCGGGCTGCTGCCGGACCATGCCGGCCGCTATCCGCACGAGTTCTCCGGCGGCCAGCGCCAGCGCATCGGCATCGCCCGGGCGCTGGCCGGCCAGCCGGTGCTGATCGTCGGCGACGAGCCGGTCTCGGCCCTCGACGTCTCGATCCAGGCGCAGGTGATCAACCTGCTGGAGGAGCTGAAGGAGCGCTTCGGCCTGACGCTGGTGATCGTCGCCCATGACCTGGCGGTGATCCGGCACATGAGCGACCGGGTGGCGGTGATGTATCTCGGCGAGATCGTCGAGCAGGCGCCGGTCGACGCGCTGTTCGACGCGCCCTTGCATCCCTACACCCAGGCGCTGATGCGGGCGATCCCGGTGCCCAGCCCGGCCGGGCGCAAGCCGAAGACGCTGCTGCAGGGCGACGTGCCCAGCCCGACCGCGCCGCCCCCCGGCTGCCGCTTCCACACCCGCTGCCCGCATGCGAAGCCGATCTGCAGCCAGGTCCGGCCGCCGGCGGAGGAGGCCGAGCCGGGGCGCAGCGTCGCCTGCCATTTCTGGCGCGAGATCCAGGACGCCGGGGCCGGCGCCCTGGCCGCGCCGCCCACCCCGCCCCGCCTGGCCGCGCGGCTGTCGCTGTACCGTGCCCGCCAGGCCCAGGCGGCCCGCCCATAAGAACAGACAGGAGGCTCATTCCATGCGCGCACGCCCAGTCCTCGCCCTCCTCGCCGGCCTGCTGCTCAGCGGCACCGCCTATGGCCAGACCACGCTCAGGATCGGCCTGAACGAGGATCCCGACGTGCTGGACCCGCACCGGGCCCGCACCTTCGTCGGCCGCATCGTCTTCGCCTCGCTCTGCGACAAGCTGATCGACATCGACGAGAAGCTCGGCTTCGTGCCGAAGCTGGCGACCGGCTGGACCTGGAGCGACGACAACCTGACCCTGACCTTCACCCTGCGCGAGGGCGCCACCTTCCAGGATGGCGAGCCGATCGACGCCGGCGCGGTGAAGGCCAATCTCGACCGCGCGCGCACCCTGCCGGACAGCCTGCGCAAGAGCGAGCTGGCCTCGGTGGCCGAGGTCGTCGCGGTCGACCCGAAGACGGTGGCGGTCAAGCTGTCCCGGCCCGACGCGACCGTCCTCGCCCAGCTGTCCGACCGCGCCGGCATGATGCTGGCGCCGAAGGCCTTCGCCGGCGGCGATTTCGGCCAGAAGCCCGTCTGCTCCGGCCCCTACAGCTTCGTCGAGCGGGTGCAGAACGACCGCATCGTGCTGCAGAAATATGCGGGCTACTGGGACGCCGCGAACTACAAGATCGACCGCGTGGTGTTCCAGCCGATCCCGGACACCACCGTGCGCCTGGCCAATCTGAAGGCCGGCGACCTCGACATGCTGGAGCGGCTGGCCCCGTCCGACGTCGAGGCGGTGAAGGCCGATCCGGAGCTGGTGTTCGCGCCGGTCACCGGCATCGGCTACCAGGGCATCACCATCAACACCAACAACGGCGATCGGTCGAAGAACCCGCTGGGCCAGGACAAGCGGGTGCGCCAGGCGCTGGAGCTGGCGATCGACCGCGAGGCGATCAACCAGGTGGTCGGGGCCGGCATCTACCCCCCGGCGCAGCAGCCCTTTCCCAAGGCCAGCCCTTATTTCAGCGACAAGTTCCCGGTGCGGGCCCGCGACGTCGAGAAGGCCAAGCAGCTGCTGAAGGAGGCGGGGCACGAGAAGGTGTCGTTCGAGCTGGTGTTCGGCACCGGGACCACTGCGCAGCAGATCGCCGAGCTGATCCAGGCGATGGCGTCGGAGGCCGGCTTCGACATCAAGCTGCGCGCCACCGAGTTCGCGGCGATGATGAAGGAAGGCCAGCAGGGCAATTTCGAGGCCGAGCAGGTCGGCTGGTCCGGCCGCGTCGACCCTGACGGCAACATCCACGCCTTCGTCACCTGCCAGGGCAATCTGAACGACGGCAAATACTGCAACCCCAAGGTCGACGAGCTGCTGAACGCCGCCCGCCAGACGCCGGACCAGGCCAAGCGCAAGGAGCTGTACGACCAGGCCCAGGCGATCCTCGAGGACGAGCTGCCGATCATCTACACCTACTACCAGCCCTGGCCCTTCGTGCTGTCGAAGAAGGTGAAGGGCTTCACCGCCTATCCCGACGGCATGATCCGCCTGAAGGGCATGAGCATCGAGGGCTGAGGATGCTCGTCCGCCGCGCCATGCCTCATTCATCCTCCCCCTCCCCTTGCGGGAGGGGGTCAGGGGGAGGGGTATCTCTCCACCCGCGCCGGCCGAGCGCGGCGGGATGCACCGGTGCCAACGGCGCCACCCCCTCCCCCAACCCCCTCCCGCAAGGGGAGGGGGAGGATGGGCTTGGCGTGGTGGAGAGCCACCCATGACCGGGATCATCCTGCGCCGGCTGATGGTGGCCGTGCCGACGCTGATCCTGGTGTCGATGCTGGTCTTCGCCCTGCAGAAGCTGCTGCCGGGCGACCCGGTGCTGACCATGGCGGGGGAGGAGCGCGACCCGGCCGTGCTGGACTACCTGCGCGAGAAGTACCGGCTGAACGACCCGATCCCGGTGCAGTATCTCGCCTGGATCGGCCAGGTGGCGCAGGGCGATTTCGGCATCTCGCTGCGCACCGATGCGCCGGTGACCGAGCTGATCGCCCAGAAGCTGCCGGTGACCATCCAGCTGGCCGCCATGGCCATGGTCTTCGCCCTCTTGATCGGCATCCCGGCCGGCATCGTCGCCGCGGTGCGCAAGGGCACGACGGTCGACTACGCCGCCAACATCTTCGCCCTGTCCGGCCTGTCGATCCCGAACTTCTGGCTCGGCATCATGCTGATCCTGCTGGTGTCGGTGGAATGGCGCCTCCTGCCCGCCTCCGGCTACGTGCCGCCGTCGCAGGACCTCTGGCTCAGCCTCAAGACCATGCTGATGCCGTCCTTCGTGCTGGGCAACGCGCTGGCCGCGACGCTGATGCGGCACACCCGGTCGGCCATGCTCGGCGTGCTGCGGTCGGACTACATCCGCACCGCCCGGGCCAAGGGCCTCTTGGGCCCTGCCGTGGTGCTGAAGCACGCCTTCCGCAACGCGCTGGTGCCGATCGTCACCCTGGTGACGCTGCTGTTCGGCGAGCTGCTGGCCGGCGCGGTGCTGACCGAGCAGGTCTTCACCATCCCCGGCTTCGGCAAGCTGATCGTCGACGCCGTGTTCAACCGCGACTACGCCGTGGTCCAGGGCGTGGTGCTGTGCACCGCCATCGGCTTCATCGCCATGAACCTGCTGGCCGACGTGCTGTACATCCTGATCAACCCGCGGCTGAGGCACCCGTCATGACCGCGACCGCCCTGGGCACCGAAGCCCCCGCACGGAAGCGGCGCAGCCGCGGCCTCGACAAGTTCCTGCGCAACCGGAGCGCGGTGGTCGGTGCGATCCTGGTGCTGGCCTTCGTGCTGCTCGCCGTGCTGGCGCCGCTGGTGACGCCGCAGGACCCGCTGCAGACCAGCTTCACCGCCATCCGCAAGGCGCCGTCGGCCGCGCATTGGCTGGGCACCGACGATCTCGGCCGCGACATCTTCACCCGCCTCGCCTACGGTGCCCGCTCCTCGCTGATGGCCGGGGTGATCTCGGTCGCCATCGCGCTGGCCGTCGGCGTTCCCTTCGGGCTCGTGGCCGGCTACTACGGCGGCCTGATCGACGGCGCCATCTCGCGCGCCACCGAGGCGATGCTGGCCATCCCCTTCCTGATCCTGGCGATCGCGCTGGCCGCCTTCCTCGGCCCCAGCCTGACCAACGCCATGATCGCGATCGGCCTGTCGGCGATGCCGATCTTCATCCGCCTGACCCGCGGTCAGGTGCTGAGCGTGAAGACAGAGGACTATGTCGAGGGCGCCCATTCCATCGGCCTGCCCCATCGCTGGATCATCATCCGCTACATCCTGCCGAACGTGCTGCCGCCCCTGATCGTGCAGGCGACGCTGACCATCGCCACCGCCATCATCGCCGAGGCCAGCCTGTCCTTCCTCGGCCTCGGCCAGCAGCCGCCGAGCCCGTCCTGGGGCTCGATGCTGAACACCGCCAAGAACTTCATGACCCAGGCGCCCTGGATGTCGATCTTCCCGGGCGGCGCGATCTTCCTGGTCGTGCTGGGCTTCAACCTGCTGGGCGACGGGCTGCGCGACGCCCTCGACCCCCGCGAAAGCTGAGAGACACGCATGTTCACCACCCGCCCCGAGCTGCTCGGCACCTTCGGCATGGTCACCTCGACCCACTGGCTGGGCAGCGCCGCCGGCATGGCGATGCTGGAGCGCGGCGGCAACGCCTTCGACGCCTGCATCGCCGCCGCCTTCGTGCTGCAGGTGGTGGAGCCGCATCTGGTCGGCCCCGGCGGCGACGTGCCGGTGGTGTTCCATTCGGCCGCGACCGGCCGGACCGAGGTGCTGTGCGGCCAGGGCCCGGCCCCGGCCGGCGCCACCATCGAGCACTACAAGGCCGAGGGGCTGGACCTGATCCCCGGCAACGGCCTCCTGGCCACCGTCGTCCCCGGCTCCTTCGGCGCCTGGATGGTGCTGCTGCGCGATTACGGCTCGCTGACCGTGCGCGACGTGCTGGAGCCGGCGATCCACTATCTCGAGGGCGGCCACCCGCTGCTGCCGCGCGTCGCCGACACCATCGCCGGGCTGAAGGAGTTCTTCGAGACCGAATGGCCGACCTCCGCCGCCGTGTTCCTGCCGGGCGGGTCGGCGCCGAAGGCGAAGCAGCTGTTCCGCAACCCGGCCCTGGCCGAGACCTGGAAGCGGATCATCCGCGAGGCCGAGGCCGTCGGCGGCGACCGCGAGCGCCAGGCCGATGCGGCCTTCGCCGCCTTCTACCGCGGCTTCGTGGCCGAGGCGGTCGACCGCTTCGCCCGCACCACCGAGGTGATGGACGAGAGCGGCCGGCGCCATCGCGGCGTCATCACCGGCGACGACATGGCGGGCTGGCCGCCGCAATACGAGGCGCCGCTGACCTACGATTATCACGGCCACACCCTGGCCAAGATCCGGCCCTGGGGCCAGGGCCCGGTGTTCCTGCAGACCCTGGCCCTGCTGAAGGACATCGACCTGGCGTCGATGGGCCCGGCCAGCGCCGATTTCGTGCACATTGTGGCCGAGGCGATGAAGCTCGCCTTCGCCGATCGCGAGGCCTATTACGGCGACCCCGACTTCGTCGACGTGCCGGTCGAGGCCCTGCTGTCCGACGCCTACAACGGCGCCCGGCGCGGCCTGATCGGCTCCGCCGCCTCGCGCGAGCTGCGGCCCGGCCGGGTGCCCGGTTACGAGGCGCAGGTCGACCGGGTGATGGCGGCGCTGGAGCGCCTGTCCAGGGTCAGCGGCACCGCGCTGAAGGACCTGGCGGCGAACGAGCCGACCATGGCCGACATGCTGTCGGCCCGGCGCGGCGACACCGTCCACATCGACGCGGTCGACCGCTGGGGCAACATGGTGGCGGCGATGCCGTCGGGCGGCTGGCTGCAATCCTCGCCGGTGATCCCGGAGCTCGGCTTCATGCTGAACACCCGGGCCCAGATGTTCTGGCTGGAGCCCGGCCTGCCGGCCAGCCTGGAGCCGGGCAAGCGGCCGCGCACCACCCTGACCCCGTCGCTCGCCCTGCGCGACGGCAAGCCGTACCTGGCCTTCGGGTCGCCCGGCGGCGACCAGCAGGAGCAGTGGCAGCTGCAGCTGTTCCTGCGCCATGTCCATCACGGGCTGAACCTGCAGGAGGCGATCGAGCAGCCGATGTTCCACACGGCGCATTTCCCGAGCTCCTTCTACCCGCGCGAGCGCAAGCCCGGCCATCTGCTGGCCGAGGAGAGCTTCGGGCCGGAGGTGCTGGCCGAGCTGCGCCGCCGCGGCCACGACCTCGAGGAGGCGCCGGAATGGACCGTCGGCCGCCTGGTCGCGGCATCCCGCGACCCCAACGGCCTGCTGCGCGCCGCCGCCACGCCGCGGCTGATGCAGGCCTATGCGGCGGGGCGCTGAGGGCAGCCTATTCGCTTCTCAGAAACGGTCTTTCAGGATTTTTCATCCTCCCCCTCCCCTTGCGGGAGGGGGCAGGGGGAGGGGTTTGGCGCCACTCGAACCGATGTCGAAGGGCTGATGAATCTGGAGTTCTCTCTCGATTCCCCAC